>JAUNJB010000009.1 GCA_030535375.1 Clostridia bacterium | reverse complement strand
CCGGGGGATGACCGAACTTTAAGCAAAATATCAAATAAAAAAGCCTGAAAACCGTGGTTTTCAGACAAATTTGGTGGAGGTGAGGGGAATCGAACCCCTGTCCGAAAAAGCGACTGCCAAGTTTTCTCCGAGCGCAGTCTGTGATTTAAAATTCCCTCGTCCAGACGCCCGCAGACAGGCTTAAGGATTCAGTAGCTTCATGATGTGGCCATGCGGCAAAGCTTAGGCATGGTCATGGCCCGCTAAATGACGCCGGGTTCCGGTGCAGCGGGATCACCGGGCCGACGCGCAGCCTAATCAGGCCGCGAGGCAATAATCGTTATTGTCAGTTAATTTTTAATTTCCCGGTTTTTACGTGGCCCGGGGCCACGGCTCGCTTACCTGGCCGCCCACAATCCCGTCGAAACCAGTACACCCCCATAATTGAGACGGACAGCGGTTTATTCTCCGCGGTTCCTTGAGCGCAGCGCGCGCTGTATTTCGCGCTGAGCGTCGCGCGCGGCGATATCGTCGCGCTTGTCGTGCAGCTTTTTGCCCTTGCAAAGCCCCAGCTCCAGCTTGAAACGGCCGTCCTTGAGGTAGACCTGAAGCGGAATGAGCGAATAGCCCATCTTGCCGGATTCCTGCGCCAGATGGCGAATCTGGCTCTTGTGCAAAAGCAGCTTTTTTTGCCGCAGCGGATCGGTGTTGAAGATATTGCCCTGCTCGTACGGGCTGATGTGCATGCCGCAGACAAGAACCTCGCCGTCTTTGACGATGGCAAAGCTCTCCTTGAGATTCATGCGGCCCTGGCGCATGCTTTTGACCTCGGTGCCGTGCAGCTCCATGCCGCATTCGATGCGCTCCTCGACGAAGTAATCGTGGAACGCTTTTCTGTTTTGGGCCATGGGCTTGATGCCCTTTGCGCGCGCCATGCGATTCCCTCCCCGTCTGCTGCTACGACATAGTATAGCACAGGACGGGGAGAAATTGCAAGGTGCGCGCAAGGGGAGCCCGCGGTTATTTCGACAGCTCGACGAAGCGCCTAACTTCCTGCACGATGCTCTCTACGGCGCCCTGCCAGAAATCGGCGCTGCGCACGTCGATCCCCACGCTGGCGGCGACGTCCTCGATCGTGCCGCTGCCAAAGCGCGAGAGCAGATCGCAGTAGACCGGCACGAAGGACGCGCCCTCCTTCTCGTATCGCGCATAGAGGCCGCGCGCGAACAGGCAGCCAAAGGCGTATGGGAAGTTGTAGAAGTGCTCGCCGGTGGAATAGTAATGGCTCTTGCAGGCCCACATATACGGGTGACGCAGCGCGGGATCAAGCCCGTCGCCGTAGGTTTGCTCCTGCGCCCAGAGCATCGTCTCCTTGAGCTCGGGGGCGCTCAGCGGGTGATCCGCCTGCGCCTCCACGACCTTCTGCTCGAAGAGGAAGCGGGAGTAGATGTCCACCAGCGTTTGCAGGTTTTCGCTCAGGCTGGCGTCCAGCAGCATCAGCTCCTCCTCGCGCGCGGCGCGGCCGCGCAGCACGGCGGAGAGCAGCGTTTCGTTGAAGGTGGAGGCCGTCTCCGCCAGCGGCATGGGGGTTTCGGTCATCAGGCGCGGCACGCGGCGGAGCATGCGGTTGTTGAAGGCGTGGCCCAGCTCGTGCGCCAGCGTGCTGACATCCGAAAGGCTGCCCGCGAAATTGGTGAGGATGCGGCTGATGTTAAGCGCGTAACTGCCCTCGCAGAATGCGCCGCCGGTCTTGCCGCTGCGGGGATAGACGTCGATCCAGCGTTCGTCAAACGCCTGCGCCATCATGCCGCTCATCTCTGGGCAGAACTCGCCGAAGACGGAGAGCAGCAGGTCGCGCGCTTCCTCGATCGTATAGGTGCGGGTGCTGGAGCCGATCGGGGCGAAGAGATCGTAGAACGGCAGGCCGTTTTCGTGCCCGAGCAGACGCCCCTTGGCGCGCAGATAGGCGCGCAGCTCCGGCAGCGCGCCGCGGATGGCCGTCCACATGGCCTCAAGCGTCTTTGCGTCCATGCGGGATTCGCTCAGCGTCATGGTGAGCACGTCTTCGTAGCCCTTGAGCTCGGCCATCGTCTGCCCCTCGGCCTTGATGCTGTTCAGGCAGGCGGCCATCGGCAGTTCGATCTTGGCGTAGGCAGCGAGCTCCGCCTTATAGGCGTCCCGGCGGACAGCCGCGTCCGCGTCGTAGGCCAGGGCGCGCACGGCGGACAGGGGCAGCTGTTCCCCGCGATAGTCGACGAGCAGCGTGGCGTCGAGCTTGTCGCGCAGCTGGGAGAACGCCTCGCCGCCGGAGAGCTGCATCCGCAGAACCGGCCCTTCTAGCGCGGGATCGAGCAGATGGCGGGCGCTTTCGGCGGTCTCGCGCAGCGCAAAGCCGTTCGCGGCGAGCACCGCGTCGCCTTCAATCAACGCATCCAGATCGTCAATCGCCGCGAGATAGCGCGCAAAGGCGCTCTTTGCCTGCTCATAGGCCATGCCGGCGCGCATCAGCGGCGTCATGGCGGCGTTCGCGGCGGGATGCGCTGCGTCGCAGGCCAGCGTCATCTGGGTCATCATGCTCAAACGTTCAAACCTTGCGCAGATATCCTCCATCTGCGCGATCAGGCCGCGCAGCTTTTCGGCGTCGTCGGGCGCGTCCTCGCCGATGGCCTTTGTGAGCGCGGCGATGCGCAAGGGCAGGGCGGCAAGGTCGGAAGTAAAGGAAAGATCGTCAAAACCGTCGTAAAAGACGGACAAGTCCCATGTGGTCTGCATGCGTGTACCTCCTCAAGCGTGATCTCACGCCTATTATAGCCAAAGGGAGCAGCGGAAACAAGGGAGAAACAGGAAGAAAAGACAAAAAACGGTGCGATTCCTCTTTAAAAATAGTGCGTTTTGCATTATAATTGAAGCAGAGATATCCACAGCCGTGGATAAAAAACGCATGGAGGAAGAAGCAAATGACGTATCGTGAACAATACGAGGCTTGGCTGCGCGATTTCGCTGACGACCAGGCAACGGTCGATGAGCTCAAGGCGCTTGAGGGCGACGAAAAGGAAATCGAGGATCGCTTCTATACCGAGCTGTCCTTCGGCACCGCGGGCATGCGCGGCGTGCTCGGCGCGGGTACCAACCGCATGAACCTGTACAATGTGCGCCGGGCTACCAAGGGCTTTGCGGACTACATCAACAGCCAGGACCCCGCCTATAAGCAGCGCGGCGTGGTCATCGCTTACGACTCCCGCCGCATGAGCCCGGAGTTTGCAAAGGCCTCCGCGCTCGTGCTGTGCCATGAGGGCATCCACGCCTATCTGTTTGACGAGCTGCGCCCGGTGCCTGTGCTGTCCTACGCGGTGCGGCATCTGCATGCCATCGCCGGTATCGTCATCACGGCCAGCCACAATCCGCCGCAGTACAACGGCTACAAGGTATACTGGGAGGACGGCGCGCAGATGCCGCCGGAGTACGCCGACCAGGTGCTGAAGCTCATCCGCGGCAACCGCTATCAAGACGCGGTGGAGATGGATGAGGCCGCGGCCAAGGAGGCCGGCCTGCTTCAAATTATCGGCAAAAAGGAGATTGACGACGACTACATCGCCGACGTTAAGACGCTTTCCGTCCAGCCCGAGCTGATGCAGACCGCCGGCAAGGAGCTCAAGATCGTCTACACGCCGCTGCACGGCTCCGGCAACAAGCCCGTCCGCCGCATCCTCAAAGAGATCGGCATCGAAAACGTCTATATCGTCAAGGAGCAGGAGCTGCCCGATCCGAACTTCTCCACCATCAAGGTGCCTAATCCCGAGGACCCGGCTGCGTTTGCCATGGCCATGAAGCTGGCGGACGAGGTCGGCGCAGACTGCATCTTCGGCACCGATCCGGACTGCGACCGCGTGGGCATCGCCGTCAAGGATGACGAGGGCAAGTATTACCTGATGACCGGCAACCAGATCGGCTGCACGCTGCTGTATTACATCCTCAAGAGCCGCGAGGCGCTGGGCACCATCCCGAAAAACGGCGCCGTCGTCAAGTCCGTCGTCTCCACCGAGCTGGCGCGCAAGATCGCCGAGAGCTTCGGCCTTGTCTGCTTTGACACGCTGACCGGCTTCAAGTGGATCGCGGAGAAGATCCAGCAGTTCCAGGACAAGGGCGATCACACCTTCGTCTTCGGCTTTGAGGAGAGCTACGGCTTCCTGTCCTCCACCTTCGTGCGCGACAAGGACGGTGTCAACGCCTCCCTGCTGATCGCCGAGGCCGCCGCCTGGGCCAAGACCCAGGGCAAGACGCTCTACGATATCCTCCAGGAGATCTACAAAACCTACGGCTATTATGTGGAGAAGGTCGTCTCTGTCACGCTGCCGGGCAAGGACGGCGTCGCGAAGATGCAGAGCATCATGAAGGGCCTTCGCGCAGACGCACCCAAGGAGCTGGCGGGCAAGAAGGTTCTCGCCGTGCGCGACTATCTCGCCGGCACGCGCAAGGACGCCGACGGCAGCGTCACACCCGCCGGCCTGCCCAAGAGCGACGTGCTCTACTTCGAACTGGAGGGCGGCGCATGGGTCTGCATCCGTCCGTCCGGCACGGAACCCAAGATCAAGCTCTACGTCAACACCAACGCGAAGGAAGCGGCCGATTCCGCCGCGGAGAACGCCGCGCTGGTCGATGCCTGCAAGGCGCTGATGGCGTAAGGGTGTACACTATCTTTCATAAAGTAGCCGCCGCGGGAAATTCCCGCGGCGGCATAATTGTATATTTAGGAAAATGCTGTCCAATTTTGGCGGCCCGGCGGCATAGTACAGGTGAAGGGTTATTCAAATGCGAATCCCATCATGAGAAATGAGGAGGTCATGTCTGATGAAACACATCAAAAAATGCGTGTTGCCGGCGCTGGCGGTTGCTATGCTGCTGCCCCTGACGGCACGGGCCGCGGAACCCACGATGAATATCGCGGAGCTTCGGGAGCAAACCCCGGCCTATTGGCAAGGGGAATACATCAACAGAAAAGGGCGCACGGTGAGCTTCCATGCGCCGATCCTCATGCCCACGGCTGATACATTCCCCGTGGTGCGCGTGGCGCGCAGCGATTTAAGCGAGGAGGCGCTTGCACCGTATGCGGACAATCTGAAGAAGGACAGCGCTACAGTGAAAATCAAAAGGTTAGATTTGATTGAAGCTCAGGGGGAGCAACTGAAGAAATCGGGGCGCCTTTACTCCGTTGGCGAGGAGAAGAGCGTGTATTTCCATCTTTGGGAGGAGAATCCGAAGGTGGATGGTTCTTCCATCTATGCGGAGAATCAAAATGCTTCCCTCGCGGATGTGGCAAACAGGCTTGAAAGCCTGGTGAAGGAAATCTATGGGGAAGAATATGACATTCTGATCGATCAGGCCGGAGTTAACACCACGCCGTCCGAGCTTGTGAAGCGGGATGGCCGATATCAGGCGGGAGAGCCGCTTGATTTGGGAGAACACACGGGCATGGGCTCGTATGATGTGCACGCCATATTGTCGGTGAACGGCATTCCGATGCTGGGCGGGCCGAAATTCCGTCAGGGATATTCCTTGAGATACAAGGATAATCTTTTGAGCAATACCTGCAACGGCGTGGAGCTGATGCGTTATGTGTCTGACGATGTATTTATGCTGTATGGCAGGGGATATTCCATCAAAGAGGTCGTGCAGGAGGATGTGCCGCTGCTCAGCTTTGACCAGATTCAACAGACGGTGGAAAACCTCATCGACCGTGACAAGGTACAGCACGTCTACGCGATGTATCTGGGCTGGGTTTACTGGCTCGATCCGTCCGTGGACTATCCAAACACCCAAAAGGAATTTGCGGAGGGAATGAAGATGCCGTTTCTGGCGACGCCTGTGTGGTTGGTGGAGTGCTGCTATGCATCCGGCACGGGACGCGATTATTCCGAATATCCAGAAACCGAGCTGAACGGGGAAGTTTACAACTATCGCAAGCATAGCTGGGGGCATGTAATGCTGATGATCAACGCGCAGACCGGCGAGGCCTACGATCCGTGGGACGATTCCACACAGAGGAAATACGCGCCCAAGGTTATGACCTGGTGAGGTGCGGCATGAACGATGTGCAATGGTTTGAGAGGCTGTACGCGCGGCATGAGCAGGCGCTGCTGGCCATGGGACGCTGCATGCTGACGGAGAACGCGGATGCGGTAACGGATGTCGTGCAGGACGTGTTTTTGCTGGCATGGGAGCATCGCAGGGAGCTGATGATCCACCCCAACGCGGGCGGCTGGCTGATGCAGGCGCTGAAGTACCGCATACAGAGCCTGGGAAACAAGGCAAGGCGGCGGCGCGCGCATCTGGCATTTTCATTGGATGAAGCGCCCGAACTGGAATGGGCCGGCGGCGAGATGACCCCGGAACGGCAGCTTTTGATGGAGGCCAGGAAGGATGCGCTGCGGGAGGTGCTGGGCGAGGAAAATGCGAAGC
The DNA here is from genome assembly GCA_030535375.1 of Clostridia bacterium. GTDB lineage: Bacteria > Bacillota > Clostridia > Christensenellales > Aristaeellaceae > Ventricola. The sequence continues at coordinate 30,206 of JAUNJB010000009.1, read as the reverse complement.
TGTTTCTGGCCTATGCGCTGGAAGACCGTTCGGTGCGGGAGCTGACCGGTCAAACGGGATTGACGGAGAGCGGCATATACCGCAGGCTGCAGCGCATGAGGCGCGCGCTGCTGCGCAGGAGCGATCTGTTCGGCACGACGCTGGTGCTGCTTGTGCTGGCGGGCAAGCGAGGAGGATGAATATGACGAGAATGGAAAAATTGGCGGCCCTGTGCGCGTCGGGAGCGCTTGAACGGGCGGATGTGGAGGCGCTGCTGCGCTGGCAGATCTCCCTGCCCGCGGAGCAGGCGGACTGCGCGCTGGCGGCGGACTGCGCACTGACGCTGCTGTCCGAGGAGGACAAGGAGGAGCTGAAGGCGCGGGAGAATGCGCTGCATGACGCGCTGATGACGCAGATTCGGGGAAAAACCATGAAAAAGAAAAGGATGGCGCGATATATGGCGGCTGCGGCGCTGCTGCTGGCCCTGTGCACGGCGGGAGCTGCGGCCTACGGCGTTACGCACGGCGTGCTGAATTTCGCGCTGCAAAGCGGTGAACCGGCGGCCGCGCTGGGCGGGGCCGAGGCGCTGGTGACGGCCGGCACGCTGGCAACCGCAAAGTTTGACCACTGCGCCGTGGAGGTGCGAGAGGCGGCGTTTGATGGCGGCGAGCTGCGCGTGATGTATGCGATTACGCCGCTTGAGGGCGATGTACAGGAGGATGGCGGCTCATACGTCGTGCCCGGCGCGGAGCAGGACGGCGTGCACATGTGCGATTACATCCTGGTGAACGGGCAGACGGCATACATCGACGAGATGAGCGAAGTGCTGGGCGACGACGGTGCGGTGCTGTACTATCTTCAGACCAACCTGGGAGAATGGGGCGTGGATGTGAGCGGCGCGCAGGCGCTGATGATCGGCTTGCCGCTGCTGCCGCGCGAATCTGCGGACAGCCGCGTGCAGCCCACGCTGGATTTCACGATCTCTGCCAATGTGCCGCAGGGAACGGCACGCAGCGCGTCGCTCGTTGCGGCCGAGGCTCAGGGACAGAGCATCCTGCTGGAAAGCGCGGCCTTTTCTCCGATTCGCGGCGAGGTGACGCTGCTTGTCGAGGGCGTGGATGCGCGGACGCTTGAAAAGACGCTGGATGATTTCCCATACGCCGAGGATGCTCTGGAGCGTGAGCTGCCGGGCACACGCTATGCGGGACGCTTTGAGGATGCGGACGGCGGCGCGCGGTTCACCGTCGTGTTTGATCCGCCGGAGGACGGCTGGCCGGAGACGGCGACGCTGATTCTGCTTCGCCGGGAAGGACCGCCGGACTGGGCGATAGAGCTTGCGCTTGAAAAGTGAGGAATCGTTATTTCAAAATCTTCTGACGGGAGCGAAGCGAACGTGGCGCGAGGGACGCCATCCTCCTTCAGCGGAGTCGGCGGCAGGCGCATGTTTGCCCAAGATGATGGAGAACGGTGCAATGATCCGTGACGGACAGGCGCGTCAATCAAAAACAGGATTGCCCTATCTTCGACACTTTGAAACTGATGAAAGACCCGTGGAGGACGTTGAACAATTCATTGACTGCTGCAATTATGAGCGCCTATGCGCTCATATGCGGATGGCTTTGAGCCGGATGCGCACATAGTCGACGATCCAGACGCCGTCCTCCCGCAGAAGCTCGCCGCGCAGGCCGTTCACGGCTTCGGTGATGATGTCCTCCCGAACGTCCGGCGCGAGGCCCTCAAACGGCGTCTTGACAAACATGTGAATCCAGTCCCTCAGTCCGTCCGGGCCCTTCTGCGGCGTGGGCCGGTCAAACAGCGCGGCATAGACGACGCGCAGCCCGGCTGCCTCCATCATCGGCGCGTACTGGCCGATGGTTGGAAAGTAGAACACGCGAGGATAGGAAAGACCGCGCGCGGCAAAGGCGCGCTCCAATGCGGCGTGCACGTGCTCCGCACAGCCGTAGCCGCCGAATTCGCAGACGAGTTGCCCGCCGGGTGCGAGCTGCCGGGCGATGTTGGAGAGCAGAAGCGCCTGCTTGTCCGCATCGATCCAATGGAAGACGGCGTTGGAGAAGATCACGTCCGCCTTTTGGCCGAGAGAAAACGAGGTCGCGTCCCCATGCATGAAAGAAAGATCCGGGTGCAATTTGCGCGCGGTGTCGAGCATCTGCGCGGAAGCATCCACGCCCAGCACGCGGTAACCGCGCTGGGCCAGCGCTTCGGTGAGTGCGCCGTTGCCGCAGCCCAGATCGACCGCGAAGCTGCCCGGCCCGGCGTCGACCAGAGCGAGCACATCCTCGCCGTATTGATGAACGAAGGAGAAATTGCGGGTATAGCTGCCCGCATCCCAGGTGATATTCATGGTGATCCTCCTGTCAGTCGCGCTCAAATACGCGGGTGCCGCACCGCACGCCCCAGGCGCGCCCGCCGCGGATGAGAAACTCCAGCCTGCACAGGACGGTACCGGGTTCCTCCGTGCGCAGCGCCAGGAAGCGTGTGCCGCCGCAGTAGGCCAGGATGAAGGAATCGCCGTCGCGCCGGCCGCTGAGATGGCCGTCCTGATCGTGCACGCGCAGGATGCAGGGCACGCCTTCGTGGCCGATGTAGCGGCCGCGCAGCATCTGCGGCTCGCTGAACTCGTATCCGACGGGAACGAACCACTGGTGGCTTTCGTCGAGCGGCAGTCCCATAACGGCGTTGTACATGCCCCACATGAGCTCGTCCATATCCTCGTCGCCCTGGTTGCACAGCACGGCAAAGCCGTATCCCTCCCCGAGCAGCAGCCCGCCCTTGGTGGATATGCCGTGCAGCGCGCCGGAGTGCTCGCAGATGACGTGACCGGCCTTTTCGCGCTTGTAAAGGCCCAGACACATGGTTGCCAGCGGCGAAACGGGATGGTAGCGGCCGATGAGCAGATCGACGGCGCGCGCGGGAATCGCCTGACGGCCCTCGTGCATGCCCATGCTGGCCAGCGCGCGATAGTAGACGGCCATGTCGCGCGCCGTCGACTTGACCATCGCGCAGCCGCGGAACGGCGGCAGGATGCTCCAGCAGTCGTCGCAGGTGCGCACGCCGTTTTCGATTTCAAACAGCGAGGTGATGTTGCCGCCGGAGAGGGCGCGGGCTTCGTCGATGCCGTTGTCCAGGATCGAGCGGGTCATGCCAAGGGGCGCAAAGATGCGCTCGGCCATGAACCGCTCAAGCGGCATGCCGGCAGCCCTGTCCACGACGTAGGAGAGCAGGGCGTAGCCCTCGTTTGAATAGCTCATGACCTCGCCCGGCGCGCCCAGCGTGGAATAGCCGCACGCGGCGATGTAGCGGATCACCTGATCGATGGTATCCATGGCGCAGGGCGCGGTGCGCTTCATCTCCGAAAGCCATTCGCTTTCGCTGCGGCCAGGGCTATTCATGGCGATGGACCACTCGAGCGGCTCCATCGGCGGGATGCCGGCGGTGTGCATGGCCAGATGGCGAAGGGTCACGGCCTCGCGCGGCTGGCCGGCCAGGGAGAATGACGGCAGATAGTCGCATACAGGGTCGTCAAGGCGCAGCCTGCCCTCGCATTCGAGGATGCACAGGCACAGTGCGGTCAGCGATTTGCTCATTGAGGCGATGCCGAACATCGTCTCCCCGTCGACAGGGACGGACAAGGCGGCGTCCCGGAAACCGTGGTTCCAGGCGTAAGCGGGGCCGTTCGGCCCCATGATGCAGGCGCATACGCCCGCCAAATTCTTTTTGTTTGCCCAGCGCGTCAGATAGGCGTCAAGGGCCGCGGCATTGATCATAACGTCCTCCAACAGCATGTTTGTTTGCGTTTGAAAACACGAGCATTATAGCACGAAATGACGGGAAATTCATCTGTTTTCACAATTTGTCACATTCCTGAGAGCCCCTTCGCGCGCAGGACGATTGGGCGCGCGGGATTCCATCTTGAAAAATGCGCGCAAAACGGGTACACTAAATATATTCTGTATACATGGCGGGCGCGGGCCCGGTGAAGGAGCGTTTATGAATCAAAAGAAGGCGGGCGTGCTGCTTTCCTACGGGCAGACGGTGCTCTCCACGGTGATTTCTCTGGTGTATACGCCGGTGATGCTCAGGCTGCTGGGGCAGAGCGAGTACGGCCTGTATACGCTGGTCAACGGCTTTATCTCCAACCTCAGCCTGATGAGCTTTGGCCTGGGCAGCGCTTACGTGCGCTATTACGCCCGCGCCGCGGCCGAAGACGGCGAGGACGGCGTGGCGCGCATCAACGGCATGTTCATGGTGATCTTCCTGGTCATCGGTGCGCTGAGCCTGCTGGTGGGCGGCGTGCTTGTGGCCAATGTGCACAACATCTTCCATGCCAAGCTTACGCCGCAGGAGATCGAGACGGCGCGCGTGCTGATGGCGCTGCTGGTGATCAATATCGCCGTATCCTTCCCGTGCAGCGTGTTTTCCAGCTACATCACGGCGAAGGAGCGCTTCTTCTTCCAGCGCGTGATCAGCATGATCCGCACGGTGCTCAACCCGATTGTGATGCTGCCGATGCTGCTGGCCGGCTTTGGCTCGATCTCGCTGGTGGTGGTGACGCTTGTGCTCAGCGCGGTTACGGATGCGTTTAACATCCTGTACTGCATGCGCCGGCTGAACATGCGGCTGACCTTTGGGCGATTTGATTTTGCGCTGCTGCGGGAGATGGGCGGCTTCTCCTTCTTCATCTTCCTGAACATGATCATCGATCAGATCAACTGGACGGTCGATACCACGCTGCTGGGCATCATCAGCGGCACGACGGCCACGGCCATCTATGGCGCGGGCTCACAGATTCACAGGTATTACATGACGCTCTCCACATCGATCTCCGGCGTATTCACCCCGCAGATCAACCGCATCGTCGCAAGGGGAGAGGGGGATTCGGCGCTGACGCGGCTGTTCACGCGCGTGGGGCGAATCCAGTTTATGCTGCTGATGCTGGTTCTCACGGGCTTCATATTTGTCGGTGAGCCGTTTGTCGAAGCCTGGGGAGGCGGGGAGTACGAGGGGGCGTTCCCCATCGCGCTGATGCTGATGATTCCCGTGACGATTCCGCTGATTCAGAATCTGGGCATCGAGATCCAGCGCGCCAAAAACATGCACCAGTTCCGTTCCAAGGTATACTTCTTTATGGCGCTTGGAAATGTGATCGTCTCCATTCCCCTTGGCTACCGTTATGAAGGGCTGGGCTGCGCGCTGGGCACTGCCGTCACGCTCCTGATCGGCAACGGCCTGGTGATGAACTGGTACTATCATAGGCACATTGGCCTTGATATGCGCTATTTCTGGAAGAGTATCCTGAGCATCGTGCCGGCCATCGTGCCCGCCGCGCTGCTGGGCATGCTGGCCGTGCGCCTGCATGAGTTCACGGGATATGGCGGCGTGGCGAGCTTTGCGCTTCCGTACTGCGTGGTGTACACGGTCTGCGTCTACTTCCTGGCGATGAACGCTGAGGAAAAGGAATTGGTGGGTTCGGTCGTCAGAAGGCTTGTACCGTCCGGCAGGGGATAAGGCCCTGACAGCCGAAAGAAAGGTTTTTCTTCCCCCGGAGGGGAGAAAGTATTCCGGCAAAGGTGAAGAGCAGGGCATGCCGTGGATCGCGGTGATGCGCATGGGCAATTTGAGGGCTGTCAGGTCAGGAATCCGGATATTCTAAGAAAAAGCTAAGCGTTTGCGGCCGAAGGCTAAAAAAGGTTTCCATCTGCCGCCGTCGGTGACGGAAGCGGACAGATGGAAACGGAGAGCCTTTTGTCGGGGCACTGGGGCCTGCCGCCGTGCGCATCTTGTCGCCGCCGGCGGCGAAAACGGGCAAGACGCAGATCCCCCAAGGTTGGCGGATGGAGGCGGGCGGGACGCCGGGAAGAGCAGGGAACGCTGGAAGCGCAGCCATGCCGGTTTCCCGAACAGGGCCCCAAGCGCATGAAGCCTTGATTAAAAAACTGCTTCCTTAGAATGCTCGGAATGGGCCTGACGCCCCTTTTGTCATCCGGAGCTTTACGACATCAGGGTGATGTATCGCTGCGTCTGTGCCTTGATCTCGGCGCTTTCCGCGTCCGCGCTCTCCTGCGCGGCGCGCATGACGTCAAGCAGCATGGAGAGCGCCTCGTCTCCGGAGATCAGGCTGCGCACGCCGCACAAAAGCCGAACGCGCGAGCCGTCGAGCAGCGGCGGGATAGCGCCGAGCGGCGGATCGCTCTCACAGATGGGGCGTGTGCCGCCCCCGCGGCTGATGAGGCGGAGAGCGGCGCTGCGGTTGGCGCAGAGATTGTGCGGCCCCGCGCCGAGGTTGAATATACCGGTGCGCGGTTCCTCACCCGAGAAGAAGCGCGCGCCCAGGCTCAGCGCGCCGCAGATGACGTCGAGTGGATGCAGGAATACGCCCTGCATCGCCGGATGCTCGACGCCCACCAGCTCGCCGGAGAGCAGCGCTTCGCACCAGGCGCCATACTGCGCGACGGACGGATGGCCTCCGTCCAGGCAGGGCATGTGGCGCACGCACTGGACGCTGACCGCGTCGCCCATCAGCGCGCGGGAAACGCCGTCGGCATAGAGCTGCAGGATCGACTGGATGAGCCCGCACTGCGTCTCGCCGCCGGTCAGATCGTCCTCGCGGGCATACCACGGGTGCTGCTGGGCGCGGTAGACGTCCGCGTCCGACAGGAGCATCACCAGCGGCACGCCCGCCTCACGCGCCTCGGTCAGCAGCGTGCGCAGCGCCGTCAGCTGTGCGATGAGGTCATCCTCCGCCGCCAGGGCGTGCGCCTTGGGCACGATCACCGCGCTGATGCGCGCCTCGCTCATGGCGCGGCAGAGCATCTCCGCGCTGGCCCCGGGCGCGATGCGCGCGGGCTTTGCGCCGAGCTCCTCCAAAAACGTCTGCATCCACTGGCTCTGTCTGTCCGGTCCGCCCACGAGCAAAACGCGCCGCGCGCGCCAGGCGGCATATAGCTTGTCAAGCAAGTTGCTTCCCCCTCCGTCCATGGATCACCCCAGTCTATGGCGCGACTTTTTAAAATAGTCTGCCCTGACCGTGCGGGAATCACTCTTTCTATCGGCGGCCGATTGTGATATAATCGATATCAACGAATCAAGCACGGAGGCCGGTATGAAAAAAACAGTTGCGATGATGATGGCGCTTTTCATGTGTCTGTCTGCCGCGGGCGCGCAGGCGCTGACGGTGACGGGCCTGGAGACCGAGACGGTGAGCAGATCGTGGGAGACGAGCCTGTTTTTTTCCCGCATGCAGGCGCTCACGGGCGTAGAGGTGCAGGCGCGCGGCGTGACCGATGAAAAGGAATATCAGGCGCTGCTTGCGGGCATGGCGCAGGGGGACATCCCTGCCGATGTGCTGTTCAAGGCAAACCTCACCCGCCAGCAGGAGCGGGAGCTGCTTGACAACGGCGCGCTGATCGATCTGGCGCCGCTGATTGAGGAGAATATGCCCAATTTGAGCGCGCTGCTGGCGGCACATCCCGACTGGATGGAAACCATCGCGCTTGGCGACGGCCGCATCGCGTCGCTGCCGCTCATCAACGAGACGGAGCGGCAGGTCTGCGTGTGGATCAACCGCGCCTGGCTGGAAAAGCTGGGGCTTGGGATGCCCGCCACGGTGGACGAGCTCACCGGCGCGCTGGCGGCGATGGAGGAGGGCGACCCGAACGGCAACGGCAAGCACGACGAGGCGGCGGCCGATCTGACGGGCGTCTTTGAGATGCGCTGGTTGCTGCCGTACTTTGGCATCGTGGCGGACGACTATAATCTGGCGCGGGATGAGGAGGGATCGCTCGTCTTTGCGCCGGAGCTGCCGGCATACCGCGAATTCATCGCCCTGCTGCGGGACTGGACGCAGCGGGGAATCCTGCCCGGAACGGCGTTTACCAATGTGCACAGTACGATGACGCTTTCCTCCGATGACGACGAGACGGTGACAAGCGGCCTGCTGGTGACCATGACACCGTACACGCATGTGCCCGCGGCGGCGGTCACCGACTATGAGCCGCTTCTGATGGCCGGGCCGGACGGCACCATCCGCTGGCGCGATCTGCTGGGGGCGGTTTGGACGGGCTGCTTCGCGGTGACGAGCGCCTGTGACGATCCTGCGGCCGCGCTGCGCTGGGTGGATGCGCTGTACGCCGAGGAGGGTGCGCTGCTAGGCTACGCCGGTGTCGAGGGCGAGGATTACGTCGTCGATGAAAACGGCTGCTGGACGTTTGTGACCGATGCGCTGCGCGGCGTAAACGACATCCGGTCCGATGTGCTTATGTACACCGGCGCGGCGATGCCCGGCATCTATCCGGGGGCGTTTATCAGCAGCGTGGACAGCGAGATCGACCGGCATGTGTTTGCGTGCAATGAGCGTGTGCGCGCGGTGAGCGAGAGGGTGACGCCCGCGTATGGCCTTGACGAAGACGCGCAGGCGCAGGCCGACGAGCTGAACGTCACATTGGGCGCGCTCGTGGACAAGGGCATCGCCCGCTTTGCGACGGGCGAGCTCGAGCTGACGGATGAAAACTATGAGGCGTGGCTCGGCGAGCTGCGCGCGGCGGGCAGCGAAACGCTGCTGGCGCTGTTTCAGGCGGCACAGTGAATTCGCATTTGCCAAGCCGCACTGAATACGCATCACAGGAGGGGCTGTCAGGCTGAGAATCCGGATATTCTAAGAAAAAACAGGGATTTGCGCCGGCGGGTATCATCTGCTGCCGCCGGATTTGCTTGCAGAATTGCCTGCTTGGAATGTTTGGAATCAGCCCGGCAGTCCTTTTTTGCGCCTTTTTTGCTTTATTAGGAAATTGCGTGAAAAACCGGGCAGCGAGCACAGAAACACTTTGGAGAGTGAAGTGCTTCGGAAGTGGGAGCGGCCACTGGCCGCTTTTTGACTTCCCTGCGATGAACAGTTGATACAATTGTGACAGGGTTGCGCTGGATCACATTGTTAGCCGGACGAATTTTTTTTGCCCTCCCGGACTGATAAAATGAATACACCAAAATGATCGCTATGGGAGGTATGGACAGGATGAATGATGTGATCAAAAGGGTGAATATCACGATCAATGGAAAGCTCAGGCGCTTTATCATCAGCGATGACGAGGGCTGCGTCGCTCCGTCGGAGACACTGCTGGATACGCTGCGCGATAAGCTGGGGCTGACTGCGGCAAAGCGCAGCTGTGAGCATGGGGCCTGCGGCTGCTGCACGGTGATTGTGGACGGCGAGGCGGTCGCCTCCTGCATGCTGCTGACCGCGGACTGCGACGGCAGCAGCGTCACCACGCTGGAGGGGCTCTGCGATCCGGTGACGGGCGAGCTCAGCCCGCTTCAGCGCGCGTTCGCGGACAACTCCGCGTTCCAGTGCGGCTACTGCACGCCGGGCATCATCATGAGCACGAGGGCGCTGCTGGATAAGAACCCGAATCCGACGGAGGAGGAGCTGACGGAGGCGCTCTCCGGCAATTATTGCCGCTGCATCAGCCATTATCAGGTCATCCGTACCGTCATGGGCTTTATTCATCAGATCAACGGGGAGGCGGTGTAATCATGTTTGAAGAGATGAAAAAGGACGTCAAGGTCAGCGAGCACGAGTACCGCTATATCGGCAAGCACGGCAACCGCGCCGACGCGGACGACATCGTCTCCGGCCGCCAGCAGTATATCGACGATCTGGTCATGCCGGGCATGCTGATTGTGCGCGTGCTGCGCAGCCCGTATCCCAATGCCATGATCAGGAGCATCAACATCGAAAAGGCGCGGGCGCTTCCGGGCGTCATCGGCGTGTGCTCCTACAAGGAGGCGCCGGACTGGAAGTGCGGCCTGCCCAATCACCGCCGCGTGCTCGATCAGCACGTCCGGTTTACGGGGGACAGCGTGGCGCTGGTTGCCGCGGAATCCATCGAGATCGCGGACGAGGCGCTCGAGCTGATCGAGGTGGAATACGAGCCGCTGCCCTTTGTGCTCGACTGCGAGGAGGCGCTTGAGCCGGGTGCGCCGCAGCTCTACGAGGAGTATCCGGGCAATGAGATCCCCAAGGTCACGCCGTTTTCCGAGGAGCCGTTCAACCAGATTTTCGTGGGCAACCCGGAGGAGGCCTTCAAGGAGTCGAAGTACGTCTCCGACGCGTATATGAAGTACGAGAATATGGCGCATCCGCTGCCGCCGGAGAGCCCGGGCTGCATCGCGCAGTGGACCGGCCCGCACGCCGTCACCGTCTGGTATAACGGCGGTGCGCCGCACCTGCAAAAGTTCAACACCGAGGCCTCGATACCGGGCGTCGCGGTTCGCGTCATCGCGTGCCACGCCGGCGGTTCCTACGGCTCCAAGCAGCTGATTCCGCACATGATCCTTCAGGCCATTCTCATGGCTAAGATTACGGGGCGCACCTGCAAGTTCATCATGGACCGCACCGAGCATCTGCTGAGCTATGAGCTGCGCCAGGGCAGCCGCATCCGCGGCAGGGTCGGCATGACCGAGGACGGCATTGTCAACGCCGTCGAGGGCATGTGGTATACGGACTCCGGCATGTCCTCCACCTATGCGCAGGCGATGACCGCCGTGGGTCTGGGCGAGTGCCAGGCGTTCCTGGGCAAGTGCAAGAACTGGGCGCTGGATACCAAGCTCGTGGCGACAAACCACAGCTCCCAGGCGCCGATCCGCGGCTTCGGCGGGCAGGAGTGCAAGAGCGTGCTCGTGCCGATGGTCTGCAACACGATCCGCGAGGCGGGCATGGACCCGCTGGAGGTCTTCAAGAAGAACTTTGTCAAGGACGGCGACCGATATATCTGGCGCGACAATCTCTGGTGGGATGTCCGCTCTATCGACTATACCCGCGCCTTTGAGGAGTCCGCGAAGGTTTTTGGCTGGAAGGACAAATGGAAGGGCTGGGAGAAGCCCTACTGGGTCAGCGAGGACGGCCGCTTTGCGCGCGGTGTGGGCGTCGGCGTGCACGGCAACGCGGATATCGGCGAGGACCCGACCGAGGGCATGGTCAAGCTGCATCCGTTTGGCAGCGTGACGCTGGAATTGTGCGTCGGCGAGACGGGCGGCGCGCAGCGCTTTGCCGTGCAGAAGATGGTCGCCGAGATCATGAAGGTTCCGCTCGACGGCGTGCAGGTCGTCGATCCGGATACACACGGCACGGGCTACGACGCCGGCATGATCGGTTCCCGCGGCACCATCACCATGGGCACCACGGCCGTGCGCGCCGCCAAGGACGCGCGCCGCAAGCTGCTTGAGCTGGCGTCGGTCAAGCTGAACATCAACGTCGATGAGCTGGATACGGAGGATTTCCTCGTCTTTTCCGTGCGCCACCCCGAAAAGCGCCTGCCATGGATCGCCATCTGCGGCACGCCGGAGATGACCATCATCGGCTCGGCCAAGTACAAGCAGAACTTCGACAAGCCGAATTTCGCGCTCTATCTGGCGGATGTGGAGGTCAACCTGATGACCGGAGAGGCCAGGCTGATCCACGCGCTGGAGGGCTCCGACGTCGGCCAGATCATCGATCCGATCAACATCCGCATGCAGGCGGAGGGCTCCTTCGGCTCCGCGGGCGGCGATACGGGCCTGTTTGAGGAGATGGTCATGGACAAGAAGATCGGCCGTTTCATGAACGGCAACATGATCGACTACAAGTGGCGCACGTTCAACGAATTCCCGCCGTTTGACACGGTGCTCCTGGAGAGCGAGTTTGACACGGAGGCGTTCCACGCGCTGGGCTTTGGCGAGATTACGCCGTCCCCGGCGCCGGCCGCGATCCTGATGGCGGTCAGCAACGCGATTGGCCACGTCATCACGGAGTATCCGTGCTCGCCGACCATTGTGCTGCGCGCCATGGGCAAGATCAAATGAGGAGGGAAACGCGTCATGAAGAGGTTTGAACATATTTCCGCATCCAGCTACGAGGAGGCCAGCCGCATCGTGAAGGAGGGCCGCGGCACGGTCGATCCCATCGCGGGCGGCACCGACCTGCTGGGCACGTACAAGGACAGGCTGCTTGAGACCTATCCGAAGGCCGTCGTCAGCCTCAAGGGCATTCCGAACGCGCGCTACATCGTCAGCCGCGGCGGAGAGATCGCCATCGGCGCCGGCAGCACGCTCAAGTCCGTCGCGGAGGATCAGAATGTGAGGGCGGCCTGCCCGGCGCTGGCCGAGGCCGCGCGCTCCGTTGCCTCCCCGATCATCCGCACCACCGCGACCATCGGCGGCAACATCTGCCAGGATGTGCGCTGCTGGTATTATCGCTACCCGGATTCCATCGGCGGCCGCCTGAACTGCCGCCGCAAGGGCGGCGATACCTGCTACGCCATCGCGGGTGAAAACCGCTATCACTCCATCTTTGGCGGCATGTCCGCCGGCTGCGCGTCCTGCCAGGGCAACTGCCCGGCCGGCACGGATATTCCGGCCTACATGGCCAGGGTGCGCGAGGGGGATTGGGACGGCGCGGCCAGAATCTTCATGCGGTATAATCCGATGCCGATGATGACCAGCCGCATCTGTCCGCACGTGTGCAGGGACAAGTGCAACCAGAGCGTTTACGGCGAGAGCGTGAATATACCGGCCGTCGAGCGCACGCTGGGCGATTACATCCTCAGCCACAGGGATGTTTACTACGCAGCACCGCGGCACGCGACAGGCAGGCGCTGCGCCGTCATCGGCGCGGGCCCCGGCGGTCTGGCGGCGGCGTACTATCTGCGCAGGGCGGGCCACGACGTGACCGTCTACGATGCGCACGAGAAGGCCGGCGGCGTGCTGCGCTATGGCATTCCGCACTATCGCCTGCCCAAGACCATCGTCGATGAATACTGCGACGCGCTGGAAAACATCATGGGCATTCGCTTCGTGATGAACACGAAGGTCGGAGAGGATATCACCGTCGAGCAGATCAAGGCGGAGCACGACGCCGTGTACTTCGGCACCGGCGCGTGGAGCCAGCCTGTGCTGGGGCTGGACGGGGAGAATCTGACCGAGTTTGGACTGAACTTCCTGGTCGAGGTCAACACCTATCTGCAAAAGGCGATCGGCGAGGAGGTGCTCGTCTGCGGCGGCGGCAACGTGGCCATGGACGTCGCGCTGACGGCATGCCGCCTGGGCGCAAAAAAGGTGAAGCTGGTCTGCCTGGAGCAGCGTCACGAGATGCCGGCCTCCGAGGACGAGATTCAGATGGCCATCGAGGAGGGCGTCGAGATCTACAACGGCTGGGGCCTCGGCAGGGTCGTCACCGATGAAAACGGCAGGGTCAACGGGCTTATGGCCAAGCGCTGCCTGGCCGTGCGCGACGAGCTGGGCCGCTTTAATCCCCGGTATGACGAGGAGGACACGATGGTCGTCGCCTCCGATTTCATCGTGCTGGCGACCGGCCAGCGCGTGGATATCAGCTTCCTGGGCGACAAGCTGGGGGCGCAGCTGAGGACGGCGCGCGGCCTGATCGACGCGGACATCGAATCCGGCAAGACCCGCCAGGAGGGCTACTATGCCGGCGGTGATGCCGTGACAGGCCCGAACCTGGCTATCCGCGCCATCCGAGCGGGGCGCTCCGCCGCGGCGAGCATGAACGCGGACCTGGGCTCTGCGCAGGCGGAAAAGGAGAGCGGCGAAAAGTTCACCAGGTTTGATGTCGAAGGGATCGAGGTGACCGTGGCGCACAGGCTGGCGGAGAAGCCGGTGGAGGAGCGCTCCCTGACCGGCGAGGACCGCGCGTCGCTTGACGAGCAGACCGCCATCGACGAGGCCAAGCGCTGCCTGCACTGTGCCTGTTACGCCGTCGCGCCGTCGGATATCACGCCGGTGCTGGTGATGACCGACGCGAAAATCATGACGACCGAGCGCATCCTGACCGCCGAGGAGCTGTTCACCACGAAGCTGACCGTGCAGCAGGTGCTGCGCCCGGGCGAGCTGGTCAAGGAGATCACGTTTACACCGCCCGTGGGAGAGATGCACTACGACAAGCGCCGTGTCCGCGACGCGATAGACTTTGCGATTGTGTCGCTGGCGAGCTGCATCGATGTCCGGGACGGCGTCATCCGCAGCGCGCGCCTCGTCTTTGGCGGCGTGGCCCCGGTGCCGTACCGGCTTGAGAAGGTGGAAGAATTCCTGGTCGGAAAGGCGGTCAATGCGGAGGTTGCCACACAGGCCGGTGAGCTGGCACTGGAGGGCGCGTTCCCGATGGGCAAGAACGAGTACAAGGTTTTCATGGCAAAGGATGTCATCTATCAGGCGATCATGCGTCTGGCTCAGAAATAATCAGTTGTCATGCGGCGCTCCGCGCGCCGCATGGCTTTTTCTTGACTTATAGGAAATTGCGTAAAAAATGGCCGCGTTCGCCGTAATCGGGCGATTTGCAGCGATTTTCGGAAGTGGAGGCGGCCGCTGGCCGCTGCGCGAAAAACCGGGCAGCGGGCACAGAAATGTTTTGGAGTGTTAAAGCGCTTCGGAAGAGGGAGCGCGCACGGAGCGCTTTTTGGGAAAGCCGTATTCGGCCGCGAATGCCCGGGCCGCCGGGTTTTGAGGGGCCGTGAATACGGAAAGCGTAGCACTTTTTTTGCCGGCGGGAGAATACGGGAAGGTTGCCTGCCCGTTTTTTTTGTGATATGATGTGATATGTGAAGCCATGATAAACAGGTATCGCGAGAGGAGGGGGAAAATCATGGGCGATGAGTACAATCTGCCGGCATATCGCTCACGCTTTTTTCACCACATGCCGAGCTGGGAAAAGCTTGAAAAATTGGGGGATCACATCTATCTGCCCAAGAATCATTACATCGCCATACCCGGGGATCGTGCAAAATACTGCTACCTGCTGCTGGAGGGGCGCGTGATTTCGCTGGAGCTTACGCAGGAGGGCACGGAGCACATCTTCAACGTCTTTGAGGAAGGAAGCATCTTCCTGGAGTCCAACGTGCTGGCGAATTACGAGGTGGATGTCTACTTCCAAACGATTGCGCCCACGGAGCTCGTGCGCATCACGGCGCAGGCGCTGCGCGAGGCGATGATGCACGACGAGGACATTCTGCAGCTCGTCTTTGATTCCTTCTCCTCCAAATACTATTCGGCCATGGATCAGCTGCGGGAGAATTACAATCACGACGCGCTGTGGAAGGTGTACAACATGCTGCTTCTGCTGGCGGATGGCATCGGCAAGCCCTATTATGGCGACTGGGTGATGATCGATATGAAGATCACCCAGCAGATGATCGGCAGCATGCTGGGGATGAACAGGATCACCGTGAGCCGGGTGCTCAAGGAGCTGAGGGAGAAGGAGATGCTGCTGCTGATCAACAACGCATATTACTGCGTCAGAAAAGAGGATATTCAGGAACGCCAGTCCGACGAAACATGATGTCGTGCTCACGGCGCCGCAGATCCGCTCTGCGGCGCCGTATTGCTTTTTGCTTCGCCGCATGGGTGTTTTCATATATTACCAGTGTTTGAATTTGATTTTTGATCAATCTGATCCATAATATTGACAATATTAATATATTTTTTGTATAATATGGATAAGTTAATCGTTGCTTTACCGGACAGATGAACAGCTAAGGAGGAAAACACCGTGAAAAGATTTCTGACGCTTCTGCTTTCCGCACTGTTTGTGCTCTGCGCCTGTGCCGCTGCGGCGGAAACCGCCCACACCGATGAGGAGGTTCAGGCGATGGTCGCACAGGAGCTGAAGCTCTCCCGCGAGGTTGCGTTCTATCCGGCCGCGTTCGAGGGCGACTTTGAGCAGTTCTATGTGACCTTTCACAAGCTCTCCCGTCACCAGTATGAGACGGTGGACGGCGCCGAGCCCGGCATCACCGCGGCCGACTATGACATGTGCGTCGAGCTGACCGCCAAGCGCGAGGCGCTCACGCAGATCGTCGATGATCCCAAGACGACCGTCTGGGAAATCTGGGGCGAGAATATGGCCGTTGAAGATCCGCTGCCGACCGAGGGCTGGGAGATCTCCTACGACACGGAGGGATTCCGCCCGTTCCTCAATCCGTATCTGATCGAGGATCAGAGCGCCGTGAAGGGCAATGTCATCATCATCGCCGGCGGCGGCAGCACCCACCGCAACAACGTCGTCGAGGGCTATCCTGTCGCCGAGTTTTTCAATGCGAACGGATACAACGCATACGTCCTCCAGCGCCGGGTGAACCCGTATGCCGCCGAGGATCAGTGGCTCGATCTCGGCCGCGCGATCCGCTACATCCGCCATTACGCGGATGAAAAGGGCATCGGCAACGCGGAGACCATCATCACCTGCGGCTTCTCCGCGGGCGGCATGAACATCATGTCCGCGATCGCCAAGCAGTATGGCAGCGTGACCCCGGATACCGTGTATCCGGATTACGTCTGCGACGAGGTGGATGCCGAGAGCGCCGATATGACCGTCGCAATTCCGGTTTACGGCCTGATCATCTCTGGCTACGGCGATCCGCTGGATTTCTCCGGCAACGCCAATCTGCCCGCCGTCTTTGGCGTGGTGGGCCAGAAGGACCCGCTCTCCTCCATCATACTGGCCTGTGTTCCGCAAGCCTCCGCGGTTTTCCCGGATTTCAGCTTCTACCTCGCGCCTGATGCCGTACATGGCGTTGGCCTGGGCACCGGCACGCACAACTATGTGGACGCCTATACGCAGATCGCCCAGTGGCCGCAAATGGCGATCAACTTCATCGAGAGCCGGATCGGGCTTCAGGAAAAGAGCATCGATTCCAATGCCGTCGAATTTGCCTGGTAATCCTCGCTTTTCCGGGAGGGCGAAGGGGCCCGCCCGGCCTGCCGGCAACGCGGTTCCCCTTTGATGGCCGTCGGGCGTATTCTCCTTCCCGGGAGGGGAGGCGGAATTGAAAAGCAAGCCCCGCCATGGACGGCAATGGAGCTTATGTCAACAAACAAAGAGCAGAGCGCTGGCTCTGCTCTTTGCTGTATGGTGCGATGTGGAGGTGAGCCAGCCTTAGCCCCTCATGCGGGAGGCACGCACGGCGATGAGCTGCGCGGCAATGCTCACGGCGATTTCCGCAGGCGTTTCCGCGTGGATCTCCAGGCCGATGGGCGTGGTGACGCGGGCGATGTCCGCATCGGTGAAGCCCATTTCGCGCAGGCGCTCGTTGACGCCCTGCGTTTTGCGCCGGCTGCCGATGACGCCGATATAGCAGGCCGGGGTGCGCAGGGCGAACGCCTCGCAGATCGTGTCGTCCTTGTGGCCGCGCGTCATGATACAGATGTAGTCGTCCTTGCCGATGGAGACGGTCTCTTCGATTGCGTCCATGCGGATGATACGCGTCTCCTCGACGCCTGGGAAGAGATCGGGACGGCAGAAATCCTCACGGTCCTCAAGCACGACGCAGCGGAAATCCACGGCGCTCAGCGCGGGGACGAGCGACTGCGCGACGTGGCCGCCGCCAAAGATGAACACGCGTCCGGCGCGAATCAGGGTCTCGGCGTAGTAGGTATGGCCGTCGGCCTCGATCTGCGTGGGCCTGGGGGCGAGCTGATTAAGCACGGCCTGCGGCAAGGGCGCGCCCATCAGGCCGCTCTGCGCGCCGTAGAGCGAGAGGCTGCCGGGCGCGTCGCCGCTGATTTCGGTGACGATCCAGCTGCGCTCTCCGGCGGCAAACAGCGCGTCCGCTCTGTCGCAAAGCGCGATGACATCCCGCGATCCGCCGGGGATGTGATGAAAATACACGACGACGCTGCCGCCGCAGATCATGCCCAGGTCGCGCACCTGATTCTTGTGGAGCATGAATTTCTCGGTGTGGGAGTGTCCGGTTTGAAGCACATCAAGGGCGACCTGCTCGCTTTGATACTCCACCGCGCCGCCGCCGATGGTGCCGTAAAGCCGTCCGGACCGGGTGACGAGCATGCGCGCGCCGGAACCGCGCGGGGTGGAGCCGGAGCTGGCGACGACGGTGACGAGCACGGCGTCCTGCCCCTGGAGGAGCACGGTTTTCAGGGTTTCAAACAACTTTCTCATTTTGGAGTACCTTCTTTCTGCTTTGCGGCATCGTCCCTGTACCATTGGAGCAGGCGGTCGATGTCCGCCGGGGTATCGTTGTCGAGCACTGTTCCGCGGTCGTCGACGTGCAGCTCGCGCAGGGAATACGTGCTGTGCTCGATGGCGCCGCGCAGGCCGCCGGGGCCGTCATATGTCATAAGATAGGGGATGAGTGCGGCGCTCAGCACCACCGGATGCCCGACCTCTCCGTTGAAGACGGGGCGGATGAAGTCACCGTCGATGGCGAGAAGAGCGCGCACCGTTTGCGGCCTGACGATGGGCACGTCGGCGGGCGAGATGAGCATGCGTTCGCAGCGGCCCCGGAGAGCCGCGAGCCCGAGGCGGAGGGAATCGAGCTGCTGGGTGTGCGCAAAGTCGGGATTGTGCACACACTCGACATTCTCTGTGGATAAACAGGCTTCAAGCTCATCGGCGTGGAAGCCCGTCACGACGATGATCGTCCCGGCGCCGGCGTCGCGCATCATGCGGATCACATGGCTGATCATGCTGCGGCCGTTGATCTCCATGAGGGGCTTGAACCTGCCCATGCGCGAGGAAAGGCCCGCGGCCAAAATGATGCCGCCCAGCGGCTGTGTCATGCGCATCAAACTCCTTTTTCGGCGGATGAATGGGTCAGAGGGGAACACCGTACTTATTTGCCAGCTGCCGGGCGCAAGCGTACCGCTGCTCCCAGAGGAGCGCGGCCCGGCCGCTGCCGCACTTGGCGCGCGACGCCTCGAACCGCACGGCGAGGGGGACGGGCGTGCAGCCGCTGATCAGTTTATCCGCGAGATAGAGCAGCTCAGCCTCGGCGCAGGCGCCGGCGCGCAGATCGTGATGCTGGGCGACGATATCCGCCAGCTGCGGATAGCCTTCACCGTCCAGCAGCTTCGCGGCCTTTGCAGGATGATCGCGTCCCGCCTCGCGGCAGAGATCGTGCAGCAGACAGGCCGCCCGCAGCAATTCCCTGTCGGCAGAGGAGCGCACGGCGAGGGAAAGCGCCTGATCGGCGACGGCCCGGCAGTGCGCGATCACGGCTTCGGGGGTAGCGCAGCGGCGGTAGAGTCGGCCGATTTCCTCATCATCCGGCACGGGGAAGGGCTTGCAGCCGATAAACTGCGCGCGATACGTGCCGCCGTCAAAGGAGAGGGCGCTCACGCAGCCGCGCGGCTGGCGGATGGTGAGAACGGCGTCGGGATCAAGGGAGAGCGCCATGCACAGCCAGGCGCGGAGAATTCCGCCGTGGGATACGACGGCGATATCGCCGTCGGTTTTGTCCAGGATGTCCGTGAGGAACGCGTCAAAACGCCTGCCGGCATCAAGAAAGCTCTCGCCGCCGGGCGGCGCTGTCGTGCCGATGTGTTCGCCCCGCCGCCTGTACGCCTCCGGCCAGCGGGCACGGATTTCCTCAAACGTCAGGTTTTCCCACGCGCCGACATCCACCTCCCGGAGCGCTTCGCAGGCAACGGCGCGCTGCGCGCCGAGCAGGGAGGCCGTCTCCATGCAGCGTGCGGCGGGGCTGGCATACAGGCTGGCGATGGGATGGCGCGCGATCCAGCGGCCGAGCGCCTGCGCCTGGGCCCGGCCAAGCGGGGAGAGGGGAAGATCCGTGCGGCTGATGCAGCGGTGCGCGGCATGATCCACCTCACCGTGGCGGATCAGATAAATCATTCGCACGGTTCCCTCACGCTCCTTCCTGCCGGGACGGTTTTTTGAATAAGTGAAAAATCGCTTCACAATGCACCTCTATTAAATCAGATTTCCTCGTGAAAATACAGTAGTCTGTGATACAAAATAGACGAATTCGTTGTGAAAAAAGATGGGATTGCGCTTTTCATTTGCAGTAAACTGTGTTATGATGGGACAAACCCTCCCATGAAATCGGGGGCTTTTTCAAGACGGAAGCGAACACCGGAGAGGTGGAATATATGTTGGAAACAGTCGTGATTCTCGGTGCGGGTCAAATGGGCAAAGCGGCCCGGAATCTGCTGAATCTCAATCAAATGGAGCTTGTGGCAATCGGCGACAACAATCCCAAGGTGTGGGATTACGACGCGGAAATCCAGATCCTGCCCGTGGCGGAGGCATTGCAGGCCAATCCGGACCGGGTGCTCATCGGCGTGCTGGATGACGAGCGCACGGGTCAGCTCACCAATCAGGCGCGCAGCCTGGGCTACCAGGGGCGCATCATGGCGCTGAGCGATGTGTATACGACATTTGACCTGCGCGCCGCGACCTTCCGGCGGCTGGCCGACCGCATCAGCGCGAACGCGGTGGAAGGGGCGCTCGCCGAGCTGGGCACCTATCGGGGGGATTTTGCCTGGCAGCTCAACGAGCGCTTTCCGGACAGGAAGCTCTACCTGTTTGATACCTTCGACGGGTTTGACGAGCGTGACATCCGTGTGGAGCGCCAGATGAGCACATCCCGCGCCGCCGTGCACGATTTCTCCAATACGCGGGACAGGGATGTCCTCACACGCATGCCGTACGAGGATCAGGTGGTGATCCGCAAGGGCTTCTTCCCGGAGACGGCGCAGGGGCTGGAGGAGCGGTTTGCGCTGGTGAGCATCGACGTGGATCTCTACGCGCCCACGCTCGCGGGACTGGAGTATTTTTATCCCCGGCTGGTGAGCGGCGGGGCGATTTTGCTGCACGATTACAACAGCATGCAGTTTGACGGCGTGCGCAAAGCGGTCGATGAGTACGAGCGGCGCCACGGAATGCTGCCCCTGATTCCGCTCAGCGACCTGCACGGCACAGCGGTGATCCCGCGCATCTGACGGCGCGCCTTGCGCGCGCAGAGGAACTGAAAAAGGGTGGGTAAGATGAATCCGAAGTATTATCTGAACATAGGCGATGCGGAGGAAGAAGTCCATTCCAGGCTCTGGTTTAAGATCAACAGCGGGGAGAAATTCGCCTTACTCGGGCCGCAGGTGGAATTTGGCAAAGGGCAGATCGTCGCCGCGGCGGGCAAGGTGCCCCAGTGCTGCTATTACGTGCTTGAAGGGCGCGTGATGGCCTATGAGTACACGAGCGCGACGGGGGACCGCTATTACAACTACAACGAGGAGGGCTCCCTGCTGCTGGAATCCAACATCCTGCTGCAGAAGGCGCCGCCCGTGTCGTTTGTGGCGCTGAGCCATGTGAAGGCTGTGGCTATCCGGCGGGAGGAGCTGCTCGCGAAGATGCGCAGCGATCCCGACCTGGCCGAGGAGATCATGATGAGCCTGTCCTTCAAGTTCCTGGCGGCGATGGATCAGGTGCGCGAGGGGACACAGTGCAACGTCGCCTGGAAGGTGTGCAACCTGCTGCTCACGTTTGCCGAGCGCTACGGCGTGGAATACGATGGGAAGATCCTCATCAAGGAGAAAATCAGCCAGCAGATGCTTGCCAATCTCCTGGGGGTCAACCGCATCACAATGGTGCGCACGGTCAAGGAGCTGCGCGAGGAGAACCTCATCGAGCAGATCAACGGCTTTTACTGCATACGCGACAAGGCGCAGATGCTCGAGTTTATGGGCGAGAGCAACGCGGCGCCGCGCTGAGCGGAGAAAAACAAACAAAGGACGTCCTGCGGCAGGGGTGCCGGCAAGACGTCCTTTTGCGTTCCTGCGGATTAAACGTACTCAAACTCGATGATGTGGCGCACGCCGTGGCCGTTGGCAAAGCCGTCCGTGGCCTTGAGCGCCTTGAGCGCCTCATCGACGTAGCAGCCCGCCTTCAGGCGGATGAGCGGGTAGTGCTCGATGTTCTCCATCACGTGGGTGAATCCGACGTCGCTTTCGAATTTCTTCATCAGGGCGCTTTCGCCCAGCTCGGCGACGCTGTCGGGCACCTGCACGTATGCGAGATTGCGGCAGCCGGATACGGCGTATTTGCCGATGCGCAAAAGCCCCTGCGGGAGGACGAGACCGGTCAGCTTCCGGTTGTTGTAAAATGCCTTGTCGGCGATGGCGGTGACGCCGTCCGGAACGGTGATTTCGCCCTCACAGGCCTTGCCGTTTATGACGATGCCGTTTTCGATGATCAGACCATTTTCAAGAGTTTCAGCCATATCGCATGCTCTCCTTCTTTATTAAGCGTCCGAAACCGGTGCACGCCTTGATTTGATGAGATTATAGCACAGCCGCGCGATAAAAAGCTGTTTCACAGGATACACAATCCGCGAAAACAGAGAATATTTCAGTAACATTTGTATCAGCGGTTTCGCCTGTCACTATCGATTGCGCTTCATATTCGTTATAATGTGCACAAACTTGGTCCAGCATGCGGAAGGAGTTTCGCTGATCCGGGCGTTACAGGCCAGCGCGGCGGGTCCCGGGCCAAAAACCATATCAGGAGGTAGAACATGGTATTACCGAATTTCGAGTATATGGTTCCCAAAACGATTGGCGAAGCGTGCAATCTTTTGCTGGAACTCGGCAAAGCCGCAAAGGTGTTCGCCGGCGCGACCGATATCATCCCGCCGATGCGCGACAAGGCGTTCACGGTGGATTACCTGATCGATCTCAAGCACATTCCCGGGCTGAAGTACATCGAGTACGACGAGAACGAGGGCCTCAAAATCGGCGCGCTGACCACGCTGCGCGAGATTGAAACCTCCCCGCTCGTCAAGGAGAAGAACCCGGCCGTCGCGCATGCGGCGAAGGTGGTTGCCTCCACGCAGGTTCGCGCGAAGGCGACCATGGCGGGCAATATGTGCAACGCCTCTCCCTCTGCGGATACGCCGCCGATCCTGCTGGCGCAGAATGCAAAGGTGCTGGTGCACGGCCCGAATTCCGACCGCTACATCATGATGGACGACTTCTTCGTGGGCTTCAAGAAGACGGCGCTGGAGCCGGGCGAGATCGTCACCGGCATTGTCATCCCGCCGCTCGGGGAAGGCGAGAGCGCGGCGTACATCAAGCACGCCGTGCGCAAGGCGATGGATCTGGCGATCATCGGCGTGGCGGTCAAGCTGACGATGGACGGCGATGTCTGCAAGGATGCGCGGATCGCTCTGGGCGCCGTCGCCCCGACGACGATGCGCGCGCGCAATGCGGAGCAGGCGATCATCGGCAGGAAGCTGACGGACGAGGTGATCGTCGAGGCTTCCCTGGCCGCGATGAATGAGTGCAGCCCGATTTCCGACATCCGCGCCTCTGCGGAGTACCGCAGGGATATGATCCGCGTATTTACCAAGCGCGCCATCAAACAGGCGCTGGAAGGCTAAGGAGGCAGAATATGAGCAAACGTGTTTTAAGCTTTACGCTCAACGGAGATCCGACCGAGGTCATCGTCAAGGACAACATGACGCTGCTCGATCTGCTGCGCGACAAGCTGGGCCTCACCGGAACCAAGAAGGGCTGCGAGCAGGGCGAGTGTGGCGCCTGCACCGTGATGCTGGACGGCAAGCCGGTCAACTCCTGCTGCACATTGGCGGTGGAGTGCGAGGGCCGCACCGTCGTGACCGTGGAGGGCATCGCCAGGGACGGCCAGCTGCATCCGATTCAGAAGCAGTTTATCGACAAGTGGGCCATGCAGTGCGGCTACTGCACGCCGGGAATGATCATGTCCGCGAAGGCGCTCCTGGATGTCAACCCGCATCCGACCGAGCTGGAGATCCGCGAGGCGATCGAGGGCAACCTCTGCCGCTGCACCGGCTATGCCAAGATCGTGGAAGCGATCCAGGCGGCTGCCGCTGAAATGAACTGGGAGGAGGGCAAGTAAATGCATAAGGACTGTGACAAGCACTATTTTAAAAAGCCTGAATTCTATCGCCTGACCGGCGGCAACAACTACGTCCGCATCGACGCGGAGGACAAGGTGACCGGTCACGGCAAGTATGTGGGCGACATCATGTTCCCGGATATGCTGACAGGACGCATGGTGCGCAGCCCGTACGCCTACGCGCGCATCAAGTCGATCGACACCAGCGAGGCCGAGAAGCTGCCCGGCGTCAAATGCATCCTGACGGCGAAGGACTTCGAGTGGAAGAGCAAGGTCGGCAACGGTGAGTTTGCCGCCGAATTCGCGGATAAGGACGTGCTCTGCTCCGATCTGGTCAAGCAGGTGGGCGACGATGTCGCCGCCGTGGCCGCCATCGACGAGGAGACTGCCCAGCGTGCCGTCGATCTGATCAAGGTCGAGTATGAGGTGCTTGAGGGCGTATTTGACCCGTTCAAGGCGATGGACGACGATGCGCCCGAAATCCAGTGGGAGGGCCGCGGCATCCACAATATCGGCATGAAATCCATCATGAAGGCCGGCACGGACATCGATGAGGAGTTCAAGAACGCCGCCTATGTCCAGCACCGCAACTATAAGACCCACCGCATGGTGCACGCGGCCATGGAGCCGCACGGCGCTGTGGCGACCTACCGCAACGGGGAGTACACGATCTGGATGTCCACCCAGATGGCGTATGTAGATCAGTTCTGGTATGCGCGCTGCCTGGGCGTGCCGGAAAAGTGTGTGCGCGTGATTAAGCCGCTGGTCGGCGGCGGATTCGGCGGCAAGCTGGATTCCTACTCCTTCGGCCTGTGCGCGGCGAAGATGGCGGAGATCACCGGCCGCCCCGTCCGCATGATCCTCACCCGCGAGGAGGTCTTCCAGACCACCCGTAACCGCCATCCCATCTACATGCACATTGACACGGCGTTCGCCGCGGACGGCAGGCTGCTGGCCAAGAAGTGCTATCACGTGCTGGATGGCGGCCCCTATGGCGGCTCCGGCGTGGCGGCCTGCGCGCAGTCCACGCTCTGGGCGAACTTCCCGTATAAGCTCAACTCCGTCGACTTCCTGGCGCACCGCGTCTACACGAACAACCCGTCCTCCGGCGCCATGCGCGGCTATACGGCCTGCCAGGTGCACTATGCGCACGATCTGAATATGCAGTACGCTGCGGATCATCTGGGCATCGATCCGATCGAATTCCGCAAGATGAGCGCGGCGGACCCGGGCTACGTGGCCCCGGCCGGCCTGTCCATCACCTCCTGCGCGTACAAGGAGACCCTGGATACCGCGGCCAAGGAGATCGGCTGGTACGAGCGCAAGGACAAGATGAAGAAGGGCGAGGGCATCGGCTTCGCGGGCACAGGCTTCGTCTCCGGCACGGGCTTCGCCGTGCTGGAAGCGCCGAACCAAAGCTCCGCCTGCGTGCAGTGCCGCCTGAACAAGCGCGGCATGGTCACGCTGTACATCGGTTCCCACGACATCGGCCAGGGCTCCGATACCGTGATGACCGCCATTGTCGCCGAGGAGCTTGGCCTGCAGATGAACGATGTCAAGACCTTCATGTCCGACACGTTCCTCACCCCCTGGGATTCCGGCTCCTACGGCAGCCGCGTCACGTTCCTGGCGGGCAATGCAGCGCGCCGCGCGGCAGTCGACGCCAAGCGCCAGCTCTTTGAGGTCATCGCGCCGATGTGGGGCGTGATGCCGACCACGCTGGAGTGCCTGGACGGCAAGGTGATCAGCAAGGAGAACGCCGAGCTTCAGATGTCCATGGCGGACGCCATGTTCAAGTACATGACCGTCAAGGGCGGCGACGAGCTCGTGGGCGTCGGTTCCTTCTATCACCGCACCGACAACAGCCAGTACAACGGCGTCAATACCACCAACTATGCCCCGGCATACAGCTTCTCCACCGGCGCGGTTCATCTGAACCTCGACGAGGAGACCGGCGTGCTGGATATCGACGAGTTCGTGTTTGCGCATGACTGCGGCCGCGCCCTCAACCATCGCGCCGTCGAGGGCCAGCTCGAGGGCTCAATCGCCATGGGCCTGGGCTATGCGATCTATGAGCACAATGTCACCAAGGAGGGCAAAATCCTCAACCCGAACTTCCGCGATTACCGCCTGCCGACCGCGCTGGATATGCCCAAGATGCGCACGTTCTACGACTTTACGCCGGACGATGAGGGCCCGCTGGGGGCAAAGGAAGCCGGCGAGGGCTCCGCTGCGCCTGTGGCCCCGGCCATCGCCAACGCCGTCAACATGGCGACCGGTATCCATCTGACCGAGCTGCCGCTCGATCCGGAGCACCTCTGGCGTGCACTGCACGGCATGAAGGATGACCGCAACACGAACCACATGCCCGAGGACGATGCGGTGCGCGAGCGCTACATGCACCCGGACGACTGATTGATCCCATACAAAGCGCCTTCTGCCGCTGGCAGAGGGCGTTTTTCGATGGATTGAAGCCCGCGCGCCTGAGCGCGGCAGGCGGGAAACGACGGACTGCTTTGCGGTTTTTTCGAATCAAATGGCCGCGCGCGCATCCGGGTGCGGGGGCAGTCGCCATGGTCAGGGAAGTGAAAAAGCGGCACTGGCTGCTTCCGAGAATCGCCGCAAATCACCCGAAGAAGGCGAACATGCCCGATTTTTACGCAATTTTCTGGCGGCCAGTCGCCGCTTCCGAAAATCGCTGCCAATCGCCCGATGAGGGCGAACACAGCCAATAAAAAAGCGCCCGTCCGGTCGGGCGCGGTGAACGCCCCGGCGGACGGGGCCTGCGGGTTTTAATATCGGTTACAGATGCGGGTGTATGGGCTGGCACGCCTTTTTGGCGACGATCATGCCGATGCGCTCTGCAATAAGGGAGAGCACATAGCTGACCACAAACATGATCCCAAAATCCGCCCGGAACGCCTGCCAGTAGTAGGGAGCGCTGAAGCCCACGTTGACGCCGACGAGAATCAGCGTGGCGCCGGTGTTGTAAAACAGCGTGGGAATCAGGTTGGAGACGAGGCCGAAGGGCAGCGTATCCGGCTTGAGGCCGAGCCTGCCGGAAAATGTGTCGCCCATCATCTTGACGGGCAGGAGCAGGGAGATGAGCATAATGGTCAGGAAAGCGGTGCCCCAGTTGCGCAGCAGAAGCTCAATGGAGAATGTCAGCTTATCCCAGATGATGGCCGTGGTGGACATGCAGATGGACAGAATCAGCGCGATGATGATGCTGACCGTCATGCCGAAATGATTTCTGAAAAAATGCATCATAAGCTCAGTCCTTTCAAATCAAAAATACAAGAGACGTAGCGGGGGAAAGAATGCCCGCAGGGCTTCATTTCTTTTCAACTTTACAGGCGAGGCGCGATGCGCAGCGGCGTTTGCTTTTTCGGGCATACAGGCCATAGCGCGAAAAGAGCATGCGCCGGAAACGCCGGATCAGGGATGGACGATCAGGGCCGTACCGGTGAGATCGCCGATGGGGAACATGAGCAGTGCGCCGTACTGGTCTTCAAAATCCTCGACGGCCTTGCTCACGCCGGGGTAATTCGGATCGGCCAGGCCGAACAGCACGATGACACCGCCCCGGCTCATGCGCGGGAAGAAAAACTTGAGTGCGGAAAGCGTCGGAGCGTAGAGGCTGGCGTCGAGGCAGACAAGCGCAAACGTTTCATCCTCCATGTCAAGCGCCGTTTCCGGAAACCAGCCCTTTTTGACAATCGCGTTTTCCGGCGCGGGCAGGCGAAGCGGCAGCTCCTCGGCCTTGGCATCGGCAAAGCGCCCGGGACGCGCGCTTGAGCCCTCGATTTTCGCCTCTTCGGCAAGGTCGCGCGCGTCAAAGCCGGAAAACGTGTCAAACAGGTAGAGCTTGCGCCCGGGCATCAGCGCGTTCAGCTGCCAGGATGTGTCGCCGCGATAGCAGCCCAGCTCCGCGACGGCGCCGGGCACGCCCAGCCTTTCAAGGCGCTGGGCGGCATGGCGCAGGGCCGCGCCGCGCACGCAGAAGCGCTCCGCCAGCTCGCTCATGAAGATGATGTCGCCCGTGTATCCCGCGCGGATGACCGCATAGCGCAGGCTGTCCGCGGCGGATTCCTCCAGCACGGCGATGACGATCACGTCCGGCTCAAAGCCGACGGTCAGATCGACCGGCATGATGGGAATTTCGTCGAACTCATCCTTGAGATCGCCGTTTTCTTTGAAGACGTTCCAGGCCTCCGGGCGCGTGTCGCCCAGGCCAACCACCTTCATTTCAAGCGGATTGAGCAATTCTGCGGCCGAGACGATCAGGCTGCTGCAGCCGATAACGACAACCTTTTTCACGGTTTGTGACCTTCTTCCCATTCAAATCTAATGTGATCATATCGCAAGCGGCGTGAAAACGCCAGTAACAAATGCAACGCTGCAAAAAAATTCACAAATTGCCGGAAAAGTGTATCCGCAGGAGGCGGGCGTCCGCGCTGCCGCCATGCCGGTTTGTGTCGCCAAGTTTGCCCGCGCTCGACGGCTTTTGCGCCGGGCCGGCGCATAGGCTGTATGCGGGAGGCGATGAACATGGAAGGTGAATCCATCAAGATGCCGCTGCGCGCGCACACGCTGACGCTGGAGGGCCGCTCGCGGGCGAAGCTGGCGGGCGTGACGGCGGTGAGCTGCTTCAACGATCAGGAGGTCGTGCTCGAGACGTCGGAGGGGGAGGTGGCGCTGCTGGGGGAGAATCTGCATATCGAGCAGCTGAATCTGGATGATGGCCAGCTGGATGTGACCGGCTCGATTTCGGGCATCGAATACAGCGACAGAAAGGAAAAGCGCGGGCTGTTCTCGCGGCGTAGGAAGTAAGGATGATCGCGTCGGAGCAAGCGCGGGTGTTCTTGGCGATGGCCGTCTGCGGCGCGGCGCTGGGCGTGGCGTATGACGGCCTGACGTTCCTTCGGCGGGGGCTTCAGCTGGGGCCGGCGGCGACCGGCGTGCTCGATCTGGCATTTGGCGTTCTGTGCGCCGCGGGCATGATCTGCGTGGCGCTCATCATGCGGGTGGACCCCTTCCGTTGGTATGAGTTTGCCGGCATGGCTGCGGGAATGCTGCTGTATGCATTGTCGATGGGAACTTTCGTTCGCTTTGTGTCAAAAACTGTTCGGAAAGTGATTAAAAAAAGTGGTCGTTCGGGTGAGGAAAATTCAAAATGATGCAGGAAAAACGCTCCATAGGCCGAATTTTACACCTATTCAAGTTTTTGGCCATTGTGGAAAACCGGAGGGACGAGGGTGTGAACAAAAGAAAAGTGCGGCTCCGGCCGTTTAGGATTCTGGCTGTGGGCTTGGGCGTGGTGACACTGGTCATGCTCTCCAAATTCCCGGGAAAGGCGGTCAGCCTTGAGCGCCAGCAGGCGCAGCTGGAGGCGGCCGCTTCCGCGTACTATGATGCCCAGTCGGAAAACAATCAACTGAATACCGAGCTTTCGGAGATCAATACCTCGGATTTCATCGAGCGTACCGCCCGGCGTGACTTCGGTTATTGTTGGTATGGGGAGACGATCTATGAGGTCGGCAACCTGGACGAAATTACGGCCGTGCAGGAATTCGAGGTCTACGGTGAAGAATGACGCATCCCGGGCATGGGCCCGATGAATAGCGAACAAAAGCGGAGGGGTTCATCATGCGTCTTGCCTGTATCGGAATCGGTTCCAATGCGATCCGCCTGCTGACCGCCGGCTGGACGGAGGGGAAGCTGTGCGCCGTGCGCCGGGAGCGCCGTGGTACGCGCCTGTTTGCCGGATTGGTCGGCGGGGCGTTGACACCTGAGAGCATGAGGTCTTCTGTGGATGCTGTGCGTGAGCTGGCCGTGATGGCCCGCGCGGACGGCGCGCAGGAGATCTTTGTTTTTGCCACGAGCGCCGTGCGCGATGCCTCCAACGGCCCGGAGTTCACGCGGGCCGCCGAGCGCGCCTGCGGCGCGGAGGTGGAAATCATCTCCGGAGAGGAGGAAGCCGTGCTGTCCTACGCCGGTGCGTGCGACGGCGGCCGCTGCGGCGTGATCGATATCGGCGGCGGCTCGACGGAGTTCACACTGGGCGAGGATGATCGGGTGCTTGGGGCCGTCAGCCTGCAGATGGGCGCGGTGCGCATGAACGCGCAGATGCCCATCCTCTGCCGGGCGGACTACGACGCGACGATGGAGCGGTGCATGAAGCTGATCCGCCGGGACGCGCAGGCGCTGCTCGCCTGCCCGCCGAGGGAAAACTGGGTGGGTGTCGGCGGAACGATGACCACGCTGGGCGCGATGCAGCGGCGTGTGCAGCTCTTTGATCCCGACACGTGCGAGGGTATGACGATGACGCTTGACGAGGTGGCCATGTGGGGGGACAGGCTTGCGCGGCTGCCGCTGGCGGGGCGCCGTCAGATCGTCGGATTGATGCCGCACCGCGCGGATATCATTCCAAGCGGCATCGCGATTCTGGAGGCGGGCATGCGGAGCTTCGGCATCGCCGGCATACGCCTGTCCGCGCACGGGAACATGGATGGGTATCTCAAGAAAAAATTTCGGGAAA
>JAUNJB010000132.1 GCA_030535375.1 Clostridia bacterium | reverse complement strand
AAGGGGGCCTCCTGGTGAATTACAAAATGATGGGGCACTTCCTGTGCATGGTCGTCTCGTCCGCCGCGCAGGACATCATCCTCATGGATGTGACGCCGCTTTCGCTGTCCATCGAGACGGTTGGCGGCGTGGCGACCAAGATCATCGACCGCAACACGACCATCCCCGCGCGCCACAGCCAGATCTTTACCACCGCAGCGCCGTTCCAGACCGCCGTGGACATCAAGGTGCTGCAGGGCGAGAGACACTTTGCGCGCGACAACAAGCTGCTGGGCAACTTCCGCCTCAAGGGAATACGCCGCGCCATGGCCGGCGTGCCGCAGATCGAGGTGACGTTTGAAATCGACGCCAACGGCATCGTCAAGGTTTCCGCCAAGGACTTGGGCACCGGCAACTCGCAGGAGATCACGATTTCCTCCACCACCAACATGAGCGAGGAGGATATCCGCCGCGCTATGGAGGATGCGAAGAAATATGAGGCATGGGACAGGGAGCGCAAGCAGGCGCTTGACGTGCGCAACGAGGGGGAGCGGCTGATTTACGAGACGGAGCAGGCGCTCTCCAGGGAAAAGGGCCTTGACCATGCGGCGAAGAAGCGCATCAAGGAGGACGTGGCCGCCCTGCGCAAGGCCGTGAACAAGACCAAGCCGGAGGAGATCACGGCGGAGCAGGCGCAGGAGATCCGGCGGCTGATCGATCAGCTCAAGGGGAGCGCGTCGTCCCTGACGCATGAGGATGCCGGCGCGCAGTGAGCCTTGCAAAAGGCGGCGCTATGATGCCGGATCGCCGCGCGCCCGTGCGCGGAGCGAAAATGCGATATGCTGGACAGTAAAATGGTTCCTTTTCCGGCACGGAAAAGGAACCATTTTCAGAAGACGAGATCAATAGAACAGGCTGGACGCGATATAGGGCAGAACAGCCGTCAGCAGCAGCGCGCAGCAGGCGACCAGCGCCACCACCCGCACCATCTTCTGCCTGCGCTCCTCGCGCGCAGACTTTGTATTCTTTGAAGACATGGGACTCAACCTCCAACTCAAGAATCTAGCTTATTATAGCACAGCTTGACGCATACGGATAGAGGAAATTTTATCGACCGGCGAAATTTGTCGGAAAGGAACACGCGCCCGAGTGAGGCGCAAAAAATCTCCTTGACACTTTTCGGTGCAGCGCATATAATGATGGGTACAGGCAGAGAACGGAAAAGTATCTCCTCACGCGGCTGTCAGAGAGGGCGCGCCACCGGCTGAAAGCGGGCCCGGGCTTGCTGGGGAGGGAAGTGCATCCGGGAGCTCCGCGGCTGAGCGCATGGGCGTTAGGTCGCGGCATGGGCGCCGTGTTAAGGCGAAGAGCGGAGCGCAACAGGCGCTCAATCAGAGTGGAACCGCGGCCCTGCCGTCTCTGTGTGAGGAGACGGCGGGGCTTTTTTCGACCTATGGACGATGCGCCGGGCAATCCCGGCGCGCATCGGATCGAAAAGCTGCCCGATTTTCGGAAAGGAGATGGGGAAAGCTGTGTTTGATCATCTGCGAGCGGATATCGACTCCGTGCTGGAGCGCGACCCGGCGGCGAAATCGCGCTGGGAGGTGCTGCTGTGTTATCCGTCGGTCAAGGCGATGGCCTATCACCGGTTGGCGCACAGGCTCTATGACGCGGGGCACACGACATTGGCCCGGTGGATTTCACAGCATAGCCGCCACGTGACCGGGATCGAGATTCACCCCGGCGCGCGCATCGGAAGAGGATTTTTCATCGATCACGGCGATGGCGTGGTGATCGGCGAGACGACGATCATCGGCGACAACGTGACGCTTTATCAGGGCGTAACCCTGGGCGGCACGGGCAAGGATGTGGGCAAGCGCCACCCCACGATCGGCAACAATGTGACCGTCGGCGCGGGCGCGAAGGTGCTCGGGCCGTTCACGGTCGGGGATGGCAGCAAGATCGGCGCGAGCGCCGTCGTCCTCAAGGAGGTGCCGCCCAATTGTACGGTGGTCGGCAATCCGGGGCGGATCGTCCGCCGGGAGGGCGCGGTGAAGGGCGTTGATCTGGATCACGTCCACCTGCCCGATCCGGTCAAGGCGCATATCGAGGCGCTCGAGCATCGCGTCGATGAATTGGAAAAACAATTGCACACCAATATGGGAACAGAGCACGTCAAGGAGGAATTTGAGCATGCAGATCTATAACACACAGAGCCGCAGAAAGGAAGAATTTGTCCCGATTACGCCGGGCAAGGTCACCATCTATGCCTGTGGACCGACGGTCTACAACTATATTCACATCGGCAACGCGCGCCCGGCGATCGTATTTGACACGCTGCGCCGCTATTTTGAGCACAAGGGATACGACGTCACCTTCGTGCAGAATTTTACCGATATCGACGACAAGATGATCCGCCGTTCCCATGAGGAGAATATCACCGTCAAAGAGCTGGGCGACCGCTTTATCAAGGAATACTATCAGGACGCCGACGCGCTGGGCATCGAGCGCGCGACGGTCAATCCCAAGGCGACCGAGCACATCCCGGAGATCATCGCGCTGGTCAAGCGGCTGGAGGAAAAAGGCCTGGCCTACGCCTGTGAAAACGGCGACGTCTATTACAACACGCAGGCGTTTGCCTCCTATGGCAAGCTCTGCGGCCAGAATCTCGAGGATCTGGAGGCCGGCGCGCGCATCGATACCGATCCCAACAAGCGCCATCCGATGGATTTTGCGCTGTGGAAAGCTCAAAAACCCGGCGAGCCCGCCTGGGAGTCCCCGTGGGGCATGGGCCGTCCCGGCTGGCATATCGAGTGCTCCGCGATGAGCATGAAGTATCTGGGGGAGACATTCGACATCCACTGCGGCGGCAAGGATCTCGTCTTTCCGCATCACGAGAACGAGATCGCTCAGAGCGAGGGCGCCACGGGCAAGCCGTTTGTCCACTACTGGATGCACAATGGCTTCATCAATGTGGACAACGAGAAGATGAGCAAGTCGAAGGGCAATTTCTTCACGGTGCGCGAGATCTCCAAGGAGTATGACCTTGAGGCCGTGCGCATGTTCATGCTCAGCGCGCACTATCGCAGCCCGATCAACTTCTCCCGCGAGATGATCGAGCAGGCGAAGGCCTCGCTTGAGCGCCTGTACACCGCGCGTGATCACTATGAATTCCTGCTGAAGAACGCGCCGGACGGCGAGCCGGGCGAGCGCGAGAAGGAGATCATGGAGAAGGTAGAGGCGGCGCGCAGGGGCTTTGACGCGGCGATGGACGACGACCTGAATACCGCGGATGCCATCGGCAATATGTTTGAGCTGGTGCGCGCAGGCAACGCGCTTCTCGATGAGAAGAGCCCGAAGCAGGCGATCAAGGCGGTGCTCGACGCGCTGGAGGAGATGGCGCATGTCTGCGGCATCCTCACCCGCAAGAACGACGGCGAGGATGATCAGGTGAAGGCGCTGCTTGAGGCGCGCGCCAAGGCCCGCGCGGAGAAGAACTGGGCGGAGAGCGACCGGCTGCGCGACGAAATTGTGGCGCTTGGCTATGTGCTCAAGGATACGAAGCAGGGCCAGCAGATCAGCAGGGCCATGTAAACCGCATCCGGCGGCCACGCAATTCCGCCGCGCAGAGAGAATACCGCGGCGGATCGCCTGAAAAGGTGTTTCTCCCCTGAATGGAGAAGATGTTCCGGGGCGGAAAAGTAAATCCTGCCGTGGGCTGCGGCGCGGACCGCCGAAAAAGCAGTTTCTCCCCGAAAGGGGGAAGAGGCTCCTGGACAGCGGTTAAAAGAGCGGTATCCGGCGCGGATGGCGGCGCTGCTTATGACAACGGACTGAATAAGAGGAAGGCTTGTCGAAAACAGACGAGCTTTCCTCTTTTTTCGCGCTCTTAAACGACAAGGGAAAACGCCCGGACGCGCTATAATGACAGCCATGAAGGAGCTTGAAACATTCCTGCTGGACACGCTGGCCGACCTGCTGATGCTCGTGCTGGCGCTGCGCTTCGCCGGACGGCGGATTCATCCGCCGCGCGCGCTGCTCGGTGCGCTGCTGGGCGCGGGGATAGCGGCAGCTGTGCGAGGGCTTGCGCTCACGCGGATGCAGACGGCCGGGCTTTGGCTGCCCACCGCGGCGCTGATGATGGCCGTGGCGGGCGGCCGCTCCTTTTGTCAAAGGCCGGTGCGCGGCACGCTGCTGCTGCTCGCGGCGGCCGGACTGCTGGGCGGTGTTGTGCAGGCGCTCTACGGCGCGACGGGCTCGCTCGGGGCGGCGTACACGCTGGGCACGGGGGCGGTGTGCGCGATGGCCGCCAGCACGCTGCGCACCCGGCGCTCGGCGAAGGACGTGCGGAGCGTCCGGGTGAGCTGTCGTTTCCGGGGCAGGCAGATCGCCTTTGACGCGATGGTGGACAGCGGAAACTGCCTGCGGGACTATTTGACGCACAGGCCGGTCATCGTGCTGCCGGAGGCGTGGGGGAGAAAGCGCCTGTGCCCGGAGGGAGAGGGGCTGCGGCCGATCTTTGCCAGCACGGCGGGCGGCAGGCAGATGATGTGGTGCTTTTTGCCGGAGGAGACGGTCGTGCGGGTTTCGGGGAAGCGCGTCGCTGTTGAGGCGGCTGCCGCGCTGGCGCCCGGATTGGCGGATACGGCGCTGTTTCCCGCGGCGCTGCTTGAGGGGATTTGAACAATAGAGGGGGATTTGCTTATGGAAAGGCAGAGGATGGAACGGGGATTCATGCGCAGGGCGGCGCGGCCCGCGCTGGCGATCATCCGCCCGGAGGGCACGGTGGCCTACATCGGCGGCAGCGATTCGCTGCCCGCGCCGCTGACCAGGGACGAGGAGCAGGCGCTCTTTGCGCGGATCACGGACGAGCCGAACACCGTCCGCCAGACGCTCATCGAGCACAATCTGCGGCTGGTGGTCTACATCGCCCGCAAGTTTGAAAACACGGGCGTCGGCATCGAGGATCTGATCTCCATCGGCACCATCGGGCTGATCAAGGCGGTCAACACGTTTGACCCGGGCAAGAAGATCAAGCTGGCGACATACGCCTCGCGCTGCATTGAAAACGAGATTCTGATGTTCCTGCGGCGCACCAGCCGGCAGAAGATGGAGGTTTCGCTCGACGAGCCGCTCAACACCGACTGGGACGGCAACGAACTGCTGCTCTCCGACATCCTGGGCACCGAGGGCGACATGGTCTACCGCTCCATTGAGGAGACCGTGGAACGGCAGATGCTCGCCTCGGCGCTCTCGCGCCTGTCCATGCGGGAGAAGGAGATCATGCGCCTGCGCTTTGGCCTGGGCGGCGGCACGGAGAAGACGCAGAAGGAGGTTGCGGATATCATGGGCATCAGCCAGAGCTATATTTCCCGCCTGGAAAAGCGGATCTTGCTCCGGCTGCAAAAGGATATGGCGCAGATGGGGTGAGCGCCTGAAAGGCTACGAGGTACAATTCACGGCAGGCGGACGATCGTCCGCCTTTTTGCTGCCGCAAAATTTTTCTCCCGAAGGGAAAAAGCGTTCCGGCAATGGCCGAAAAGCAAATCCCGCCATGATCCAGTGATGCTTATACCGACAAGCTGAGACGGACGCTTGTCCGCCGGTTTGCTGACATAGGCATGGCTGCCGATTGCGGCGGATTCTTTCTGTCTGGCGGCTGCTTGCCGCTTTTTGCTTTATAGGAGATATAGCGTAAGAATCGGCCGCGTTCGCCCTGATTGGGTGAGCTGCGGCGGTTTTCGGAAGTGGAGGCGGCCGCTTGCCGCTTTTTGCTTTATAGGAGATATGGCGTAAGAATCGGCTGCGTTCGCCCTGATTGGGTGAGCTGCGGCAATTTTCGGAAATGGGAGCGGCCGCTTGCCGCTTTTTGCTTTATAGGAGATATAGCGTAAGAATCGGCCGCGTTCGCCCTGATTGGGTGAGCTGCGGCGGTTTTCGGAAATGGAGGCGGCCACTGGCCGCTTTTTGTTGATATAACCGGCGCTTCATTTGGAAAGCCTTATACTGTAGAAAAAGTCTTTTTGGAAAGGATGTGGTGCTGTGCGGCGGGATGAAAACTGTGGAGAAACTCAAGGCTATATCGGTGAACTGACAAAAAAAGAGCGCGCAAGTGCGACGATAGAAAAGTATGCCAGGGAGATTG
The DNA here is from genome assembly GCA_030535375.1 of Clostridia bacterium. GTDB lineage: Bacteria > Bacillota > Clostridia > Christensenellales > Aristaeellaceae > Ventricola. Next base: position 2,568 of record JAUNJB010000132.1, on the reverse strand, counting down.
AACGCTTGCAGTCCTTTTTGGCGGGAAGGGAGCCGGAAAAGGAGCTGCTGCTGGAATACCGTCAGAGGCTTTGCGGCGAGAATCAGAGGCCGCAGACCGTCAACGGCAAGATTTCGGCGATCAACGGCTATCTCAAGTCCATCGGCCACGCGGAGTGCTGCCTGCAGCTGCTCAGGGTGCAGCGCAGCGCGTTTGTCGATGAGGACAGGGAGCTTTCCCAGGCCGAATATGAGCGCCTCCTGGCGGCGGCGCAGGATCGCAAACGGCTCCGACTGCGGCTGGTGATCGAGACCATCTGCGCCACGGGCATACGCGTCAGCGAGCTGCGCTGTATCACCGCGGAGGCCGTGCGCGCGGGACGCGCCCAGATCCGGCTCAAGGGAAAGATTCGCGTGATCCTGCTGCCCAAGCAGCTGAGAAAAAAGCTCGACCGGTACATCCGGGAGAAGGGCATCCGCGAGGGCGCCGTGTTCTGCACGAGGAGCGGAAGGCCGCTGGATCGCAGCAACATCTGGCGGGACATGAAAAGGCTGGCCAAACAGGCGCGCGTGAGCGAAAGCAAGGTCTTTCCGCACAATCTGCGCCATCTCTTTGCGCGAATCTATTTCGCTCTGGAGAAAAATCTGGCGCATCTGGCCGATATCCTGGGGCATTCCTCCATAGAAACGACGCGTATCTACGTCTCCGTCAGCGAGAGGGAGCATCAAAAGACGCTCGCTAAAATGAAACTCGTGATATAGAAAAAAGACCACAGAATATGGATTCTGTAGTCAATTTCATCTATAAGATCGTGTCAAGTATAGCATATTTAGGCCCTGATTTCAATAGAAATCCTGGAAAAATAAAAAAAGTTATAATTTCGACAAAAGAATAGAAAGCCTTTTCAAACACCCTGTTTTTAAAAGGCTCGTTTTTGTGCGGTTCTTTTTCGCAATTTCCGCTTGGGCCGGGTTTGCGCTTCAGCGGATGACCACAGAATCCATATTCTGTGATCATCTTTGAAGTACACTCGGATCGGAAAGGAAGGCAATCAGGGTGAGCATCGCAACCGTACTGTCCGACGCGATGGCGCAGTCGGATATTACCCAAAAGGCATTGGCCGAGCAGGTCGGCGTATCGCAGTCGTACATCAGCCAGATCTGCGCGGGAAAGAAGACGCCGACCGTCAATACGTTGGCGCAGATCAGTCAGTGCCTGGGGATCTCCGTCGTGTGCTTTTTTCAGGAGGAAGGTGCGGATGCCGGGCCTCAGAGCGGTTCATCGAAAAGGAACGGCAGGATGAATCTCTCCGAGGATGAAAAGCAGCTGATCCGGTTCTACAGAACCATGGACAGGCGCAACCGCGCCGTGCTCAAGGGGATCGTCAGCAGCATGTAATCGGCTATAACCGCGCCAGAGACGCAGTTTCTGGCTTTCATCGTTTATAGAAAAAACGCGAATTTTGTCGAATGATGGGAAACTAAAATCGCATTTGTCTCTGCGGAGTTAAAAGGAGGAAAAGGTATGAAGACGAAGACGAAAAGGCTGTTTGCGGTGATCCTGTCAGCTGCGGTTGCGCTGAGCTCCACCGCGCTGGCCGCATTGGCGGAAAGCACGGCGACGCCGTCCGAAGCCGAGACAGGCCCGGTGCAGACGGAGGAAACGACGCCGCCCGTATCCGGCGATCAGCAGGAGGATGCACTGCCCCAGGAGGGCATGCAGGAGACGGCGACCGAGGTCACCGCTCCCGTGGAGCTCCCCGTCGTGCAGCCCTCCGGGGAGGACGGCGAGACGCCCGAGCCGGACGCGGCCGATCAGGAGGAGAATGAAACCGAGCTTCCCGGGCAGGAGGATGGGCCGAAGCAGCCGACCGTGTCCGAGGGCGAGGACGTGCAGCCCGAGGAGACGGCGCAGCCCGTTGAACAGCCCGCTTCTGTCTATGAATCCGCCTACGCCTATGTGGCGGCGGGAACGATTCTCTATGCCGATGCGCAGCGCACGGTGAGGCTGGGCACGCTCGCGGCGGAAACCGCGCTGCGCGCTAAGAACGTCGGTGATTACGAGCACGGCAGCGTGTACGAGGTGCTGTTTGACACCTACAAGACCGCGGGCACGGAGCGCTGGGAGACCGCGTACTTTTACACCTCCGATATCCGCCGCCTTACCGAGGCACAGAGCGAGGCACTGGTGGGCGTCCGCACGGTGAACGGCGCGAAGGTGGTCTATGCCGATTTCTACTACTATAATGAAGAAAACGTGCCGGAGGACGGCGGTGAGCACGAAGAGGAGGCCGAGGAGGTTTCCGGCGCGCACACCAATACCAACAGCGTCAACCTCCGCCGCGATGCGAAGAAGAGTGCCGATATGATCGCTCAGCTCAGGAAGGGCACGCCGGTCACGATCATCGAGGCCGTGGCCAACAGCGCGGGCGAAACCTGGTACAAGGTGCGCTGCGAAGCGGGCACGGGCTACATTCTCGCGAGCCTCATCGACGGCGCGGGCAGCATCGCCGTTGCGGGCAAGGACGAGGAGACGGATGCGACCGGTGAGGAGACGGCCGAGCCGGAAGAGGCTGTAGAGCCGGAAGAG
>JAUNJB010000131.1 GCA_030535375.1 Clostridia bacterium | reverse complement strand
CCCAAAGAAGTTCTTTCTTCCTTTCGTGTCCAACATGATTGACAAACCTACAAAAGGTGTAAAAAAATGTGTGCCCGATCAAGGCAAAGCGACAAAAAGCCGCGGTCTTTCTCCTGATGGGAAAAGACCGCGCGGGCCGCCGGCCAAAGGGGTCCCTTCCCGGGGGAAGAAACCTGCCCCGGCCACGCGGGTATGGCGGCATATGCCGCCGGGAGACGATTTGCGTGAACAAATCATGCGGCCTTCCCCTGAATGGAAAAGGCCGCCGGCCGGATTTGAAGGATTACAGAACGGCGCTCAGCGGCAAAAACGCGCGCACGGGCGTGCCATCGATCTCGCTTTGCACATAGCCCCAGCCCTCGTACTGCGCCAGCAGGATGACCTGCGTGCCGCGGGCGACATCGCAGATGTGCGCGGGGGAAGCGGCAAGGGGCTCGTCGGTGAGGAACGTATCGTCCTCGACCATCACGGTGAGCGCGTCGTCAAAGGCAAGCTGCGGATTGTCGGGCGCGAGGAACGCGGCGCTCTCCACCCAGCCGATGGGCCCCATATCCTCGAGCGTGCCGGAGGCGACCATCGCCCAGCAGTCGTACTGGCCGAAGTAGACGAACGGTGCGCCGGTATCCACGGTCAGATCGCCGTGGCGGAAAAATCCCTGTGTCGGCCCGCAGTACAGGTCGGCGATCAGCGCCTCCTGCTGCGCGGGCAGCTCGACGGGCGCGAGCGCGCCGATCTCAAAAGAATCATCGCAGAGCGCGCCGAGCGGCAGCGTGAGGAAGAGAAGGGTGAGCGCCAGAGTGAGTGCTCGTTTCATAGAAAAGACCTCCTGTCTCGCCAGAAATGGGAAATGCTTCATCTCTACTATTCCGTCTGAGGCGCAAAACCTGACAGGGCAGAATCATCTTTTGCTTTTATACCTTATGATACCAAATCTTACAGCATTTGTCAAAGCCCGCGGGGCGATTGGGTTATGCGCGCCGCGCATCCCGGCGCTCGAAGCCGTGCATCCAGTTGGCCCTGGAATAGTAGAGGGTGAACACGACGGCACTCAGCGACCAGGTGATGGGATAGCCCCAGGATACAGCGCGCAGCACGGGGAACAGGCGTGTGGCGATGGTGACATACGGCACGCGGATCGCGCACCAGCAGATGGCCATGACCAGCATGGAGACGGTGGATTTGCCCGCGCCGCGGAAGATGGCGGCCATGCAGTGCGAATAGGCGAGCAGAAAATAGAAGGGGACGATGGTGCGCTCGTGCATGACGCCGAAGGCGATGACCTCCGGATTGCGGTCAAACAGCCCGATGAGCCCGGGCGAGAATGTGAAGATCAGCAGCGCAATGGCCTCCGCGATGGCCACGGCGCAGCCAAGGCCCACGCGCACACCCTTTTTGACGCGGTCGTATCGCTTCGCGCCCAGGTTCTGGCTGACGAAGGTGGTCAGCGCCATGTTGAAGCAGGTGATGGGCAGAAAGGCAAAGCCCTCGATCTTCATATGTGCGCCGCAGCCGGCCATGGCCGCCGCGCCGAAGGCGTTGATGTTGCTTTGCATGACGACGTTGGCGATGGAAATGATGCTGTTGGACAGCCCCGCGGGCACGCCGTTTCGCAGAATATCGCGCAGCGCGGGGCGGTCGAACCGGATGGCGCGCAGATTGACGCGGTAATCGCGCTCGCTGCGCATGAGGCGCAGCAGGCACAGCAGCGTGCTCACCACCTGGGAGATCGCCGTGGCGGCCGCGGCGGAGGCGACGCCCCAGCGGAATACGCCGACGAAAAGCAGGTCGAGCGTGACGTTGATCATGGAGGAGATCATCAGATAGACGAGCGGATGTCGGCTGTCGCCGACGGCCTGCAGGATGCCCATGCAGATGTTGTAGAGCACGAAGGCAAGCGAGCCGAAGAAATATGTGCGGAAGTAGCTGATGGATTGGGGCAGCACGGTGGGCGGCGTGCCCATCAGCCGCAGCAGAATGGGCGTGACCGACACGCCGACCGCGGTGAGCAGAAGACCGGCGGCGATGCCGAAGGCGAGCATGGTGTGGATGGCCTTCTGCACGCGGGGAATGTCGCGCGCGCCGAAGTAGCGGGCGATGACCACGCCCGCGCCGCCCGCGACGCCGTTGAAAAAGCCGATCATCAGCTGGATCAGGCTGTTGGAAGAGCTGACGGCGGCCAGGGCGTCGCTGCCCAGAAAATTGCCCACGATCAGCGAGTCTGCCGTGTTGTACATCTGCTGGAAGAGGTTTCCAAGCAGCAGCGGCAGGGCGAAAGCGATGAGATGCCCCGCGATGGAGCCCTCGGTCATCAGCGTGGCATGGTCGGCATGGCGGAAGGAGCGCATGGAACATGATCCCTTTCAGATGAAATGTGTGCGGACGCAACGATTCCTATTATACGCTTGTTTTTACGCGGTTTCAACTGCCGGAATGCGCCGCGCAGGGCAATTGATCGCGAAATGAAATCCGATCATGAGCGCGGCTTTAAGCGCGGTTTGAGAATGATTCAAGCCGATGCCTCTCAGCGGCTGATTTGGGCCGTTTCAATCCGATTGCTCTCGTGCGCTGTGTCGTGATCAAACAGGCTCAGCTGTGCGTGACGCGGCTTTTCTTCAAATGCATGCAGGTAGGCAAAGAGCGCGTCGTTGTCGTGAACCAGACCGTAACGCGCGCAGGTTTGATGGAAAAGCGCCATCAGCCCGGCATGGTTTGGGCTGCTCACGATATACTGGCTGCCGTATGTCCGGGCGTAGCGCTCCTTCATGCCGGGGAAGAGGCGATCAAGCTGACGGTAAAAATACTCCCGGTTGCCCTCGCGCAGCGTCAGCCCCATGCCAAAGCAGATGACGCCATATACGCCCGCCCGTGCGCAGCCGCGGAGCAGGGCGGAGATGTTTTCCTCCGTGTCATTGATGAAGGGCAGGATGGGGGACAGCCATACGACGGTCGGGATGCCGGCCGCGTGCAGCCGCGCAAGCGCGTCAATGCGCTCGCTGGTCACGCTGACATGGGGCTCGAGCATGCGGCAGAGCGCGTCGTCCGCGGTGGTGAGCGTCATCTGCACCACGCATCTGGCGTTCTCATTGATCCGGCACAGCACGTCGATGTCCCGCAGCACGTGCGCGGACTTGGTTTGCAGCGCGGCGCCGAAGCCGTAGCGCCCGATCAGTTCGAGCGCCTGCCGCGTATGCCTGAGCTCAAGCTCCAGGGGCATGTATGGATCGGTCATGGCGCCGGTGCTGATCATGCATTTCTTCCTTTTCCGGCTCAGCGCGTCCTCGAGCAGCTGCAGGGCGTTTTCCTTGACCTCGATATCCTCAAAGGCATGCTCCATGCGGTAGCAGCGGCTGCGGGAATCGCAGTAGATGCACCCATGTGTGCAGCCGCGATACAGATTCATGCCGCCGGAGGCGGAGAGAATGCCTTTGGCTTTGACGTAGTGCATAGCGGCCCTCCCAGGCTGTTTTCTTCATGATAACACATTGAAGCTGACACGGAGGTGTCATATTTAGAAAAATGCATAGAAAAATGCGCTGCCACACATTGACCGGCGGATCGGGGAATGTGCGGCAGCGTATGGAATGCGATCAGATGGAAAAACCGTCGAGCCAGGCCTGGCCCGCCTCGATGGAAGCCGTCACGCGCGAGGGGGCGGGGCCGCCGGGGACGTCGCGCAGGGTGACGCAGGCATGCATGGAGCACGCCTCGTAGACATCCTGCTCAAAGAGATCGGAGAAGGTCTTGAGCTCGTCGAGCGGCAGGTCGAGGATGGCCTTGTTTTCCTTGACGCAGTGGAGCACCAGATGGCCGATCACAGCGTGCGCGTCGCGGAAGGGCATGCCCTTTTTCACGAGGTAGTCGGCCGCGTCGGTGGCGTTGGTGAAGCCGCCCGCCGCGCCGCGCGCCATGTTTTCGGCGTTGAACGTGCATGTGGAGAGCATGGCGTTGAAGACGACGAGGGACTTGACCAGCGTGTCCCGCGCGTCAAAGAGCGCCTCCTTGTCCTCCTGCATATCCTTGTTGTAGGCGAGCGGCAGGCCCTTGAGCGTCGCCAACAGGCCGGAGAGGTCTCCGTAGACGCGCCCCGTCTTGCCGCGGATGAGCTCGGCGACGTCCGGGTTTTTCTTCTGGGGCATGATGGAAGAGCCCGTCGAATAGGCGTCGTCCATCTCCACGAAGCGGAACTCATGGCTGTTCCAGACGATCAGCTCCTCACAAAAACGCGACAGATGCATCATGCACACGGAGGCTGCGTAGAGGTAATCGCAGACGAAGTCGCGGTCGGCCACACCGTCCAGACTGTTCTGGCTGATGGCGGAGAAGCCGAGCAGCTCGGCCACGCGCTCGCGGTTCAGCGGATAGGTGGTGCCCGCCAGCGCGCCGGAGCCCAGCGGCATCACGTCCGCGTGGGAGTAGACCTCCTTCATCCGCTGCATGTCGCGGGTGAACATCTGAAAATACGCCATCATGTGATGGCCGAGGGTGATCGGCTGGGCGCGCTGCAAATGCGTATAACCGGGCATGATAGTATGCGTGTTCTTTTTCGCGATGGTCAGCAGGGTTTCGCAGAGTTCGCGCTGGAGCGACGCGGCTTCCTTCGCGGCGTCCTTGACATACATGCGGCCGTCGAGCGCCACCTGGTCGTTGCGGCTGCGGCCGGTGTGCAGGCGTTTGCCCGCGTCGCCGATGCGCTCGATGAGCAGCTTTTCCACATTCATGTGGATGTCCTCGGCGTCAAGCTCAAAGCGCACCTTGCCCTCGGCGATGTCCTTCTCGATGCTCCTGAGCCCCGCGACGATGGCGTCCGCGTCGGCCTGCGGGATGATGCCCTGCTCGCCGAGCATGGTCGCGTGCGCGATGGAACCCGCGATGTCCTGCGCGTGGAGCCGCTGGTCAAAGGTGATGGAGGAGTGGAAATCGTCCACCAAGCCGTCGGTCTTCTTTTCAAAGCGTCCGCCCCAGAGTTTCATATGGATAGCCTCCTGTGTCAAAAAGGAGGCTGTAAGGCGTTCGGCCCCGCAGCCTCCCCGGTGTGATGGGATTACTTGATGTCTGCCTTTTCCTTCATCATCGCCTGAACCTTGAGCGGCAGGCCGTACAGATTGATGAAGCCCGCGGAATCCTTGTGGCTGTACATCTCGCCGGAATCGCCGAAGGTGGCGATGTCCTCCATGTACAGGCTATAGGGAGAGGAGACGCCCGCGCCGATGCAGTTGCCCTTGTAGAGCTTGAGCTTCGCGGTGCCGGTCACATACTGCTGGGTGACGTCGACAAACGCGGACAGGCCCTCGCGCAGCGGGGTATACCACAGGCCGTTGTAGACCAGCTCGGCGAACTTGACGGCCACCTGATCCTTGTAATGCGCGGTGTCGCGGTCGACGGTGATCTCCTCCAGGTTGCGGTGCGCGGCATAGAGCAGCGTTCCGCCGGGGGTCTCATACACGCCGCGGGACTTCATGCCCACCAGACGGTTTTCCACCATGTCGGCGATGCCCACGCCGTTGCGCGCGGCGATCTCGTTGCACTTGGTGAGCAGGGAGACGGCGTCCATCCTTTCGCCGTTGACGGCGACCGGGATGCCTTTTTCAAACTCGATGGTCACATATTCAGGGGTATCCGGGGCGTCCTCGGGATACACGCAGATCAGGGGCAGATCGCGCGGCGGCTCGTTGGCCGGGTCCTCCAGATCGCAGCCCTCGTGGGAGAGGTGCCAGATGTTGCGGTCCATGGAGTAGGGGCGATCCTTCTTGACCGGGACGGGGATGCCGCGCGCCTCGGCGTATTCAATCTCCTCCTCGCGGGTCTTGATATCCCACTCGCGCCACGGGGCGATGATGGGCATATCCGGCGCAAAGGCCTTGATCGTCAGCTCGAAGCGGACCTGATCATTGCCCTTGCCGGTGCAGCCGTGGCAGATGGCGTCGCAGCCCTCGGCCTTGGCGATCTCCACCAGGCGCTTGCCGATCAGCGGACGGGCGAACGACGTGCCCAGCAGATATTTGCCCTCATAGACGGCGCCGGCCTTGAGCGTCGGCCAGATGAAGTCCTCGACGAATTCCTTGCGCAAATCCTCGATGTAAAGCTTCTCCGCGCCGGTCTTCTTGGCCTTCTCGTGCAGGGGCTCAAGCTCTTCGCCCTGGCCCACGTCGGCCGCGCAGCAGATGACGGAGCAGCCGTAGTTCTCCTTGAGCCACGGGATGATGATGGACGTATCCAAGCCGCCGGAGTATGCCAGCAGCACGCGATTATACTTCTTCTGAGCCATGATGGTTCCCTCCGTTTGAATCGCCCGGCGACAGGATGCCGGACAAGAATTTGCTGTTACGATTTGGTATTATAGCGCGTTACTCATAAAAATGCAATAGCATTGAATGAATATTCCTTGAATTTGCAGAGATTTGTGTGAAGAATACAAATTATATCGCGGAGATTGGGCGGGTTCGGTGGTAATTTATGCATGAAAATGTATAAAACCGTCCTGCCGGTGTATAATCCGGCGCAGAAGGCACCGATTGACAGCGGGATCAAAATACGATAAACTGAATTGGTTATCACAACCAGGGACAAAGAGGCAGAATGTTTTGAGAATTTTGGGCATCGACCCCGGCCTGGCGACGATGGGCTGGGGCGTGATCGAGTCGGACGGCTACCGCGAGAAGCTGGTGCAGTACGGCGCGCTGCTGACGTATCCGCGCGACACATTCCCCACGCGCCTGCGCTGCATCTACACCGGCGTGCAGGGCCTGCTGGCCACCTTCAAGCCGGAGGAAATCGCGTTCGAGGAGCTGTTTTTTTCCAAAAACGTCACCACCGGCATCCAGGTCGGCGGGGCGCGCGGCGTGGCGCTTGTCGCCTGTCAGGAATACACGGACAGGCTCTATGAGTATACGCCGATGCAGATCAAGCAGGCCGTCGTCGGCTACGGCGGCGCGGACAAGCATCAGGTGCAGATGATGGTGCGCATGCTGCTGGGCATCCGGGAAATTCCCAAGCCGGACGATGCCGCCGACGCCGTGGCCTGCGCCATCACGCATGCGCATGCGGGCGCGGGACGCGAGCAATTCAGGATCAAATGAGGAGAGCGCGATGATTGCTTTTATAGAAGGTAAGGTTGCGGAGAAGAACCCGGGCGAGCTGGTGATCAACGCCGGCGGCGTCGGCTTTTCCCTGATGTGCTCGAGCACGACGCTCGCCGCCGCGCCGGGCAAGGACGAGATATGGCGCTGCTATACGGTGATGAACGTGCGCGAGGACGCGATGGAGCTTTTCGGCTTTGCCACCAGGCAGGAGCGCGCCATGTTCAAGCGGCTGTGCGCGGTGACGGGCGTCGGCGCGAAGACGGCGCTGGGCATCCTGTCCGCGATGCCGCTGCGCGAGCTTTCCGTGGCGATCGTCACGGGCGATGTGACGGCGCTTTCCCGCGCGCCGGGCATCGGCAAGAAGACGGCCCAGCGCATCGTGCTGGAGCTCAAGGACAAGGTGGAGCAGCAGGATATCTCGGCGGCGGGTGTGCCGGCTCCTGCCGCTGCGCCGGCGGGCAGCGCACAGATGGAGGCGCAGGCCGCGCTTCAGGCGCTTGGCTATACGGCGGCGGAAGCCGCGCGGGCGATCAATCTCGTGCGCGACCAGGCGCAGACGACGGATCAGCTGATCATGCTGGCGCTGCGCCAGATAGGAAGCCTGTAAACGGGAAGAAGGGCGAGGGAATATGCTGCCAACCGATCCGATCATGCTGCTCAGCGTGGTCAACATGAAACTGAGGGATCAATACGCGTCGCTCGATGCGCTGTGCGAGGATATGGACGTCTCCCGTGAGGGGATCGAGCGCACGCTTGCGGACGCGGGATACAGCTATGACGAAGCGGCAAACCGCTTTGCCTGACCGGGGGTGAAGAGATGGAAGAGGAACGTCTGGTGATGAGCGGCTTCCGTGAGGAGGACGACGACCAGGAGGGCAGCCTGCGCCCAAAGACGCTGCGCGAATACGTGGGCCAGCAGGATGTCAAGGACAGCCTGAACATCTATATACAGGCCGCGAGGCAGAGGCGGGATTCGCTCGATCACATTCTGCTTTACGGCCCGCCGGGCCTGGGCAAGACGACGCTCGCGGGCATCGTCGCCAGCGAGATGGGGCAGAACATCCGCGTCACCAGCGGCCCGGCCATCGAGCGCGCCGGCGATCTGGCCAGCCTGCTGACCAATCTTTCGAGCGGCGACGTGCTCTTCATTGACGAGATCCACAGGCTGTCGCACGCGGTGGAGGAGGTGCTCTACCCGGCGATGGAGGATTACGCGCTGGATATCATGATCGGCAAGGGGCCGTCCGCGCGCAGCATCCGGCTCGACCTGCCCAAGTTCACGCTCATCGGCGCGACGACGCGCGCGGGATCGCTGTCCGCGCCGCTGCGCGACCGCTTCGGCATCATCTTCCGCCTGCAGATGTACACGACGGAGGAGCTCATGAAGATCGTCTATCACTCCGCGTCGGTGCTCGGCATTCAGGCGGAGGAGGACGGCGTGCGCGAGATTGCGCGCCGCAGCCGCGGCACGCCGCGCATTGTCAACCGCTTTCTCAAGCGCGTGCGCGATTATGCGCAGGTTCGCGGCGACGGCGTGATCACCAGGCAGATGGCCAGCGAGGCGCTGCGCCTGCTGGATGTGGACGAGCTGGGGCTTGACCGCGTGGACCGCGCCATTCTGACCACGATGATGAAGAAGTTTGACGGGCGACCCGTGGGGCTTGATACCCTCGCGGCGACGACGGGCGAGGATGCCGTGACCATCGAGGA
>JAUNJB010000130.1 GCA_030535375.1 Clostridia bacterium | reverse complement strand
CCAAGCGCCTTTCCGTGGTGCTCACCGAGCGGCTGCGGCCGGAAATGATGACCTGCTACGACGTCGTAGCCACGGGGCGGTATCCGTACACCAACCGGTTTGGCGCGCTGACCCCTCATGACCGGGCGATGATCGACAGGAGCCTTGAGCGCGTGCGCGCGCTCGATCTCGCGGACCGGGATTTCACCCGCATCAGCGACGGTCAGCGTCAGCGCGTGCTGCTGGCGCGCGCGCTGTGCCAGGAGCCGGAGATCATCGTGCTCGACGAGCCGACCTCCTTCCTTGACATCCGACACAAGATCGAGCTGCTCGACATCCTGCTGGAGATGTCCCGCGAAAAGGGAATCACCGTGATCCTTTCGCTCCACGAGATCGATCTGGCGGCGAAGGTCGCGGATATCGTGCTCTGCGTCAAGGGGGAGACGATCGCCTGCGCCGGGCGGCCGGAGGAGGTGTTCACCGCGGAGCAGATCGCCTCCCTTTACGACCTGACGCGCGGGAGCTACAATGTGCTCTTTGGCAGCGTGGAACTGGAAAAGCCGGAGGGAGAGCCGCAGGCGTTTGTGCTCTGCGGCGCGGGCTGCGGCGCGCCGGTCTTCCGCGCGATGCAGAAAAAGCGCATGCCGTTTTGCGCGGGCATTCTGTTTGACAACGACGTCGATTACGCCGTCGCACAGCCGCTGGCGGCCAGGGTGTTCGCCCAGCGCGCGTTTACCCGGATCGAACCCGCGCTGTTTGAAGGCGCGTGGGAAGCGATGCGCGCCTGCGGGCGCGTGATCGACACGGGCGCGCCGGTGGGCGAGGCAAACCGGGAAAATGCGCTGCTGCTTGCCAGGGCGCGGGAGGCCGGGCTTGAAATCATGAAGGGGTGGCCGTGATGGAGAACATTGAGGTGGTCAGCGCCGGGCCGGGGCGCGCGGGCATGATGACGGCGGAGGCGGCGCGGGCCATGCGCGAGGCGGACGCGGTTTTCTGCGCGGCGCGGCATCGATTGCTTGTGCCCGATGGGGTCAGGGCGCGGGCGCTCTTCCCGTTTGCGCCGGCGCTGGAGGAGATTGCGGCGCTGCGCGCGGCCGGCGGGCGGGCTGCGGTGCTGCTCTCCGGCGACGCGGGCATATACAGCCTGCTGGGGAAGCTCAAGACGCGGTTTGGCGCGGACGCGCTGCGCGTGCATCCGGGCGTGAGCGCGCTTCAGGCGTTCTGCGCGGCGATGGGACGCGGATGGCAGAATGCGCGCGTCCTTTCGGCGCATGGCCGCGATTTGAGCGCGGGGGCGCTTTGCCATGCGGCGCGGACAAACGGCGAGGTGATCCTCTTTCTCGGCGGCGAGCACGATCCCGCATGGGTGCGGCGGACGCTCGACGCGGGCGGACTTGCGCGTGTGCGCATGACCGTGGGCGAACGCATCTCGTATGAGGACGAGCGGATTGGCCCGTATGAGGCACGGGCGTATGATCCGCTGTGCATGGCGCTGCTTGACAACGATGCGCCGGAAGCCGGCCTGCCGCCCGTCGGCCTGCCCGACGAGGCGTTCATCCGGGGAAAGACGCCCATGACCAAGCGCGAGGTGCGCACGCTTGCCGTGACGTCGCTGTGCCTGCCGATGGACGCGGTGATCTGGGACGTGGGCGCGGGCACGGGCAGCGTATCGGTTGAGTGCGCGAGGCAGTGCCCTCTGGGGACGGTGTACGCGGTCGAGCGGGACGATGAGGCGCTTGGGCTAATTGCGCGGAACAAGGAGAAATTCGGCGCGGTGAATCTGACCGTCGTGCCCGGCAGCGCGCCGCGGGCGCTGCGGGATCTGCCCGTGCCGACGCATGTGTTCCTCGGCGGGACGGGCGGCGCGTGCGGGGAGATTTTTGATCTGCTCCGCGGGATGAACGCGCGCGTGCGCATCGCCGCGACGGCGGTGACGATGGAGAGCGCTCAGGCCCTGCTGGAGCACATGCGGCCGCTTGAGGATTTTTCGGCGGCACAGGTGGGCGTGTCCCGCCTTTGCGGCGTGGGCGAATACACGATGATCAAGGCGCAGAACCCCGTGTTTCTCCTGTCGGGGACGATGCGCGGAGCGGAGGCTGAGGGATGATCTACTTTATCGGCGCCGGGCCGGGTGCGCCCGACCTGATCACCGTGCGCGGGGCGGAGCTGCTTTCGCGCGCGGACATGGTGATTTACGCGGGATCGCTGGTCAATCCGGCGCTGCTTGAGCGCTGCAAGGCGGGCGCGAGGATTCTGAACAGCGCCTCCATGACGCTCGAGGAGGTCGTTGAAGCGATGGCGGCCTGCGATCGGGACGCCGTCTGCGTGCGCCTGCACACGGGCGACCCCTGCCTGTACGGCGCGATCCGCGAGCAGATGGACAGGCTTGACGCGCTGGGGCTTTCCTACGAGGTCGTGCCGGGGGTGAGCGCGTTTTGCGGCGCGGCGGCGGCGCTTCCGGCGGAGTATACGCTGCCGGACGTCAGCCAGACGGTGATCATCAGCCGCATGGCCGGGCGAACCCCCGTGCCGGAACGCGAGAGCATCCGCTCCCTCGCCGCGCATGGCGCGACGATGGTGCTGTTTTTGAGCAGCGGAATGATCCCGGAGCTCTGCGGGGAGCTGATCGCGGGCGGCTATGCCGGGGATACGCCCGCCGCGGTTGTCTACAAGGCGACATGGCCGGACGAGGAGGTCGTGCGCGGCACGCTGCTCACGCTGCCGTCGCTGGCCTCCCACATCGGGCGGACGGCGCTGGTGCTCGTCGGCGGCTTTTTGGGCGGGGAGTATGCGCGCTCAAAGCTCTATGATCCCGCGTTTTCCCACGCCTTCCGCCAGGCGAAGGAGGAGGAGCCGTGACGCTGCGGGCCATCGCCTTCACGGAACGAGGACAAGAGTGGGAGGAGCGGCTGGGCGTGCGCGTGGAGCGCGGCGTGCCCGTGATGCGCTGGGCGCAGGAGGCGTTCGCCGCCGGCGACGCGCTGCTGTTCATCGGCGCGTGCGGCATCGCGGTGCGCGCGATTGCGCCGCTCGTGCGGGATAAGACGCGGGACCCCGCGGTGCTCGTCATGGATGAGGCGGGGCGGCACGTGATCCCGATTCTCTCCGGCCACATCGGCGGGGCAAATGCGCTGGCGCTGGAGATCTCGCGGCGCACGGGCGCGGTGCCCGTCATCACGACGGCGACGGATGTGCGCGGCGTGCCGGCGGTCGACACCTGGGCGATGGAGCACGACTGCGCCATCGAGAATCCTCGGGACATCCGGGCCGTGTCCTCCGCGGCGCTCTCCGGGGAACGCGTGGGGGTGATGATCACAGAGCGGACGCTGACGCCGCCGTTTCCCGCGACGCTCATCCTGCGCCCGAGGACGCTGACGCTGGGCGCCGGCTGCAAGCGCGGCGTGGAGCCGGAGGCGTTTGAAGCGCAGGCGCTCGCCTTTTTGGAAAGATGCGGGGTGTCGCTGCTGTCCGTGCGCCAATTGGCGAGCATCGACATCAAGAAGGACGAGGCGGCGCTTCGCGCCTTCTGCGAGAAATACCGCCTGCCGCTGTGCACGTTCAGCGCGCAGGAGCTGCGCGGTGTGCCGGGGCGGTTTGCACATTCGGACTTTGTGGAGAGGACGACGGGCGTGGGCTGCGTCTGCGAGCGGGCGGCCGTGCTGGCCGGCGGCGGCGCGCTGCTCATGGGCAAGACGGCCGGGGACGGCGTGACGTTCGCGCTGGCCGGGGAGGAGAAGTTATGATCGAGGTTGTCGGCATCGGGCCGGGGCAAAAGGGCGGGCGCACGCTGGACGCGATTTGTGCGCTGGACGCGGCGGATGTGCTGGTCGGTTACAGCGGTTACATCGATTTGCTGCGGGGCGAGTACCCCCAAAAGCCGCGTGTAACCACGGGCATGCGCGGGGAGGCGGACCGGTGCCGCGAGGCGCTGCGCCTCTCCCGGGAGGGCAAGCGTGTGGCGCTGTGCTGCTCCGGGGATGCGCAGGTATACGGCATGGCGTCGCTGCTGCTTGAGTTGGCCGGTGAGGACGACGACATCCGCATTGTGCCGGGGGTGACGGCGGCGCTGTCCGCAGCGGCGCTTCTGGGCGCGCCGCTGAGCGGGGATTTTGCGGTGATCAGCCTGTCCGATCTGATGACGCCGTGGCCCGTCATCGAGCGGCGGCTGCGCGCGGCGGGCGAGGGCGACTTTGTGATCGCGCTGTACAACCCGGCCAGCAAAACCCGCACGGGGCACTTGACCCGCGCGTGCGCCATTCTGGAGGAGCACAGGGAGAGGCGGACTGTCTGCGGCTGGGCGAAGAACATCGGCCGGGAGGGAGAGACGACGCGCATTCTGACGCTCGGCGAGCTGGAAAGCGAGACGCTTGACATGTTCACCACGGTGATCGTCGGCAACAGCGCGACGCGGCTGTGCTTCGGCCGGATGCTGACGCCGCGGGGATACAGGCCGTGAAGCCGCTGCGGGAGGGCTTCACCACGGGCAGCTGCGCGGCGGCCTGTGCGCTGGCCAGTTGCCTGTGGCAGAGCGAGGGCGAGTGCCCGCAGCGGGTGGAGATCGTGACGCCTGCGGGCCGGGTATACGCGCCGCAGATCCTCGCGCGGGAGGCGTACGCCTGCGCGGTGATCAAGGACTCGGGGGACGACCCTGACGTGACGAACGGCTGCGAGGTGCGCGCCTGCGTGACGCTTTGCGATGCCGACGGGCCGGTGTGCTTTGCGCGGGGCGAGGGGGTGGGCGTCATCACGCTGCCGGGGCTCAAGCTTCCGGTGGGCGAGGCGGCGATCAACCCCGTGCCAAGAAGGATGATCGAGGAGGCCGTGCGCAGCGTCTATCCCTCGCGGGGAGCGACGGTGACCGTATCGATCGTGGGCGGCGAACGGCTGGCGAAAAAGACGTTCAATCCCCGGCTCGGCGTGGAGGGCGGCCTGTCCGTGCTCGGCACGACGGGCATCGTCCGCCCGATGAGCGAGGAGGCCCTGACCGAATCCATCCGCCTGGAGCTGTCCATGCGCCGCGCGCAGGGGGCGCGGGAGATCGCGCTGGTCTTCGGCAGCCAGGGGGAGACGGCGCTTGCGCGTCTGGGCATCGCGCAGCCGTGCGTGCAGATCAGCAACTTCGTGGGCTTTGCGCTCGATGCCTGCGCGGAGCTGGGGTTTGTGCGCGTGATGCTGGCGGGTCAGCCGGGCAAGCTGGCGAAGGTCGCGGGCGGCTGCATGCAGACGCACAGCCGGTACGGCGACGGGCGGCGGGAGACCGTCGCGGCACATCTGGCGCTGATGGGCGCGCCGCGCGGGCTGATTGAAAGCGTGATGAGAAGCGTGACGCTCGACGGCGTGATCGGGGAGATTGCGGCGCAGGGCTATGCGCGCGTGTGGGACGGGCTGTGCGCCGCGGCGCGTGAATACGCCCAGGCGCGCACGCGGGGCGAGGTCGCGGTATCCGCGATCATGCTGGACGGACAGGGAAACGTGCTGGGAAGGGCCTGAAACGGAGGAAATATGACGATCAGGAAGCTGCATCTGTATACGGGTGAGGGCAAGGGCAAGACCACGGCGGCGATGGGGCTGGCGCTGCGCAGCCTCGGCCATGGGAGAAGCGTATTCGTGGCGCAGTTTATGAAGGACGGGCGATCCGGCGAGCTTGCCGCGCTCTCGCAGCTGCCGGGGGCGGCGGTGTATGTCGCCAGGCCGATGGAGAAATTCGTCTTCCGCATGACGCAGGAGGAGCGCGCGCGGGCCGCCCTGGAGCAAAATGCCCAGGCGATGGAGCTGACGCAGCGCATCCTTCGCGAGCGGCCGGACCTGACGGTGCTCGACGAGCTGGCCATCGCCGCGGACATGGGTATGGTCGGCGAGGCGGAGGCGCGCGCGCTCATCGGCGCGGCGCTTGAAAGCGGGGAATGCGCGGTCACCGGGCGCTATGCGCCGGACTGGATGCGGGAGATGGCGGACTACGTGAGCGTGATCACGCCGCAGAAGCATCCCTATGAGACGGAAAAGCTGATGGCGAGGAAAGGAATCGAGTGGTGATATGAGACCGATGGACATTGAGCGGCGGAGCATGGAGATCATCGAGTCCGAGCTGACGGTGGCGCTTGCCCCGGAGATCGCGCCCATCGTCAAGCGCGTGATTCACGCCACGGCGGATTTCTCCTTTGCGCAGAGCCTGTTTTTTTCGCCCGGCGCGGCGGCATTCATGCGTGGGCTGCTCTGCCGGGGGGCGACGGTGGTGACGGACACGAACATGGCGCTGGCCGGGATCAACAAGCCCGCGCTCTCAAGGGCGGGTGCGCGGGCGGTGTGCTTCATGGCGGACGGGGACGTCGCCGCCGAAGCGGCGGCCAGGGGCGTCACGCGGGCGCAGGTGAGCATGGAGCGCGCGCTTGCGCTGCCCGGCCCCAAACTGCTGGTCTGCGGCAATGCGCCCACGTTCCTCTTCCCGCTGATCGAGGCGGGCGCGCAGCCGGATACGGCGGTCATCGGCGTGCCGGTGGGCTTTGTGAACGTGGTCGAGGCCAAGGAAAGGCTTGTCGCCACGGGCATCCCATGCATCGCGTCGATGGGCAGGCGCGGCGGCAGCAATGTGGCCGCGGCCATCGTCAACGCGCTGCTTTACGGCATAGACGGGGTGCGCGCATGAGGGTGCTCATCGCGGGCACGGGCAGCGGCTGCGGAAAGACGACGGCCTCCCTGGTGGTGATGGCGGCGCTGCGGGAAGCCGGGCTGTCCGTGGCGCCCTATAAGGCCGGGCCGGACTACATCGATCCGGGGTTTCACCGGGCCGTGTGCGGCGTTCCGTCGCACAATCTCGACGCGTTCCTCATGCGGGAGGATGCGATGCGCTATCTTTTGCAAAGCGGCGCGGACATCGCCGTGATCGAGGGCGTGATGGGCTTTTACGACGGGCTGGACGCGAGGACGCTGGAGGGATCGACCTGGGCGCTCGCCGGGGCGACGCGCACGCCGGTCATCCTCGTGGCGGATGCCTCAGGCGGGGCGGCGAGCGTCGCGGCCCAGGTGCACGGGTTTGCGACGCTTGTGAGGGACAGCCATATCGCGGGCGTGCTGGTCAACCGCGTTTCGGGGGAGCGGCACTATGCGCTTGTGCGCGAGGCCGTGGCGCATTACACGGGCCTGCCGTGCGTGGGCTACCTGAAAAAGGACGTGCGGCTCGATCTGAAGAGCCGCCATCTCGGCCTTGTGCCCGCGCAGGAGGTGCCGGATGTCGCCGCGCGCGTGGCGGAGGCCGCGAGGGACGCGGCGGATACGCTCGACATCCCGGCGCTGCTTGCCATCGCGCAAACCGCGCCCGCGCTTTGCGTGGAGGGACGGGACGATCCGCGTTCGCCGCAATGCCTGATGCGGCCCGAACGCCCGCCGTACGCGGGCTTCCGGCTCGGCGTGGCGATGGATGAGGCATTCAGCTTCTACTATCAGGCCAATCTCGATCTGCTCCGCGCGCAGGGCATGGAGCTTGTGCCGTTCTCGCCGCTGCGGGACGGCGCGCTGCCGGAGGGCCTCGATGCCCTGTACATCGGCGGCGGCTTCCCCGAGGTCTTTGCCCGGCAGCTGGAGGAAAACCGTCCGATGCGGGCAGGCATCCGCCTGTCGCTTGAGCGGGGGATGCGCTGCTACGCGGAGTGCGGAGGGCTGATGTACCTGTCGCAGGAGATTGACGGGCGGGAGATGGTCGGTTTTCTGCCCGCCCGGTGCAGGATGACGGAACGCCTGCAGCGCTTTGGCTACGTGAGGGTTGAGGACAGGACGGGCCTCGTCTTCCCGGCGCACGAGTTTCACCACGCCGTCGCGCAGCCGGTGGGCGAGGCGGCCTATGCCTATCGGGTGACGAAGGCGAGTGATCCGGCGCGGACGTGGCGCTGCGGCTTTGAGCGCGGGGGCACGCTGGCGGCGTTTGCCCACCTGCACTTTCTCTCTCATCCGGAGCTCATCGGGAGGCTGTTTGCATGATGGAGCATGGAGGCAATGTATGGGCGGGCGGCGGGCCGGAGGGTTGGCTCGACTTTTCCGCCAATCTGCGCCCCGAGGGGCCGCCCGATTGGGTGACGCGGGCGATGGAGCGCGCCGTACACCGGGCGAGATACTACCCCGAGCGGAGCATGGAGCGGGCGCGCGGGGGGATGGCAGCATATCTGGGCGTTGCGCCGGAAAACGTGCTGCCCACGGCGGGCGGCATCGCGGCGATTGACCTGGCGCTGTCGCTTGATCGTGGGCGCGTGCTGACCAGCCCGCCGACGTTTGGCGAGTACGCGCGCCGCGCGCGGGCGCATGACCGCGCCGCGGAGGAATACGCCGGCCCGGTCCGGCCCGGAGATACGGTCGTGCTCTGCAACCCCAACAATCCGACGGGCGCGCGGGTTGGGGCGGCGGATGTGCTGCGCTTGGCCGAATCCGTGGCCATGCAGGGCGGTACGCTGCTGGCCGACGAGGCGTTCGTCGATTTCTGCGAGCCGGGTACGACCGTGCGGCGCCATGTGCGGGAGGGTCTGATTGTCGCGGGCTCGCTGACGAAGATTCTGGGCGTGCCGGGTGCGCTGCTGGGCTATGTCCTGGCGGAGGCGCGGACGGTTGCGCGGATGGAGCGTCTGGCGCTCCCCTGGACGCTCAATGCCATGGCCGCGGAGATCGCGGCGGAGCTCGGCGGGCATACCGGCGAGTTGCGCGCGGACGCGCAGGCCAACGCGCTGCGCCGGGCGCGGTTTGCCGCGGCGCTCGAGGGGCTCGGCGCGAGGCCCATGCCGTCTGCGGCGAACTTCCTGCTCGTGGATTTCGGGCGGGATATGACGGATGCCGCGCGGCGGCTGAGGGAAGAGGGCATTCTCGTGC
>JAUNJB010000129.1 GCA_030535375.1 Clostridia bacterium | reverse complement strand
CAGCGGTTTTCGGGAGTGGAAGCGATGGGAAAAAATCGGGATAAATATCGATTTTTCTTTGCGGATATGCTATCATGAAGACGTTCATCATAGGCAGGGTTCGATGGGCCGGCTGCCGGCAGAATGTTGGAAACCGGATAGGCCGCCCATATGCTTACTTTCATAGGGAGGAAAACAACATGCTTGAAGTGGGAACGAAGGCGCCTCAGTTTACGTTGGCCGATCAGGCCGGGAATCCTGTTTCGCTCAGCGATTTTGCGGGCAAGCGGATCGTGCTCTATTTTTATCCGAAGGACAACACGCCGGGATGCACGCGGCAGGCCTGCGCGTTTGCAGGCGCGTACGAGGCGTTCCGCACAAAGGACATTGTGGTCATCGGCATCAGCAAGGATTCCGTGGCGTCGCATAAGAAATTTGCGGAAAAATACGAGCTGCCGTTCATTCTGCTTTCCGATCCGGATTTGCAGGCCATCCAGGCCTACGATGTCTGGCAGGAGAAGAAGCTTTATGACAAGGTGAGCATGGGTGTCGTGCGCTCGACGTATATCATCGACGAGCAGGGCATGATTGCGCGCGCCATGCCCAAGGTGAAGCCGGATACGAACGCGCAAGAGGTGCTCGCGGCGCTCGAGGCCATGTGATCAACGGATTGTAAGAGCGCTTGGCGTGAAAGAAATGGACCGCTAAAAAGATTAGACAGCAAAAACAAACCCCTCCTGCCGTCGTGTCGATTCCAATTCTACGACAGGAGGGGCGTTTTGTCTGTTGCCCGTTTTTTGCCCGCTCGTCTTTGGACGATCCACACCGGAGCCGGGACTTTGGACGGCCTGGTTTTCAGGCCCCGGAGGGCGCTTCGTCAGTCGAGAAGATCCTTGGCCTTCGTGTAATTGAAGACGGGGCCCTCCAGGCAAACATAGGTTTCGTTGATCTTGCAGTGTCCGCACTTGCCGACGGCGCAGGACATCTTGCGCTCATAGGAAAGCCAGATGTGGTCCTCGGCGGCGCCGTTTTTGATGCATTCAAGGGCAGAGAACTTCATCATCGCGGGCGGACCGACGATGACGATATTGTAATCGTCTCCCCAGGAGGAAATGGGAATTTCCTTGATGTAGCCGGTGACGAAACCCTTGTGAAATCCCGGCGCTTCGGAATTGTCCAGGCAGTAGATCGTGTTGAATTTTTCGTGCCCTGAGAATTTCTTGAGCTCATCTGTGAAAAGCACCGCGTCGATATCCTTGAATCCGGAGATGATATTCACGGATTGACAGATCTCCGGATGATCGTAAAAATGATTGATCATCGTCTTCACTGGAGCCGTGCCTGTGCCGCCGCTGATGACGAGCAGATGCTTGTTTTCGAACCGGTCTACAGGAAAGCCGTTGCCGTAGGGGCCGCGCATAAAGAGCGTATCCCCTTTGCCGAGTCCGAAAATGCCGTCTGTCAGCCTGCCGACCTTGCGGATGGTGAATTCAACGTAGCCTTCGCCCTTTCCGCTGATGGAGATCGGCGCTTCGCCGATTTTCGGGATGGACAGCTGAAAAAACTGGCCGTGGTTGCTTTTGCCCTGGAATTCGACCCGGAAGGTGTATTCCGCCTTGGTCTCTTTGAGCACATCCAGAATCGCATGCGGCTGAGGAAGCATGATATTTTTCATCTTATTCTCCTCCCTTCTTGGCCTGTGCGAGGGCATCGGCAAATTCGTTCAGCGTGTCGGCAAAATCGAGCTCTTTTGGACATCTGGTGATGCATCTGCCGCAGCCGACGCACATGTTCTCGCCGCAGTCAAAGCGTTTTCCGTAATCGTAGGCCTTGTGGAGCGCCTTGAAGCGCATGTTTGCGCCCGGCGTTTTCCTGGCCCGTGCGCCGCCCGCGGTCATGGTGAATGTGTCGAGCATGCAGGATGACCACACTCTCCTTCGTTCGCCGTCGCGGCTGGTCTCGTTATAGATGACGTCCACGGTATCAAAGCAGCTGCACGTAGGGCAGACCGTATTGCAGCCGCCGCAGCTGATGCATTTGTCGTCAAATTTGCTCCAGTAGGGCAGGGCGGAGGCGAGCTTGACGTCTTCTATGCCATCGATTTGCGGCAGGTGGACGGAGCGCCTGTTCTCGGTGACAAAGCGGGGCTCGAAGGCTGCCTGCGTGCAGCCGGAGAAATGCCGGTTCCATTCGGGATTCTGAACCTGAACCATGACGGCGTTGTCGCCAAGGCGCAGCGCGAGGTCATAATTGTCTGCCCGATTGGAATTCATGGAAACACAGAAGCAGTTGTTTCCGCTTTGCTTGCATTCCAGCATGAAGATTTTGACCTTGCGCCTCAGCCGCTCGTAATACATGTCCGCGTTGTCCTCGCCTCCGTTATGGAGGAAAATGTTGTCGAGCCTGCGCAGCGCATTGATATCGCAAGGATGCATGATGAGCACAATGCCCTTGTCGTCCTTGAGGCGGCTTTCCGTCACCTCCGATTCGGTGAAGTAGAACATCGTCTGGGAGATGGGATAGTAAATCTCCTTCGGGGAGAAATCGGAGTTATCCTCGTTGTAAATCTCACGGACAGAGGAAATCTCCTGAAATCGGATGACCTGTCTGGTGCTGCCCCTGTGGGTGACGATCTTCGGGGCATAGACGCGGTATTCGGTTTTGAGGCCGGCGATGAACCGATCCATCTCGTCTGTGGATAGGGAATAGCTCTTTAGCGTTGCATCGGAGGACTCGGCTTTTGCGGTCGCCTGTGTCAGGTATGCCTGCTCTTCGAGAAGGAAACCGAGCAGCATTTGCCCAAGCCCCTTGTACAGATCATAGGCGGCAACCGCGTTGATATCTGCAAGGAAGGCGGGCACCCAGTTCAGCAGATGCTCTTCGAGGAAGGATAGCTGCTCGGCCGCGCCGGATTCCTTTGCGAGGTGTGCCGCATAAAGAAGCTCGGCGGCAATATGATCCTCCTTGATATCCGCGGAGACGCCGCTCAGGCTGAGCCCCTTTGCCCTGAACAGGCCGGCCATCTTCTCCCAGGCATCCTGCATGAGGAGCTTTTCTTTGCTCGTGTAGATGGATTCATAGGGGAAGGCCGCTTTTCCCTTGGCCTGGCCGGCGGCAAGGAAGATTCTGGCGAAATCTGCGGCCAGCTCATCGGCTCTGTTCTCCGGAGCCTGGGCAAAAAAGCGCTGTAAAAGGGCGAAGCCCTTGTCGATATCCTCGTTTCCGGTCGGCGTGCCGCTCTTCATGGCGGCCAGCTGCCCGAGCTTGTCTTCGGTCAGCTCCTTTTCAAATACCCTGGAAAAGAAGCTGTAATAGGCCAGTCTTGCCTTCAGCAGTTCATTATCGTTCATGCTTTCTGCCCCTCCTTGTCTCAAAGCATTCCTGGGGAAGAACATCGATCCATTTGTCGTTTTTCAGGATGTACCTGACTGCCGGCGCATTGCCGAAGTCGCGCAGAAAATAGATGTTCTCTTCGCCGGCCTCCCGGAGGATTCGGGATACCTCGCTGTCGGGGTCGTTGATATCACCGACATGGAGTGCCTCGCCGCAGCAATTTTTTACGCACATCGGGATTTCACCGTTTTCCCGGCGCTGGATGCACATGGTGCATTTATCCATGATGCGCAGCTCCTCATTGAAGGTGTTGATCTGATAGGGGCAGGCGCTGTGGCAGCTTTTGCAGCCGATGCAGAGGTTCGGATCGATCAGAATGCTTCCGTCCTCTTCGTGGATGTAGGATGCGCCCGTCGGACAGACGCTCACGCAGCTCGGGTTTTCACACTGCTGGCACATGGCGGGCAGAAAATACATCTGGATATTCGGGTATTCGCCGATGGGGCCGATGGTTTTGACCTGAATCCTGTTTGTGCCCAGCGCGGTGTTGTTGAACATCTTGCAGGCGATCTGGCAGCCTTTGCAGCCGATACAGCGATCCACCTCTACGACGAACACAATCTTCTTTTTCATGACTTTTTCTTGCCCTCCTTTGTCATATCGGCGGTCGGATCGGACGGTGTGGCGAGGAAGGGCTTGAAATCCTTGGGATCGAGATAAATGCCCTCCGGCGCGCCCTCGGGCGCGGGGTAAACCTTGACAAGATAGCCGCGCAGCGTGTAAGTGCCGAATACATCGTTATAGGGCGCACGGGAACGGGCGAGCACGCTGACGTTCATTTCCTTCCAACCATGGGTATCGGAGGTCATCGTCTCCGGGTTCCAGTATCTTTCCATATAGACCGCGCCCGGATTGATGCCCGTTGTGATGTGGGCGACGCCCCTCACGCGCCCTCTTTCGGATTCCACCCAGACCCAGCTGTCGTCCTGGATGCCGAATCGCTCCGCGGAGGAGGGATGAATCCAAACTTCCGGCGCGGGGAACAGCTCGCGCGTATACGCGTTATTGCGCAGCGTCGAATGATGGAACATCGGCAGGCGGCCGTTGGTCATGACCAGCGGATAGTCCTTGCCCATTTCGCCCAGCGGGCTTTCAAAGGGCTCCAGATAATAGGGCAGCGGATCGTAATCCTCATCAGCGGGCTCCATCGGGTAGACGGCGAACGGGAAGCCTGTGCGCCCGAGCGTGATGAAATCCTCATGATAGAGCCCGAGCTTGCGCGTCGTCGTGTCGAAACCGTTCGCCTTGCCCGTTTTGGGATCGATCTGCTTGTAGGCGTAGTAGTTGCGGAATTTCTCTTCCGGCATGTATTCGCACAGCGCATTGTGCTTGAGCTTTTCCCAGGTTGTATGTGCCCTGGAGCACACAATATCAAGAAGATCCTCAACGCTGTCCCAATAGACCAGATCGTCGCCCATGTATTCGGGGTCAAAGGCCTTTTTGCAGTCCTCGTCGCCCTTTTCCGCCGCGCGTTTGGCGATGAAGGACCAGATGGCCGTTTCGTCGATTGTCTCAAACAGATGGGTACAGGCCTGCCTGACGACAAAATGATTGCAGGATTCCTGCATCATGTCGGTCTCCAGCCATTCTTCGGTGGGCAGCAGGAGATCGGCATACTGGGAGAAGGAGGTCGGATACATATACATGTGGACGATGAAGGGGACGTTTTTGCTCGCCTCGGCCCAACGCTGGCCGTCCGCGACGTTGACCAATTTGTTGCCGGAGCGCTCCAGCCACATGCGGATCGGATAAGGCTTTCCGGATTCCATCGTATCCAGAATGGTTGGCGCATGCGCGGCCATCCAGAAGTTGAGGCCCTTGTGCTCGCGATTGCCAAGGCGCTTGTCAAACTGCTCTTTGGAGAGCTTGGAGGGAGCGGGCGGAACGATATAGCCGACGGAGAAGACGCCGGAGCCGGGGAAACGCTGAAGCAGGTTGCCTTCGCCCTCGACGTTGCCCATAAGCCCCTCGAGAATCATGGTGCACTGAGGCGCCTGGGCGGAGTTCGGGGACTGGTCCGTCGCCACACCGATGCAGATGCCGGCGTGCGGAGAGTTTTCCACGTAGATTTTGATGGCCTTTTCGATCTGATCAGCATGCAACCAGCAGACATCGGCGGCCTTTTCGATCGTCCACTCCGCGACGCGTTCGCATAGCAGCCGGAAGCCCGTCTTGTATACGACGCCGTCGATCACGCACTCGGCGTCAAGCTCGATGTCGTAGTCCTCGTTATAGGGATAGGCGAGGGGCTGCGGCTTGCCGGTTTTTCTGTCAAAAACCATGAAAACGTCGGGCGAGGGGCCGGGGATTTCCTCCGCCCTCCACATGTATTTCGTCTGTGTATTGACCAGATAGGGGAGGTTGGTCCAGCGCTTTACAAACTCATGATCGAACAAGTCGTTCCAGATGACATAACGAATCCATGCGAGGCCGAGCGCGACGTCGGAACCGGGCCTGATCGGCAGCCAGACGTCGGCCTTTGCGGCGTCCGGCGTCATGCGCGGATCGATGACGACGGTTTTGACGCCTCTTGCCCTCAGCGCGTTGACTGCCGCGCCGCCCATGGCCGGGCTGGAGTAAGAGGGGCCGGCGCCCCAGAGCACAAGCGCGGCGATCTTTGAATCCTTGTAGTAGATTTCATGCGCGTTGGAATCCGCGATGCTGGGGTCATTTCCGCCATACATCATCTTGTAGGTGCACATGCGCGGCAGATAGCACTGCGCGCAGCCCGGTTCAAACCAGTTCGGTGTCTGTACGATGTTGCAGAATCTGGAAATGCTCCAGAACTCGGGATTTCCGCCGCCGCCGGTGGAGCATAGGATGCTCTCTGCGCCGTAATCGCGCTTGGTTTCGATGATATGATCTGCAATCAGATCGAGGGCCTCGTCCCAGCTGATGCGCTTCCACTTGTTTTTTCCGCGCTCACCGACGCGCAGCATGGGATATTTGTTCCTGTATGGGTTATAAAGCGCCTGAATGCCGGACATGCCCTTGGCGCACATATGGCCTTTGCTCATCGGGTCCTTCGGATTGCCCTCGAGCGCGACGACCCTTCCGTTTCGGATGGTGGCGATGACGGAGCAGTTGGAAATGCAGGCGCGGCATGCAGTTTCAATTTTCACTTCCGCGGCAGCGGATTCGGACTGCTGTCCAGTTGTCAGCTTGCCATCCTGGTCGAATCCTGTCAGTCCCAATACAGCGGATAATGAATTGGGATAGCGGCTCATTGAATACACCTCACTTTGAAATTGTTGGAAATGTCTTGTATTTCGGCATTGATTCATGTACAATTATAGACAATTGACAGATTCCAGACAAGAATCTGCGTTACAAAGCTGTGAAGTGAGAATTGGACGGCAGTCCAGTCTGGGAGGAAGCATGGGCGATACGATCCAAATGGGCACCGGCGAGATTGTCGGCGATTTTGATCAATATGTGGCTTTCAAAGGGTATATCGAGGGCTTTTTTAACAACCTGGGTACGGACGAATTGATTGAACGCGCGCAGGAGGCGCTCCGGCATCCCGTGGCCATCATCGATCTGGGGTTTTATATCGTGGGGGAATCGTCGGAAGTCAGGAACGATCCCTCGCTTCATCGCGAGGATGATGGCGCGTTTCTGGCCGCGTCTGCCGCCATGCAGCTTCGCAGGCATTATCTGTTCGGCAAGATCCACAAAAAGAGCTATTGCAGCGCGATTATTCCGTACGGCCCCAATCCATTTATCGCCGCGACAATCAATATCAGCCTGACCAGCGTGCTGCTCATGCTCGTCTTTTCCAATGGAACGGAGCTGACGCCGCGGGATATGATGAACGTCAAGAAGGCGACCCAGCTTCTCGTGCTGCAATTCCAGAAGGAAAGCGCGCGAAAGGACTATCAGCCCCTGGCATACAACAGGACGATCGCCAAGCTTCTTGACGGGGAGCCGGTTTCGCCGCAGGATATTGAAAATGAAAAGCTGAATCTTCCGTGGCTGGGCGATGCATCTGCGCTGAGGCTGCTGCTGATCACGGACCCGGCGGAAAACGGTCTTGATTCCCTGACCGGCTCGATTTCGCAGATGCTGCTCAAATACATTCCGCTCAGCGAATGCATGCTCTATCAAGATGCCTTTCTGGCCTTTGTGAACGAGCAACAGTTCAGGCTGATCTGCGAGGAGAACCGCGGCGAAATGGAAGAATTCCTTGCGGCAAATCATCTCTACGGCATTGTCAGCCGGCCGTTTTCGGATATCCGGCGTGCCGCTTCTGTGTATCAGAAGACGCTGAAAAGCATGGGCACCAATGTGAGATTCCACATTCATTTTTCCCTGCAATCGGAAATGAGCTTCCGCATCATCGCGGATATGCTCAGCGCGCAATATGACATTGTCGATTTCTGTCATCCGGCTATTCTGTTTCTCCGGGATTATGACGAGGAAAACAACACAGAGCTGCTGTATACGCTGATCTGCTATCTCACCTATCATCAGGATCTCAGCGTTGTGCTCGAAAAGCTGCATATCGGAAAAAGCACGCTGTTTTACAGACTCGGGAAAATCAAGGAGGCGGCGGGAATTTCGCTGAACGATTCTGAGGAGCTGTTCGAGCTGTTTTTCAGCTATAAGCTGCTCAAAAACATGGACATGATCGCGGATTGAGGCTCTGATCAATCCGGCGGGCGGAGGAAAAAACATGCGACCAGAAGACATATCGGCTGTGATCCTCGCCGGGGGACGCAACTCAAGAATGGGACGGAACAAGGCGGAGCTGCTTTTGAATGGGAAACGCTTTGTCGATATCCAGGCGGAGAAGCTCAAGGCGCTTCGCATCAGGGATATCATGATTTCCGGCTATGAGAGCGGAATTCCGGGAACGCGATGCGTGCAGGATATCTATCCTCAAAGAGGGCCGCTCAGCGGCATTCACGCGTGCCTCCGGCAGGCCCAAAACAATGCTTGTCTCGTGCTCGGCGTCGATGTGCCGCTGCTGCCGGACAGTGTGATTGAGGAATTGATCCGTTTCCATGAGTCGGGGGCTACGATGCTCGTGCACGGAGGAAAATATGAGCCGCTGATCGCGGTGTATGACAGCGCTCTTCATGAGACGGCCGAGAGAATCCTTCTGACGGAGAAGACGCGTGTGATGAGGTTTGCGGAATGCGCGTCGCTTCGTCTGTTTGAATACGAAGGTGACGAGCGCCTGCTGATGAACTGCAACACGCAGGAGCTATATGACATGGCGCGTACCCTGTTTACGCGGGAGTAAAAAGCGGCAAAGGGAGAATCCGGTGACGTCCCGGCGTTTTGCGTGCAGTCATTTCTTTTTTTATTTAGTCGTAACCATTGACATTACAATGATGCTGTGATATACTCGCCGTGTCGGATGAAGATGAATTCAATACGCTTCGCGCCTGTTTCGCTAATGCATGGTCTATGCGGTTCAGGCCTGGAAAACATGGTTTTCCACGGGGTTGATTCTGGAAACGGGGCAGCCTTCCAATGTGAGAAGAAGCGGAAATCGCCTCCTGAAGGGGGCCTTATTTCCGTGTGCTTCTTTGCACGCGGTTTTTTGACTTATAGGAAATTGCGCCCAAAACCGTGCAGCGAGCACAGAAGCACTTTGGAGCGTGAAGCGCTTCGGAAGAGGGAGCG
>JAUNJB010000008.1 GCA_030535375.1 Clostridia bacterium | reverse complement strand
GATCGTGCCGATGTTGACATGCGGCTTGGTGCGCTCAAACTTTTGCTTCGCCATTTTGGTTTCCTCCATGTGCCGGTTTATCCGGCATATTTTTGTGGAACAGAGCCGCCTGCGCGCATCAAATGCGCAGGACAGCGAAGATCGGACTTACTTGGTCGCAGCCTTTCCGCCGCAGACCTTCTCCTGGATGGACTTGGGAACCGGCTCATAGTGCTCCGGCTGCATGGTGTACACGCCGCGGCCCTGCGTACGGGAACGCAGCGCGGTGGAGTAACCGAACATCTCGGAGAGCGGAACCATCGCATGGATTTCCTCGGTCGTGCCGTTGTGATCCATGCCCTCGATGCGGCCGCGGCGAGAGTTCAGGTCGCCGATAACGTCGCCCATGTACTCCTCCGGCACGGTGACATCCACCTTCATGATCGGCTCAAGCAGCACCGGATCGGCCTTGGCCATCGCAGCCTTGAAGGCCATGGAGCCCGCGATCTTGAACGCGACTTCGGAGGAGTCGACATCGTGATAGGAACCGTCGTAGACGGAGACGTGGAAGTCCACAACCTCAAAGCCGCCCAGCGGGCCATTCTTCGCGGCCTCCTGGATACCGGCATCGATCGGGGCGATGAACTCCTTCGGGATGGAGCCGCCGACGGTATCGTTGCTGAAGGAGTAGCCCTCGCCCGGCTCGACCGGGGAGATCTCGATCCAGCAGTGACCATACTGGCCGTTACCGCCGGTCTGGCGGACATAGCGGCCCTCGGCCTTCGCCGGCTTGCGGATGGTTTCACGGTAAGCAACCTGCGGCGCGCCGACGGTCGCTTCCACCTTGAACTCGCGCAGCAGACGGTCCACGATGATCTCCAGATGGAGCTCGCCCATGCCGGCGATGATCGTCTGACCGGTCTCCTGGTTGGTATAGGTCTTGAAGGTCGGGTCCTCCTCGGCCAGACGCAGCAGGCCCAGGATCATCTTCTCCTGGCCGGCCTTGGTCTTCGGCTCGATGGCAACCTGGATAACCGGCTCCGGGAATTCCATCTTCTCAAGGATGATCTGGTTCTTGTCGTCGCACAGGGAGTCACCCGTGGTGGTATCCTTGAATCCGACGACGCCGCAGATCTCGCCCGTGTAGATATCGCTGATCTCCTTGCGCTCGTTGGCGTGCATCTGCAGCAGGCGGCCGATGCGCTCACGCTTGCCCTTGGTGGAGTTGAGCACATAGGAACCGGAGGAGATGTGGCCGGAGTACACGCGGATGAAGGTCAGCTTGCCGACGAACGGGTCGGTCATGATCTTGAAGGCCAGCGCGGAGAACGGCTCGCTGTCGCTCGCCTTGCGCTCGATCTCCGCATCGGTATGCGGATCGAAGCCCTTGACCGGCGGGATATCCAGCGGAGACGGCATGTACTCGATGACGCCGTCGAGCATCAGCTGAACGCCCTTGTTGCGGTAAGAGGTGCCGCAGAACACGGCGAAGAAGCTGCAATCGATGGTGCCCTTGCGGATGGCGGCCTTCATCTCTTCGACGGTCGGCTCCTCGCCCTCCATGTACTTCTCCATGATGGTATCGTCCACATCGGCCAGCGCCTCGATGAGCTGCTCACGGTAGAGCTTCGCGTCGTCGAGCATGTCCTCCGGGATCGGCTCATCGCGGTAATCCTTGCCCAGGTCGTCATAGTAGACCTCGGCGCGCATCGTCAGCAGATCCACGATGCCGCGGAACTCGGACTCAGCGCCGATCGGCAGCTGAACCGGGTGCGCATTCGCATGCAGACGGTCGTGCAGCATGTCCACCACGCGGTAGAAGTTTGCACCCATGATGTCCATCTTGTTGACGTACACCATGCGCGGCACGTGGTAGTGCTCAGCCTGACGCCAAACGGTTTCAGACTGCGGCTCGACACCGCCCTTGGCGCAGAAAACGGCCACGGAGCCATCCAGCACGCGCAGGGAGCGCTCCACCTCGACGGTGAAGTCGACGTGGCCGGGAGTGTCGATGATATTCAGGCGATGGTCCTTCCAGTAGCAGGTGGTCGCCGCGGACGTAATGGTGATGCCGCGCTCCTGCTCCTGAGCCATCCAGTCCATGGTCGCAGTGCCTTCATGAGTCTCACCGATCTTGCGGTTCCTGCCGGTATAATACAGGATACGCTCGGTCGTGGTCGTCTTGCCGGCATCAATATGCGCCATGATGCCGATATTGCGAACCATATTTAGTTCATGGTCTCTGGGCATGTTCAATACTCCTTTTTGTCTGGGCGGCCGCGGCGCATGTCCGCGGCGCCCCCGCTACGGAATTACCAGCGATAATGGGCGAAAGCCTTGTTGGCCTCGGCCATACGGTGCATCTCTTCCTTGCGCTTGACAGCCGCGCCGGTGTTGTTGCTCGCGTCGATGATCTCGGCGCACAGGCGCTCCGCCATGGTCTTCTCACCGCGCTTGCGGGAGAAGTCAACCAGCCAGCGCAGGGCCAGAGTCTGGCGGCGCTCCGGGCGGATCTCGATCGGGACCTGGTAGGTCGCGCCGCCGACACGGCGGGCCTTCACCTCGAGGCTCGGCAGAATGTTCTGCAGGCCGGCGGTGAACACTTCCATCGCGTCCTTGCCGGTCTTGGCGGCCAGCATTTCAAACGCTTCGTAGCAGACGGACTGCGCGATGCCGCGCTTTCCGTCGAGCATGATCTGATTGATCAGCTTGGTGACGACAGTGTTGCCGTAAACCGGATCCGGCAGCACTTCGCGCTTCGGTACAAAACCACGTCTTGGCATGGGTTTACCTCCTGGACATTGTCGGGAACGGAAGCTTGTCCGTTCCGGTTTTCTTGCAGCATGGCCTGATCGGCCGCAAAACCGCCGCCTCAGCAACAGCAGCGATTCTTTGCGGATCTAGCACACGGTCCTGCCCGCGGGGCCTGCGGCGCGCTGTTCCAGCACGCGCCCTGAGCCCGGCTTCGCGACCGGCCACCCTTTCAGGCCGACGACACCTCCGATACTGGGAGGGCGCCACTTATCTTCCCGGAAGAATTACTTCTTCGGGCGCTTCGCGCCGTACTTGGAGCGGGCCTGCATGCGCTTGGCCACGCCCGCGGCGTCGAGCGCACCACGGATGATGTGGTAACGAACGCCAGGCAGGTCACGAACACGGCCGCCGCGGATGAGCACGACAGAGTGCTCCTGCAGGTTGTGGCCGATGCCGGGGATGTAGCAGGTACCTTCGACGCCGTTGGTCAGGCGGACACGGGCGATCTTACGCAGAGCCGAGTTCGGCTTCTTCGGCGTGGTGGTCTTCACCGAGAGGCAGACACCGCGCTTCTGCGGGCACTTCTGCAGGATGGGTGCGGTCGGCTTTGCAGCGATCGCTTTTCTTCCGTTGCGGATCAACTGGTTGATCGTAGGCATGGAAGCACCTCCTATATTTCTTCGTACAAAATCTTGGAACACTTGCTTGCTGATTGATCTATATGAACCCGGAAGCCCGGGATCATAGCATTTGCGCTTTCGCGCCAAAAGAGCCGGCGTGCCGGAGCAGCCGGTTTGTATGTACAGCCGCCGCCTTATTTGAGCAGGCCCGCGGCTGCCGCCTTCACGTCGATACCGCACGCATGTCCGAGCTTTTCCATGCTTTCCACCTGGGTGCAGGGGATATTCATGTCGTAGCAGCGATCAACCACGCGCTTGGTCAAAAGCAGATCCGCATCCGCGGCGACATAGGCGTGGGCAATCCTTCCCTCGTCAAGCGCGCGCAGGAGCTGCTTGGTTCCGACTACTCGTCGGTCAACGTCGGCAAGAGCTTCATGCATAAACCATTTCTTCCTTTCATTGTCCTCTGCGCAGACCTCCCCCTTGGAAGATGCGCACAGCAAACATAGTTATCATACCATCTCATCGGCCATCTGTCAATCAATAAAATACAATTTTCCCTTATTTTACAGCGATTTATCCTCGATTTACAGCAGATTGCCATCCCGGAACATCTCCGCGAGCGTATCGAGCATCGAACCGCCCTTTTCCCCGTATCCGCTTTCGGCCAAAAATTTTACCGGCTCCCCTTCCGCCCGAACAATGGCATCCACCGCATAATCAAGCAGCATAAATCTCACCGCCGCAAAGCTGATGATGTCATACCCGTCCGGATCATACATCTGCGTTTGCCAGCGCTCCGCGTCGCGGGCCATCGCGCCCGAATCGCCAAGCTCATGGGCATACCGGGCGATGAGACGCTCCAGATTCTCCTCGTTAAACGCCGCCTCTTTCATCCATGCCCACGTATCCGCCAGCTTTTCGCGCATCACGCCGCCCGCGTCAAGGTTGATCATCCTGTCGATCACGGGAAAATGCATCCAGTTTTCAAATTGCTGCCCAATGTCCTCCTTTTTGGCTCCCCATGTGAGATCCATATCCCATGGAGCAAAGCGATACATCATTCCCTGCGGCGTTGAGCACGCCCACATGTACATGTTGTTGAAGACATTGTCTGTCATGCCGCCCGCCTGGACAAGGAGCACATAACGCAGCGCCGAATCCAAATCCACACATGCCAGCGCTTTTTGGCAAAACGCCTCGTCATTCTCCTGCGTCACCAGCTCCAGATAGGGAAACAGATGATCAAATTCATGACCGGATTCAAACGCATAATAGAGCTCATATCCCGAATTATCCCCCATTGGGTGCGCATAATACATTCTGTCCCGCGACAGGCTGAGCACCGCCGTGCGATATACGCTGTCCGTGAACAGATGGCCCTCCCCGGCCTTGGCGAGCTCTTCCTCACAATCAATCGGCTCCACCATGAGATAGATGCCTTCGTACTGCCCGTCGATAAACAGCTCGGCATACGCCGTCCTTCGCCGCCCGAAGCTCTCGTCTTCCGCAGTTACCATCGCATACATGTCCCAGCTGAGCCTGTCCCGCATCTTCGTCCCGTCGGATGCACACGCCAGCAGGATGATATCATCCGCGATTCCAAAGCCCGGCACCTGCTGGCTGACCTTCCTGCTCCCGTCCGCTCTGCGCGTAAACTCGAGCCTGTACCCCATTTTTTCGGCCGACAGCGTCGATCCGCCCCGGGTATGAATGCGCCCGAAGCTTTTCAGTCCTTCGTCTCCATCGCTGATTGCCGCCTGCACCGGGGAATCCTCCGTGGTGATCTCCGCCTGCGTGCTGATGCTGATGATCGGCAGCCCCGTAAACACGATGTCAAAATAGGCATACTCATCTTCCGTGTACGCCATCAGCTGATAAGCGTATCCCTCGCGGATCGCCTCGTCACACCAGTCATAGCCGTAATCGTCCGCAAAGCATACCGTCACGCCACGCGCCCCCGGCGCCGTGAGATGAATGTCCGGCCATTCCTCTCCATGCTCAAGCCCCAGCGTGCAGTAAAACGTGTTGGCCTGCTCATCATACGCCAGCGGCACGCCGTGATTCTCCAGCGCCGTCACCAGCGGCGCGCCGCTCTCCATGCGCTCGTCCTCGATTGCCCACAGCTCCTCGATCTCCCGGCAGGGTCCCACCACGGGCGCATACACCGAGCCCAGAAGCACCGCGCACACCATCAGCGCGCACAGCGCCAGCATCACCAAAAGCAGCTTCAGTTTTTTCAAGGCACACACTCTTTTCCATCATGCAGACAAAAAATCACACATTCCGTCCCGCTCATTATATCACGCACACCCTATAATGCAAGAGGCTGCGATGATCCATCGCAGCCTCGAATTGACATTTACAGCTCTCGCAGTGCGTCCACCAGCGCCGTCTTGCCCTCGGTCTTCTCGTCCTTCATCTTGATCATGCGCGCCGGTACGCCCGCGACGACAGCGTTCGCCGGCACGTCCTGCGTGACAACAGCGCCCGCAGCGACGACCGCGCCGTCGCCGATGCTCGTACCTTCAATGATCACGGCGTTCGCGCCGATGAGCACGTGATCCCCGACGGTGACCGGCTTGGCGCTCGGCGGCTCAACCACGCCCGCCAGCACGGCGCCCGCGCCGACATGGCTGTGCTTGCCGACGATCGCCCGTCCGCCGAGCACGGCGCCCATATCGATCATCGTGCCTTCGCCGACAACCGCGCCGATGTTGATGATCGCGCCCATCATGATCACCGCGCCGTCGCCGATCTCCACGCGGTCGCGGATGATCGCGCCCGGCTCGATGCGCGCGCCGACATGCGTCACATCCAGCAGCGGCAGCGCGCTGTTGCGCCGGTCGCACTCGATCACCACGTCCTGCACCGCATCGCTGTTGGCCGTGAGCACCGGCTCGATATCCGCCAGATCACCCATGACCACCATATCCGTACCGGTGAACACATGGCAGTTAGCAAATGCCAACGGCTTGCTCGCCTTGATGTAGGCCTTCACCGGCGTCTTCTTCTTCGCCGTGCGAATCGCCTCGATGATTTCATTCGCGTCCATATCACTTGCCTCCAAACAAAACGTCTTCCATATCATACAGCCCCGGCTGTGCCTTCACGGCAAACGCCGCCGCCTTGAGCGCGCCGCGCGCGAAGATCTCTCGGCTGTCCGCGCGATGGCGCAGCTCGATCTCCTCCATCTGGCCGAAGAAGCGCACGCTGTGCTCTCCCGCGACCGTGCCGCCGCGCAGCGCATGCATGCCGATCTCGCGCCCACGCTTCCCCGGACGCCCCTCGCGGCCATATACCACATCGTATGCGCCATTGGGATCGACGCTCGCAAGCAGCGCCTTCGCCGTACCGCTGGGCGCGTCTTCCTTCTGATTATGGTGCGTCTCGACGATCTCAATGTCAAACTCGTCGCCCAGCGCCTGGGCGGCCATGCGCGCCAGACGGCACATCACCGTCACGCCGGTGGAAAAATTATTCGCCCACACGACAGGCACCTGCGCGCTCGCCGCGCGGATCTGCGCCGCCTGTTGGGCGGAAAAGCCCGTCGTGCCGATGACCAGCGGCAGCCTGCGGCGCACGGCCGTTTCCAGCACCATATCGAGGTTGCCGGGGTAGGAGAAGTCCACCGCGACGTCAACATCCGCCAGCTCGTCCAGCGTCCGGCACGCCCCTGGGCCGACAAATCCCGCCACGTGCAGATTCTCATCCTGCGCGCAGAGCGTATCGATCATCCGGCCCATCTTTCCGTTGCCTACCAGAGCGATGTTCATCCCAGCACCTCCAGCGCCCGGCGCACGCGCTCGCGTCCGCTCTCCGAAATCCCGCACAGCGGCAGGCGATAGCCGCCGACCTCCATGCCCAGCTGATTCATCGCTTCCTTCACCGGGATCGGATTGACCTCGCAGAACAGCGCGTTGATCAGGTCAAGATACTTGAGCTGGATATCCCGCGCACCCGCAACATCGCCCGCGGCAAACGCCGCCACCAGCTCATGCACCCGGCCGGGGCAGATATTCGCCCACACGGAGATGACGCCGCAGCCGCCCAGGCTCATGACCGGCACGATCATGTCGTCGTTTCCGGAAAACATGCAGAAATCCTCGCCGACCAGCTTCGCGATCTGGGCCGTATAGCCGATGTTGCCGCTGGCCTCCTTGATGCCCGCGACGTTCGGGTGCGCGGCCAGGCGCGCACAGCACGCCGGGGAGATGGCGCAGCCCGTGCGCCCCGGCACATTGTAGAGGATGATGGACGTATCCACGGCATCCGCGACGGTCGCAAAGTGCCGGTACATGCCCTCGTCGTTGGCCTTGTTGTAATACGGCGTGATCAGCAGCAGGCCGTCCGCACCCATATCGTGATAACGGCGGCTCTTCTCCAGCTGAGTCTGGGTGCTGTTGGAACCCGCGCCGCAGATCACCGGAATCCTGCCGTTCACCGTCTCGATCACACAGCGGGCGACATCGTCGTCCTCCTCGTGGCTCATGGTGCTCGATTCGCCCGTCGTGCCCAGGGCGACGATGCCATCCGTGCCCTGTTCCATGTGCCAGAGCACGAGCTCCTTCAGCTTTTCAAAATTGACGCTGCCATCCTCGTGAAACGGCGTCACCAACGCCACATAGCTGCCAGAAAATTTCATGCAGGTTCCTCCTGAACTGCGTATTTTATCGATCCCATTCCCCAGACGCCGAAAACGCGCCGTCAAAGCCATGCCTCCGCCTTCCCTTCCGGGTGCGGCGGTCCGCACTCCCGGCCGCAAAGAAAGGCGCAAATATGCAAAAGCGCGAAAGGCGGCGAGTGCGTTTTCATAACCTTCCGGCTCTCCGGGACGGATCGCTGCGCGCCGCCGGCGCCGAATTCCGCGCCGCGGCATCTCTTCCTGATCAGTGTCCCTGAACGAGCATCATTCTAACAGAACAAAACGGGGTTTACAACCCCGTTTTGTGAAATATATGGTTTTAATGCTCATATTTTGTATTATTTACAATCTTTGCTGCCGATATCCGTGCGCATATGCACGCCGTCAAAGTGAATTTTGCGCGCAGCGGCGTAAGCATTCACCACCGCATCGCCAAGCGTCTCCCCCAGCGCGGTCACGCCCAGCACGCGGCCTCCCGCGGTCACATAGCCCTCATCGGTCATTTTGGTTCCCGCGTGATAGACGGTCGCGCCGGCCGCAGCCGCGTCATCCAGGCCGGAGATCAGCTTGCCGCTCTCGTACTTGCCCGGATAGCCGCCGCTCGCCAATACGATGCATGCCGCGGCGCCGTCCTTCCAGCGTATGTCCAATTCGGACAGGCGCTGCTCACGCACGGCCATCATGATCTCCATCAGGTCGGAGTCAAGCAGCGGCAAAACGGCCTGCGTCTCCGGATCGCCAAAGCGGGCGTTGTACTCGACGACCTTCGGGCCGTCCTCCGTGAGCATCAGCCCCACGTAAAGAACCCCTTTGAACGTGAAGCCCTCCGCGTTCATCGCGCGCAGCGTCGGCAGCAGGATCTCGTCCGTCACCCGCTTTGCCATATCCTCCGTGTACAGCGGGCTCGGCGCAAACGCGCCCATTCCCCCGGTGTTGGGGCCCTTGTCACCGTCATAGGCGCGCTTATGATCCTGGCTCGCGCGCATCGGCACGATGCACTTGCCGTCCGTAAAGCACAGCACCGTCACCTCACGCCCGAACATGCACTCTTCAATCAGCACGCGCGCGCCGCTCTTTCCAAACTTGCCGCCCTGCATCATGTCCACGACGGCCTGCCTGGCCTCCTCAATGGTTCCCGCGACGACGACACCCTTGCCCAGCGCCAGCCCGTCCGCCTTCACCACGATGGGCGCGCGCCGCGTGTCCAAATACGCCAGCGCCGCGTCCATCTCCGTGAAGACCTCGCTCTCCGCGGTGGGGATGCCGTACTTCTTCATCAGATTCTTGGAAAAGATTTTGCTGGCCTCCATCTGCGCGGCGTACGCGTTCGGACCAAAGGCCGCGATGCCCGCCGCCTCCAGCGCGTCCACACACCCCAGCGCCAGCGGATCATCCGGCGTCACGCAGACGAAATCCACATGCTCCTTCCCGGCCAGCGCGACAATCGCCTCAACGTCCGTCGCCTTGACATCCGGGAAGCACTGCGCCGTCTGCGCGATGCCCGCGTTGCCCGGCGCGCAGAGCAGGGCATCCACCAGCGGGGATTCGGCCAGCTTTTTGCAGACAGCGTGCTCCCGCCCGCCGCCGCCAACAACCAATACCTTCATGGAACGATTCCTCCATCTCCTCGGTTCCTTTCCCTCCCCGGAATGCGGAAAGGAAAAGCACGGTAAATCCCGCTGCGCGCGCTCCCGTCAGTGCTTGAAATGACGCATGCCCGTGAACACCATCGCGATGCCGTACTGATTGCAGGCGTCGATGGAATCCTGGTCGCGGACGCTTCCGCCCGGCTGGATGATGCAGCTGATGCCCGCCTCCGCACAGGCCTTCACGCAGTCGTCAAACGGGAAGAAGGCGTCGCTCGCCAGCGCTGCGCCCTTGACCTTCTCACCGCTGCGCTCAATCGCCATCTGCGTGCTCCAGATGCGGTTCACCTGTCCCGGGCCGATGCCCAGGCTCTGATTGGCCTTGGCAATGGCG
Organism: Clostridia bacterium; assembly: GCA_030535375.1. Lineage (GTDB taxonomy): Bacteria > Bacillota > Clostridia > Christensenellales > Aristaeellaceae > Ventricola. The sequence goes on along the minus strand of JAUNJB010000008.1, from coordinate 28,254 downwards.
ATGCCGTTCGACTTGGCATGCTTGACAATCTTCCAGGCCAGCAGCAGATCCTTCATCTGCTCCTCGGTCGGAGCCTTCTCGGTGACGACCTTGAGCTCCGTCTCCGGCAGCAGCTTGTCGTCGATCTCCTGCACGAGCATGCCGCCCGCCACCTTGCGCATCACGCGCTCGTTTTCGGGATAGCTCCGGATGGTCGTATCAAGCTCCAGCAGGCGCAGGTTCTTCTTGCGGGTGAGGATCGCCAGCGCCTCATCGGTGAACTTCGGCGCGACGATGATCTCCAGGAAGATCTTGCTCATCTGTTCCGCGGTGGCCGCGTCGACCGGCGCGTTCGTCACCACGATGCCGCCGAACACGCTGACGGGATCGGCCTCATACGCCAGGCGGTATGCCTCGCTGACCTCATCCGCCACGCCCACGCCGCAGGGATTGCCGTGCTTGACCGCGACGACAGCCGTCGTGTCAAACTCCCGCAGAAGCTCCAGCGCGCCGTTTGTGTCGTTGATGTTGTTGTAGGAAAGCTCCTTGCCATGCAGCTGCCTGGCCGCCGGCAGCGTGCCCGCGATGTCGCCCAGGTCGCGATAGAACGCGGCCTTCTGGTGCGGATTTTCGCCGTAGCGCATCTCCTGCACCTTTTCAAATGTCACCGTCAGGTTCTGCGGGAACTCTTCGGCATCCTCCAGCTGCGAGCGCAGATACTGCTGAATCATGCAATCGTACTGCGCGGTGTGCTCAAATACCTTGTACTGGAGGTAGCGCTTCGTCTTCAGCGACACATCGCCGGTCGTCTCCAGCTCGTTGAGCACCTTGTCATAATCCGCCGGATCGATCACAACCACGACATCCTGCGCGTTCTTCGCCGCGGCACGCAGCATCGTCGGCCCGCCGATGTCGATATTCTCAATCGCATCCTCAAACGTCACGCCCGGCTTCTCGATCGTCGCGCGGAAGGGATAGAGGTTGATGATCACCATGTCGATGGGCTCCACACCCAGCTTCCTGATCTGCGCCATGTGCTCCGCATTGCCGCGCACGGCCAGCAGGCCCGCGTGAATCATCGGATGAAGGGTCTTGACACGCCCGTCCAGGCACTCCGGGAAGCCCGTCACGTCGCTCACGCCGGTCACCGGAATGCCCGCCCCGGCGATCGCCTTCATGGTGCCGCCGGTGGAGAGCAGCGTCACGCCCTGATGATGGAGGCGCCGCGCAAGCTCCACGATGCCGGTCTTGTCCGATACGCTCAGAATTGCACGCTTGATCATCGTCTTTCTTCCTCTCTTATCTTGCTCACTGAACCTGTTGATGGCTTGTTCCGTAAATACGGGGGAAAAACGGGATATCCCCCGGCGAATCCGGCAGCTATGCCGGCGAAGACGGACGGGCAGCACGCCAGGCGCAAGAGCGTCGCCCACGCGGCCGCATCTGTCACAGATCGCGCCCCAGCAGATAGCACTCCGTGCGCACCCACTCAAAGCCGCTGCGCTGGAACAGGCGCATCGCGCTCTGATTGCGCCGCACGGCAGTAGCCCGCATATACGGCACATGCTGGCTGGAGAGCTGCATCAGCGCCTCGTCGACGAGCGCGCTGGCCACACCGCGGCCGCGCCACTTGGGCTCCACGCACACAAACTCCAGCACGGCCTCGTTCTGCGTGCCGGTCACCAGCATCTGTCCCACGAAGTCGCTGCCGTAGTACATCGCCCGCGCGATGAACACGGGGTCCTTCATGCGCTCCTCCAGCCATTCGCTGGCGTGCTCCACGCAGCCAAATTCCTTGAGGCTGACCAGGAACTCCTCGCGCCTGGTGCGCGTGCGCAGGTCGACATCGATCCCCTTGGTGCCCACGGGGCTGTAATTGCGCCGCCTGGTGCTCATATCCGCCGGCACGCGCAAAACAAACAGCTCGTCGCCGTCCACGTCGTCAAACCCCATGCGGGTAAAATACTCGTGCCGCTCGGCATCGTCGATGGCACAGCGCGTGTACAGCCGGGCGGGCAGGCCCTTCTGCTCGTCCTTGATGCTCTCCGCCCGCGCGCTCAGCGCGCCAAAAAGCGTGTCGCTGGCCATGGGATGCGCGTTCATATTCATCTCAATATCCAGCGGTCTGTCCGGCAGCATTTTTTTGAGCACCCGGAATTCCAGCCCTCCCTGGCCGATCTCCACGCCCGCATCGTCGATGATGGCGAAGCTGTTCTCGCGCAGCGCACCGCCCACGCCCCTGACGGGATGATAAATTCTCATATTCTGGAAGACACCCTTCATTGCATCGGGCGGACGGCGCGCCAAACCAGCGCGCTTTTTCGTTCCGCCCGGGATTTACACATATGCTAACAGTTTATTATAGCACATGCACCTGTCTTCCATCTACTCCTAATTTTCCGGCACAGTACAGTCTGACGCTCTCCGGGAGAATTTCGTGCTCCACCGTGAGCACGCGTGCGGCCAGCGTGTCGGGCGTATCGCCCTCGAGCACGGGCACGCACCTTTGCATGATCACGCCGCCGTGATCGACCTGCTCGTCGACGAAATGCGTCGTCGCGCCGGAAATCTTCGCGCCATAGGCGAGCACGGCCTCATGGACGTGATGTCCGTACATGCCCGGGCCGCAGAATGCGGGGATCAGCGCCGGATGGATGTTGATGATGCGGTGCTCATAGGCGCGCACGATCTGCGGCCCGACGATGGGCAGATATCCCGCCAGCACGACGAGCTCCGCCTCCGCCTCCTGCAGCCTGGCGAGGATCACATCATTGAACGCCTCGTCGCTGCCCGCCTGCTTCTTGCTGACAAACTGCGCCGGAATGCCGTGCTTGCGCGCCCGCTCCAGCGCATACGCCCGGGACGCGTTCGCCAGCACCAGCACAATCGTTCCGTCGATGCGGCCGGCCTCTACCGCGTCGATCAGCGCCTGCAAATTGGTTCCGCCACCTGAGCACAGGACGGCAATCCTCGTGCTCACCGGAGCACCAGCCTTTCACCGTCCGCGCCGGTTCTGCCGACCACGCCGATGCGATACGCCGCCTCGCCGCTCGCCGTAAGCGACGCGATGAGCGCGTCCGCTTCCTGCGGCGCGGCCGCAAATACCATGCCGATGCCCATGTTGAACGTGTTGTACATCTGCCTGTCGGCAAGGCCGCCGAGCCTTTGCAGTTCGGTGAACACGGGCAGCACCGGCCACGCGCCCAGATCGATGTACGCGCTGCGGCCCTCCGGCAGGATGCGCGGGATGTTTTCAATGAAGCCGCCGCCGGTAATGTGCGCGATGCCATGTACATCCGCCGCCCCGCACGCCGCCAGCGCGGACTTGACGTAGATCTTCGTGGGGGTAAGCAGCGTCTCCCCCCAGCTTTTGCCGCCAAAGACCTCCACCGGCGCGTTGATGTCCCGATCCTCTGTGAGCACAAGCCTGCGCACGAGCGAATAGCCGTTGGAATGCACGCCGGAGGACGCGATGCCGACCAGCACATCCCCTTCCGCGACGCGCTCGCCGGAGATGGACTTATCCCTGTCCACCAGCCCGACGGTAAAGCCCGCCAGATCGTATTCGCCCGCGGGATAAAAGTCCGGCATCTCCGCCGTCTCGCCGCCGATCAGCGCGCAGCCCGCCTGACGGCAGCCCTCCGCCACGCCCGCGACGATCCGCTCCACCTTCTGCGGATCGAGATATCCGGTCGCGATGTAATCAAGGAAGAGCAGCGGCTTCGCCCCCTGGCAGACGACATCGTTGACGCACATCGCCACGCAGTCGATGCCGACCGTGTCGTGCCTGTCCATCAGGAACGCCAGCTTGAGCTTGGTGCCCACGCCGTCCGTGCCCGCCACGAGCACGGGCTTTTCCGCGACCGCGTTTTCTATCGAGTAAAACCCTCCGAAGGAGCCCAGACCGCCAAGCACATTCTCGTCAAACGTGGTTGCGACATGCTGCTTCATCCTGCGCACGGCCTCATAGCCGCGCTCGACATCCACGCCCGCATCCTTATAAGTGACCATAATCATCCTCCATATGTCGTGGGGTCATTCCTTCTCGATCATCTCGCCCGTAGCGGGGTCGATGGGATACCGTCCGTCAAAGCAGCCCGTGCAGAACTGACAGCCCGAGCCCGCGACCGTTTTGCGCAGATCCGGCAGGGAGAGATACCTGAGGCTGTCCGCGCCGATGAAGCGGCAGATCTCCTCCACGCTGTGCCCATGGCCGATGAGCTCCTCATTGGTCGCGATGTCAATGCCGAAATAGCATGGGTGGAGCACCGGCGGCGAGGAGATGCGCATGTGCACCTCTTTCGCGCCCGCCGTGCGCAGCATCTCCACGATGCGCCGGCTAGTCGTGCCGCGGACGATGGAATCGTCCACCAGCACGATGCGCTTGCCCTTGACGTTGCGGGTCATCGCGTTGAGCTTGGTGCGCACGCCCATCTCGCGCATGCCCTGATCGGGCTGAATGAATGTGCGGCCGACATAGCGGTTTTTGGCCAGGCCGTCGCCGTAAGGGATGCCGCTGACCTCCGCGTAGCCCATCGCTGCGGCCAGCGCGCTGTCCGGCACGCCGATGACCATGTCCGCCTCGATATCGTCTTCCATCGCAAGCCGGCGTCCCGCCTCCACGCGGGACTGATAGACATTGATGCCGTCGATCACCGAATCCGGCCGGGCAAAGTACACAAACTCAAACAGGCACAGCCGGCTGTCAAGCGGGCATGGCGTGTGCACGCTGTGAATGCCCTCCTCGTCGATGATGACGATCTCGCCCGGCTGCACATCGCGCACGAATTCCGCGCCAATCGCGTCGAGCGCGCAGCTCTCGCTCGCCAGCACGAAGCTGTCCCCGATGCGTCCCAGGCACAGCGGGCGGATGCCGTAAGGGTCCCTGATGCCGATCAGCTTGTCCTTGGAGAGCAGCACCAGCGCATACGCGCCCCGCACCACGCTCATCATCGATTTGATTGCCTCCAGCAGCCCCTTGCTGCTTTCGCGGGCGATCAGATTGAGGATGACCTCGCTGTCCACCGTCGTTTGGAAGATGGCGCCATTGTCCTCCATATCGGTGCGCAGCGCATCGGCATTGACCAGCGTGCCATTGTGCGCCAGGGCCAGCATGCCAATCTTGCAGCGCGCCACCACGGGCTGCGCATTGATGACATCCTTGCCGCCAAAGGTGGAATAGCGCACATGGCCAATGGCAATCCTGCCTGTCAGCCCCTTGAGCACGTCCTCGTCGAAGACCTCCGGCACCAGGCCGAGATTGCGGTACTGCTTAATGCCCTTGCCGTCCGCCACGGCGATGCCCGCGCTCTCCTGCCCGCGATGCTGAAGCGCAAACAGGCCATAGTAGGCGGCATCCGCCGCATGGATGTCCCTGTCCTGCGCATAGATGCCAAATACGCCGCAGGCTTCCTCCATCCGGTCTCCCTTTTCCTTGATATCCGTCATATCTCCTCCTGAGCGGCGAATCACAGCTGCGCCCTGATTTCGGCGTCGTCCGCCTCGATGGCCGCGGCCATCTTTTCACGATGCTCGCCGAGCTTTTTCGCCAGCTCGGGATACTTGATGGAGAGCATCTGCGCCGCCAGATAGGCCGCGTTGTCCCCGCCGCCGACGGCGACCGTCGCCACCGGGATGCCGGTGGGCATCTGCACGGTGGAGAGCAGCGAGTCCAGTCCATCCATCAGCGAGGACTTGATCGGAATGCCGATGACCGGCAGAGTCGTATGTCCGGCGATGACGCCCGCCAGGTGGGCCGCCTTGCCCGCCGCGGCAATGATCGCCTCAAATCCATTTTCCCGAGCGCTGTCCGCGAAGGCCGCCACCTTTTCGGGCGTTCTGTGCGCACTCGCAACGTGAACCTCGACCTCGATGCCGAACGAGCGCAGCACATCCACACAGCCTTTCAGGGATGGCCAATCGCTCTTGGACCCCATGATGAGCGCAACCTTGGGCATGGAAAAAGCACCTCCAAAAAAGAAATCGCCCATAGTATAGCAAGTCTTTTTCCGCTTTTCAATCAATTTTCTAACCTTTTTCCTCGATTTTTAAAAAATATTCGTCTTTTGACGCAGAATACAATGGAGCTATCTAAGTTTTGATCAAAAACAGCGAAAAAATCCGCACTTTCTTTGCATGACAAAGAGGCTGTCAAGCCCGTAGCTTCACAGCCTCTTCTCATTCTCTTGCCGGCATCACGCGCTCACGTGAACGTCTCCTTGCCCACAGGCGTGGGCGTCTCGTCATAGAACACGCGGGCAACCGTCGGTGCATCCGCACAAATGCGCCGCACCGTGCGCTCAATCAGGTCGTACGGCAATCGCGCGGGCAGCAGCTGTCCCCCGGAGACGGTCACCGCGCGCAGGATCATCATCTCGATGCCGGAGATCGGATCGCTGCTGGTGAGGATTGGAAAATACTTGTACAGCTTGCGGTCGAGTCCGGCCAGCCGGATTTCCTCATCAAAGATGCTGTCGGCCCTGCGCAGCGCCTGCAGCCGCTCGCCCGTCACCTCGCCCACCATCCGGGCGCCCAGGCCCAGCGCCGGGAACGGCTTGCGCTCCGCAATCTCCGCGCCCAGGCCCAGCTGCTGGGCAATCGCCCGCACCTCGTCCTTGAACAGCGTGGCCAGCGGCTCCAGAACGTTCATTTCGCAGTCGTTCCAGCGGTCGGATGTGCTGCCGCCGTGCAGAAAGTCGCTGTAATTCGTTCCAAGCACGAGCGTCTTCGCCTCGGGCATGGACGCAGTCTGGCGGATCATTTCCTCATGCAGGCAATTCATCACGACCAGCCGCTTTTCCCTCATGCTTCGGCGGTGCGCCAGCGCCTCAAGCACCACGCCGGATCGGTCCATGTGCAGCAGCGGGATGCCCAGCGCGTCAAACGTCTGCTGGACCATCGCGCCCTCACCCTCGCGCATGAGCCCCGTTTCCACAAAGATGGCGGTCATCCGCTCGCCAAACGCGCGATGGGTGAGCACGGCGGCAACCGTGGAATCCACGCCGCCGCTGACGGCGCATACGGCCCGTCCGCCCTGCTCCGCGGCCTCCGTGAGCGCTCGCTCCGCCTCGCGCATCGCCGCGCCAAGCGACCACCAGGCTGTGCAGCCGCAGATATCGCGCGCAAAGTTTTTGAGAATCGCGGAGCCTTCCGGATCATTGCGCTCCAGCTCAAACTGTATGCCGTACTGCTTCTTTTCCGTGTTCTCAAACGCGATTGTGCAGCCGGAGGCGCTCGCCGTCACCTGCACATCCGGCGGAAGCATCAGCGTCAGCGTCTCCTTGAGGTAACGCTCCCCGCCCGTCACCCCGGCAAACAGCGCACTCTTGCCGTATTCGATGTACGCCTTTCGCTCATTGATGGCCACACCCGCGCTCGCCCCGCCCTGGGCGGCCAGCATCATATGCACCGTATGCCCCAGCGCAAGCACGGGAATGCCCAGCTCCAGGATTCCGGCGTCAAACACGCCCTGCGCGCTCGATGCCTCGCCGCTGAGCACGATGCCGCGCGGCGCAATCTCTCGGATCTGCGCGGCCGTAGTCATTCCGCTGATGATGCGGCTGTATATCTGCTCCCCGCGCAGTCTGCGCGCCGTCTCCATCGAAAACTCATCCGAATAATTGAGGATCAGAATCATGTCGTTCATGCGTTGGTTCCCCTCCACTGATTCCCCTGAGACCGCCGCCGCCCATTCCTCCGGGCCCGGCTTTATCGAAGTGTAAAAGAAGCTGCTTCGTCCCCCGACGAAACAGCTTCTTTTGTAGCAAAAGGATTACACCAACTCGAGAATGACCATCTCGGCGGCATCGCCGCGGCGCGGGCCCTTCTTGAGGATGCGGGTGTAGCCGCCGGCGCAGTTCTTCTCGGCGTTGCGGGCCTTGTACTTCGGGCCGATCTCGCGGAAGAGCTTCTCCACGCACGGATACTTGACGTCCTTGGTGCGCTCACGGTAGGCGCTCTTGGACTCATCCTCGAGCTTGGGCTCCTTCACGTCGTACAGATACGCCATGATCTGACGGCGGGCATGCAGCTTGCTCGGAGCATCGTTCTGCACGGTGACGGTCACGGTCTGGCCTTTATCGTTGTTGAAGGTCTTCTCGACCTGAACATTGTTGTCGCACTCGTTGATCGCCAGGGTGATCAGACGCTCGGCCATGCTGCGGACTTCCTTCGCACGGGACAGGGTGGTCTCGATGCGGCCATACCAGATCAGATTGGTCACCTGATTGCGAAGAAGCGCCTTGCGCTGAGCGGCCGTGCGGCCAAGTTTACGCTGAGCCATTATATTTATCCTCCTTTTACAGCCCGCCTCCTGCAAATACAGTTCTTCACGCGGCACACAGGAAGCCTGTCCGCCTGCGGCGGATCAGGCTCCGTCTGCCGCGCCCATATTTCCCTTAGGCGCGACCTTAGTAAGCCCATGTCGGGCAAAATGTACGCGCATCGCTGCGCGGGATTTGAGCTTCAGCCGGTTAAAAAAACCGGTTACTCATCATTGGCACGCAGAGCGAGCCCCAGAGCGGCGAGCTTCTGCTCGACCTCTTCAAGAGACTTTTTGCCCAGATTGCGAACCTTCATCATGTCTTCCTGGTTGCGCTGCACAAGCTCGGCCACCGTATTGATGCCGGCGCGCTTGAGGCAGTTGTAGGCGCGAACAGAGAGATCGAGCTCCTCGATGGTCATCTCCAGCACCTTCTCGCGGTGATCGTCTTCCTTCTCGTTGAAGCCGATGGTCACCACCTGGTCGGTCAGATCCATGAACAGCTTGAGATGGCCGCCCAGAATCTTGGCCGAGGTGCTGATCGCCTCATCCGGCTGGATGCTGCCGTCGGTCCACACCTCAAGCGTCAGGCGATCATAGTCGGTCGCCTGGCCCACGCGGGTGTTTTCCACGGTGTAGTTCACCTTGCGGATCGGGGTAAAGATGGAATCCGTCGGGATGACCCCGATGGGCATGTTCGGGTTCTTATTGCGGTCTGCGCTGACATAGCCGCGGCCCTTGTCAAGCGTGAGATGCATGATCAGATCAGCATCCTCGTTGAGGGTGGCGATGTGCAGGTCGCGATTGATCACCTCGATCTGGTCGTCCACCTCCAACGCGGCAGCGGTCAGCTCGCAGGGGCCCTTAACGTTGATGGAAATCGTCTTCGGGCCTTCGCAATACAGCTTGGCAGAAAGCTCTTTCAGGTTGAGGATGATCTCTGCAACGTCTTCCTTGACGCCGGGAACGGCGGAAAACTCATGCTGGATGCCCTCAATGCGGATGCTGGAAACAGCAACGCCCGGCAGAGAGCTCAGCAGCACACGGCGCAGGGAGTTACCCAGCGTCTGGCCAAAGCCATGCTCAAGCGGCTCGACGACGAACTTGCCATAGCTGTCGCCGGTTTCCACGCGTTCGATGCGGGGCTTTTCGATTTCGATCATTAGGCAGATTCCTCCTCATAGTTGCCGTGAAAAAACCATTGCAGCTGATTAACGAGAATAGAGCTCGACGATGAGGTGCTCCTGGATCGGGCAATCGATATCCTCGCGCGCCGGCATCGCGGCAACCTTGCCGGTGAGGTTCGGCGCGTCAAAGGTGAGCCACTTCGGGGTCACGACACCGGTGCCCTCACGCAGGGCCTTAAAGTTCGCCTGCTCGCGGGAACGCTCACGCAGGGTGATGACGTCGCCAACCTTCACGGAGTAGGAGGGGATGTCCACCTTCTTGCCGTTGACCAGCACGTGGCCATGGACGACGATCTGGCGCGCCATACGGCGGGTCTTGGCCAGGCCAAGGCGATAGATGACGTTGTCAAGGCGCAGTTCGAGGAGCTTGAGCAGATTCTCACCGGTGATGCCCTTCATGTTGGCGGCCTTCAGGTAGTAGCGATGGAACTGCTTCTCCAGCACGCCGTAGACGAACTTAACCTTCTGCTTTTCCTTGAGCTGCGTGCCATACTCGGAAACCTTCTTGCGCTTGTTGCCGCCAGGATTGCGAGTAGACTTCTTATTGCCATAGCCCATGACGGCCGGAGAGATATCAAGGCTCCGGCACTTCTTGGCGATCGGCTCTTTATTGTTAGCCATTGTCTGTAGTCCTCCTTACAAAACCTTACACGCGACGGCGCTTGGGCGGACGGCATCCGTTGTGCGGAATCGGCGTCACGTCCTTGATCATGTTGACCTCCAGGCCCGCAGCCTGCAGGGAACGGATCGCGGCTTCACGTCCGGAGCCCGGGCCCTTGACGTAAACCTCAACGGTCTTCAGGCCGTACTCCATCGCCGCCTTGGCGGCGGTCTCAGCAGCGGTCTGCGCCGCGAACGGCGTGGACTTCTTGCTGCCTCGGAAGCCGAGTCCGCCAGCGGACGCCCAGCTCAGGGCGTTGCCCTGGGTATCGGTGAGCGTCACGATGGTGTTATTGAAGGAGGAGCGGATGTGCGCCGCGCCGCGCTCCACGACCTTGCGCTCGCGGCGCTTGCGGACGACTTTCTTGAGCTTCTGCTTAGGTGCCATTGTCAATCACTCCTCTTATCTGGTTGCCTTCTTCTTGCCGGCGATGGTCTTCTTGGGGCCCTTGCGGGTGCGGGCGTTCTGCTTGGTGTTCTGGCCGCGGACCGGGAGGCCCTTGCGGTGGCGAACGCCGCGGTAGCAGCCGATTTCCATCAGGCGCTTGATGTCCAGGCCGACATCACGGCGCAGATCGCCCTCGACCTTCAGGTGGTGCTCAATATATTCACGGATCTTGTTGACGTCCTGCTCGGTGAGATCCTTCACGCGGGTGTCGGGATTCACGCCCGTCGCGGCCAGGATCTGCTGCGAGGTCTTCAGGCCGATGCCGAAGATATACGTCAGTCCGATTTCGACCCGCTTCTCGCGAGGCAGGTCAACGCCAGAAATACGTGCCATTCTTTTACCTCCAGATACTCTACTCCGTAAGTACGGTGTTCTGCTTGATTTTTCTATGAAAAGCCGCATGGTTCACAGGCGCAGTGCCTGTGCAGCCGCCCAAGCGATCCTTCCTGTCAAAAAAGCGAATCAGCCCTGCTTCTGCTTGTGCTTGGGATTCTCGCAGATGACCATGATGCGGCCCTTGCGCTTGATGATCTTGCACTTCTCGCAGATAGGCTTGACAGACGGTCTAACCTTCATTTGTCCGTTCCTCCTCGAATTTGTTTTCTCAACCCTTGCTGCGCCAGGTAATGCGTCCCCTGGTCAGATCATAGGGAGAAATTTCGACTTTGACCTTATCGCCCGGATAGATGCGGATGAAATTCATACGGATCTTGCCGGAGATCTGAGCCATGACTTTATGCCCGCCGGCCACCTCCACGCGGAAGTTCGCGTTCGGCAGTGCCTCGACGACGACGCCTTCAACCTCGATATTGTCGCTCTTGGGCAACGTTAACCCTCCTTACGCGGCAACAAAGCCTCTTGATAGCCGATAGCATCTAGTTTATTTCGCACCTCAGAGTCAAAAATCCTCTTTTTTGCAAAAATTTTCTCCCGGATTTCCTCAAGAATTTCGGGCTTTGCCACCAGATGCTTGATCTTCTTCTTCTTGGGATTGTCCACCTTACGCTGACAACCGTTTGCGATCGCCACATGATCCTCGTCGAGCACCGCCACGACCACGAAATAATGTCCCTGGTCGCGTCCGGCACGGGAGAAGACCACACGGCCCACCTCCATGGGGAACGAGCTCATCGCTTCTCCTCCTTATGGTATCCGGGCAGCGAAAGCAGCTCCGGCTCACCGTCGGTGATGGCGATGGTGTGTTCATAGTGTGAGCAAAGGCTGCCATCGGTGGTCACCACCGTCCAGCCGTCCGAAAGCGTCTTGACGTGGTAGTCGCCCGCGGCAATCATCGGCTCAATGCAGATGGTCATGCCGCGGCGGAGCCGCACGCCATGCCCAGGGATGCCGTAGTTCGGCACGCTGGGATCTTCGTGCATCTCCCGTCCGATGCCATGCCCGCAGAGCGCGCGCACCGTGGAAAAGCTGCGCGACTCGACGTATTGCTGCACCGCGTGACCGATGTCGCTGATGCGATTTCCTTCCCGCGCTACTTCAAGTGCGGCAAAGAAGCTCTGCTCCGTCACATCGATCAGCCGCTGCGCCTCCTCGGAAATCCGCCCGACGGGCACGGTCAGCGCGCTGTCGGACTGCCATCCGTCAAGGATCACGCCCGCGTCGATGGACACGATCTGACCCTCGCGAAGCACAGTTTGATTGGACGGGATGCCGTGCACGACCTGGCTGTCCACCGACGTACAGATCGAGGCAGGATACCCTTCATAGTTCAGGAAGGAAGGAACAGCCCCGTGCGCACGAATGAGCTTTTCCGCAAAGCGGTCAAGCTCTTTCGTGGTGATCCCGGGTTCGATCTTCCCTTTCAGCTGCGTGAGCACGTCGTGCAGGAGCGCGCCGGCCTCACGCATTTTCGCGATCTGGGCGGAGTTTTTGATCGTGATCATTTCGCCTCACCCAGCGCTTCAAGAATCGCGGCTGTGCACGCATCCATCGGCTGCGCGCCGTCGACCGTCTTGAGCAGACCGCGCTGCGCATAATAGTCGATGAGCGGAGCGGTCTGCGCGTGATACACGGCAAGACGGCTGAGCACCGTCTCCGCCTTGTCATCCTTGCGCTGGATCAGCTCTGCGCCGCACTTTTCGCATGCCGTCGCGCCGTTCAGCGTGCTGACATGGTAGGTGCCGCCGCAGGAGAGGCATACCCGGCGCCCGGAGAGGCGCGCGGTCAGCTTCTCATCGCTGACCTCAATATTGACCACCGCGTCAATGCTGGCAAACTCGCCCAGCGCCTGCGCCTGCGGCACCGTGCGCGGGAAACCGTCAAGCACGTAGCCGTTCTGGCAGTCCGGCTGAGCCAATCGCTCGCGCACGATGTCGATCACGACGGAGTCCGGCACAAGCTCGCCCTTGTCCACATAGGACTTGGCAGCCAGACCGGTCGGCGTCCCTTCTTTCATGGCGCGGCGAAGAATATCGCCGGTAGAAATCTGGGGAATACCCAGCCGTTCGCACACGCGAACGGCCTGGGTTCCCTTGCCCGCACCGGGCGGGCCGAGAAAAATCACATTCATGTGAACACCTCACGCTTACAGGAGCATTTAACCCAGGAAGCCTTTGTGGTGACGCATGACCATCTGCGCCTCGATCTGACGGATCGTCTCGATGCCGACGGAAACCGCGATCAGCACAGAGCTCGCGCCAAATGGCGCGCTGATGCCGAAGATCCGGGTCAGCATGGTCGGGATCGTCGCCAACACGGCGAGGAACAGCGCGCTGAACAGCGTCAGACGGCTGGAAACCTTAGCGAGGTAATCGCTGGTGGCACGGCCCTGACGAATGCCCGGGATGATGCCGCCATTCTGCTGCATGTTCTTGCTGATGTCAATCGGATTGAACGTGATGCTGGTGTAGAAGTAGGTGAAAGCGATGATCAGCAGCGCCAGCACCAGCTGATACCAAACGCCGGACTGGAAGCCGCTCCACCACAGGTTCACGCCGCTCGTCGGGAAGAACGCGAAGATCGTAGCAGGGAACTGCAGAATCGCGAATCCGAAGATCAGCGGCATCACGCCGGTGGAGTTAATCTTCATCGGGATGTGGGTGGACTGGCCGCCATACATCTTGCGGCCCACCACACGCTTCGCATACTGAACCGGGATGCGGCGCTCGCCCATGTCCACATAGGTGATCGCCACGATCATCGCCAGCAGAGCGATCACGATCACGATGACCGCGATGGGGCTCACCGTGCCCGCGACCATGCCGACGACCGCCTGACGGCCCCAGTTGAACATATTGGATACGATGCCGGCCATGATCAGCAGCGAGATGCCGTTGCCGATGCCGTTCTCGGTGATGCGCTCACCGATCCACATCGCCAGCGAGGTGCCGGCCGCCATGGAAATACCGATCACCAGATACCAGATGCCGCCGTAAGAGTTGGCGCGCATCGCGAAGACCAGGCCAACCGCCTGCACGAACGCCAGAACGACGGTCAGGTAGCGCGTCCACTCGTTGATCTTCTTGCGGCCCTCCGGGCCCTCCTTCGCCAGCTTCTCGAGCGAAGGAATCGCCACGGTCAGCAGCTGAAGAATGATGCTGGAGTTGATGTACGGGGTGATACCCATGGCCATGATGCTCATGTTCTGGAAGGAACCGCCGGTCATCATGTTCATGAAGTCCAGGATGGAATACTGCGATACGGCGTTGGCCACCTCTGAGATGTTGATGCCCGGAACCGGGATCACGCACAGCAGGCGGTAGACCAGCAGCATGCCGAAGGTGTAGAGGATCTTCTTGCGGAGCTCAGGAATGCGCCAGGCATTCTGCATCTTTTCCAGCATATCAGATCACCTCAGCAGTTCCGCCGAGCGCCTCGATCTTCTCCTTCGCAGAACCGGTGAACTTAACGGCCTTCACCGTCAGCTTCTTGGTCAGCTCACCGCCGCCCAGGACCTTGAGGCCATCCAGCTCCTTGCGGATGATCCTCTTCTCCATCAGCAGGGCCGCGGTGACTTCGGTGCCGTTCTCGAAGACTTCAAGGTCGCCGACATTCACGGTCGCATATTCCTTAGCAAAGATATTCTTGAATCCGCGCTTGGGCAGCTGACGGACCAGGGGCATCTGGCCGCCCTCAAATCCCGGGCGCTTGCCGCCGCCGCTGCGGGCCTTGGCGCCCTTGTGGCCCTTGCCGGACGTCTTGCCCAGGCCGGAGCCGACGCCGCGGCCGAGACGGCGCGGCGCAGTCGTGGAGCCCACAGCGGGCTTCAGCTCATTCAGCTTCATGGTGAATCCTCCTTAGTCGCTGATTTCGACCACAGACACCAGATGCTTGACCTTGAAGATCATGCCGCGGATGGACGGCGTATCCTCAAACACCTTGGTGGAGCGGATCTTGTGCAGGCCCAGCGCCTTCACAATTTTGATGTGGTTGGGCTTGCTGGAGACGGGAGACTTCACAAGCGTAACCTGCAATTTCATAGTCTCTTTCCTCCTTCTCAGCCGAGCAGCTCTTCGACGGTCTTGCCGCGCATCTTGGCCACTTCCTCGGCCGTGCGCAGGGAAGCCAGACCCTCGATGGTCGCCTTCACCATGTTAATCGGGTTGTTGGTGCCGTAGCTCTTGGTACGAATGTCCTTGACACCGCACAGCTCGAGCACCGCACGTGCCGGGCCGCCGGCGATAACGCCGGTACCTTCCGGAGCCGGAAGCAGCACGATCTCGCCCGTGCCGAAGCGGCCGACCGCTTCGTGCGGGATGGAGGTGCCCTTCATGCTCACGTGCACGAGATGCTTCTTGGCGTCCTCGGTCGCCTTGCGGGCGGCCTCCGGGATTTCAGTCGCCTTGCCGATGCCGCAGCCGACACGGCCCTTGCCGTCTCCGATGACGACCAGGGCAGCGAAGCGCATGTTGCGGCCGCCCTTGACGGTCTTGGAAACGCGGTTGATGGCAACCATCTTCTCCTGGAATTCGCTCTCCGGACGGCGATCGCGGCGCGGACCGCGCTCGCGGCGCTCGCCGCGCTCCTGCGGTTTCTTTTCCATATCCTGAGGCATTCTTCGTATCCTCCCTTGATCAGAAGTCGAGGCCCGCTTCACGGGCGCCTGCGGCGACCTCCGCCACGCGGCCAGTGTAGACATAGCCGCCGCGGTCGAAGACGACCTGCTTGATGCCGGCCTGCAGAGCGCGCTCGGCAACGGTCTTGCCCACGAGCTTGCTCGCGCCCTTCTTATCCAGCTCAGAAAGCTGGCCCTTGATCGCCGGATCGAGGGTAGAGCAGGAGACCAGGGTCTTGCCGACGGTGTCGTCGATCACCTGCACATAGATGTGGTTGAGGCTGCGATAGACGCTCAGACGCGGCATTTCGGGCGTGCCGCTGATCTTCTTACGCACACGCTCATGACGGATCACACGGATCTCATTACGATCACGTTTGGTGAACATTAGCGCTCACTCCCTTTCTTACTTCTTACCAGTCTTGCCTTCCTTTTGACGGACAACCTCATCCGCATAGCGGATGCCCTTTCCGTGATACGGCTCCGGCTTGCGGACCGCACGGATGTCGGCAGCGATATTGCCCACCTGCTGCTTGTCGATACCGGTGACCTCAATGGTCGTCTGGTTCGGCGTGGCGAAGGTGATGTTCGCCGGGGCCTTCATGATCACCGGATGGCTGTAGCCGATGGTGATGTTGAGGGTGTCGCCCTTGGCGTCGGCGCGGTAGCCGGTGCCAACCAGATTCAGCGTCTTCTTGAAGCCGGTGGTCACGCCGGTCACCATGTTGGCGATCAGCGCGCGGTACAGGCCGTGGAAAGCGCGGTTCTGCTTCTCGTCATTCGGGCGGGTGACGTAAATCTCGCTGCCCTCCTGCTTGACGGTGATGTTCTTATTGACCTCCTGGGTCAGCGTACCCTTCGGGCCCTTCACGGTGACGAGGTTGTCATCGGAGATGGTGACCGTGACGCCAGCCGGGATTGCGATCGGATGTCTTCCGATTCGAGACATTGTTTCTACCTCCGTTTCAGCGTCGTCGATTACCAGATGTAGGCGAGCACTTCGCCGCCGACCTTGGCCGCGCGGGCCTGCTTATCGGTCATCACGCCCTTGGACGTGGAGACGATCGCGATGCCCAGGCCACCGAGCACCTTCGGCAGATCCTCGCACTGCGCGTAGACGCGCAGGCCCGGCTTGCTGATGCGCTTGAGGCCAACAATGACGCTCTGCTTCTTATCGGTGTACTTCAGGCCAATCTTGATCTGGCCGGAGAGGCCGTCGTCGATCATGTCGACGCTCTTGATGTAGCCTTCGTCGAGCAGGATCTTGGCGATGGACTTCTTCATGTTGGAAGCCGGAATCACCACGGTATCATGCTTGGCGATTTGAGCATTGCGGATGCGGGTGAGCATATCTGCAATGGGATCGTTAACGAGCATTTCAGTCCCTCCTTACCAGCTGGCCTTGCGGACACCGGGAATCTGTCCCTTGTACGCCAGTTCGCGGAAACAAATGCGGCAGACGCCGTACTTGCGAAGCACGGAGTGCGGACGGCCGCACAGGCGGCAGCGGGTGTAAGCGCGAGTAGAGAACTTCGGCTCCTTCTGCTGCTTGTTGATCATACTGGTCTTAGCCATGTTTGTCCTCCTCCTTACTTCGCAAACGGCATGCCCATCAGGCGAAGGAGCTCTTTGCACTCCTCGTCGGTGTGCGCCGTGGTCACGAAGATCATTTCCATGCCGCGAACCTTCTCCACCTTGTCATAATCGATTTCGGGGAAGAGGAGCTGCTCGCGAATGCCCAGGGCGTAATTGCCGCGGCCGTCAAAGGCCTTGTCGGACACGCCGTGGAAGTCACGGACGCGCGGGAGAGCGATGTTCATCAGCTTGTCGACGAACTCGTACATCCGCTCGCCGCGGAGGGTCACCTTGGCGCCGATGTTCATGCCCTCGCGCAGCTTGAAGTTTGCGATGGACTTCTTGGCCTTGGTGGTGATGGCCTTCTGGCCGGCAATGGCTTCCAGCTCCTTGACCGCGGCCTCAAGCGCCTTGGGATTGTCCTTGCAATCGCCCAGGCCCATGTTGATGACGACCTTGTCGATCTTGGGAATCTGGTTCACATTCTTGTAACCGAACTTCTGCTGAAGGGCAGGAACAACTTCG
Source organism: Clostridia bacterium (assembly GCA_030535375.1). GTDB lineage: Bacteria > Bacillota > Clostridia > Christensenellales > Aristaeellaceae > Ventricola. The sequence continues at coordinate 10,609 of JAUNJB010000008.1, read as the reverse complement.
GTCACGTACTTATTATAAAGACGCGCTTCCATTTCTGATTTCCTCCTGCCTTACTCTTCGAAGCTCGCGCCGCACTTCTTGCAGACACGAACCTTGGTGCCGTTCTCCAGCACGCTGTAGCCGATGCGCACGCCCTTCTTGCACTTGGGGCACACGAGCATGACGTTGCTGGCATCGATGGCGGCTTCCTTCTTGATGATGCCGCCCGGGACGCCCTGCTGGCGCGGCTTCTGATGCTTGGTGGCAATCGCGACGCCTTCGACGACGATCTTGCCGGTCTTCGGAGAGGCAGTGAGAACCTTGCCTTCCTTGCCCTTGTCTTTACCGGTGATCACGACCACCGTATCCTTGGAACGGATATGCATAATTCTTTTGCCACCTCCTTACAGAACTTCGGGGGCCAGAGACACGATCTTCATGAAATCGTGCTCGCGCAGCTCGCGGGCCACCGGTCCAAAGATGCGGGTGCCCTTGGGCTGCTTGTCGTTGTTGATGATAACGGCAGCGTTGTCATCAAAACGGATGTAGGTACCGTCCTTGCGGCGGTAGCTCTTGTGCGTGCGGACGATAACGGCCTTCACGACGTCGCCCTTCTTCACAACGCCGCCGGGCGTTGCGCTCTTGACCGAAGCCATGATGATATCGCCGACCGAGCCGGTCTGGCGGAAAGAACCGCCCATGACGCGGAAGCACATAATTTCCTTGGCGCCGGTATTGTCGGCGACCTTAAGACGCGTTTGCGGCTGAATCATTGAGTTTTTTCCTCCTTATCCGACAGGGCTTACTTCGCCTTCTCGATGATCTCGACCAGGCGCCAGCGCTTGTCATGGCTAAGCGGACGGGTCTCCATGACGCGCACGGTGTCGCCGATGCCACACTCGTTCTTCTCATCATGGGCCTTGATCTTGGTGGTGCGGTTCATGATCTTGCCATACAGCGGATGGCGGACGCGATACTTGACCGCGATGGTGATGGTCTTGTCCATCTTGTCGCTGACGACGACGCCTACGCGGGTCTTGCGCATTCCTCTAACTTCAGACATGGTTGTGTCTCCTTTCCCGGGTTACGCCTGAGCCTTGAGCTCGAGGCTGCGCAGCGCGGTTTTGGCACGGGCGATATCGCGCTTGGTGTTGGCGATCGCCGTCGTGTCCTGCAGCTGGCCGGTTGCCAGCTGGAAGCGCAGATTGAAGAGCTCCTTCTTCAGCTCCACAACCTTATCGTTGAGCTCGGCAGCGGACATCTCGCTGAACTGATTCTTCTTCATTACGCTTCACCACCTTCGCTGGTCTTCGCGGTCTCACGCGCGATGATCTTGGTCTTGAGCGGCAGCTTGTGCTGGGCAAGACGCAGCGCCTCGCGCGCATCGGCCTCGGCCACGCCCTTGATCTCGAAGATCACGCGGCCCGGCTTCACAACCGCAACCCAGTATTCCGGGGAGCCCTTGCCGGAGCCCATGCGGGTCTCAGCCGGCTTCTCGGTAATCGGCTTGTCCGGGAAGATCTTGATCCAAACCTGGCCGCCACGCTTGGTGTAGCGGGTCAGGGCGATACGGGCGGCCTCGATCTGGCGGGCGGTCACCCAGCACGGCTCAGTGGCAACAATGCCATAATCGCCGTAAGCCAGGAAGTTGCCGCGCTGGGCCTTGCCCTTCATGCGGCCGCGGAAGACGCGGCGGCGCTTCACTCTCTTGGGCATCAACATGGTTTACTTGCCTCCTTCGGTCTTGGCCGGAGCTTTCTTCGCGCTGGGAAGAACCTGGCCCTTGTAGATCCAGACCTTCACGCCCAGGCGGCCGTAAGCGGTCTTCGCCTCGGCAAAGCCGTAGTCAATGTCAGCACGCAGGGTCTGCAGCGGGATGGAGCCCTCGTGGTAGCCCTCGGAGCGCGCGATATCCGCGCCGCCCAGACGGCCCGCGACGGAGGTCTTGATTCCCTTCGCGCCCGCACGCATGGAGCTCTGCAGGCACTTCTTCATCGCGCGGCGGAAGGACACGCGGTTCTCCAGCTGCGCGGCGATGTTCTCAGCAACCAGCTGCGCGTCGAGATCCGGGTTCTTGATCTCCTGCACATTCAGGATCACCTGCGCGTTCGCGCCGAGCTCCTTAGCGATGGCAGCCTTGATCTTCTCGATGTTCGCGCCGTTGGCGCCGATGACGATGCCCGGCTTGGCCACATTGAGGGTGACCATCACGCGAACCTTGTCATTGTCGAAGCGGCGCTCAATATCAATGGAAGAAACGCCGGCATCGTAGAGCCGCACCGACTTCTTGCTCTTGTCATCGGTGAACTCCAGATTCTTGATCATCTTGCGGAGCTTCGCGTCGGACACGAGGTTGTCAGCGAAGTTCTTCTTATCCGCATACCAGCGGGTGCTCCAATCCTTGATGACGCCAACGCGGGCGCCATGCGGATTCACTTTCTGGCCCATCCGAAAACCTCCTTATTTCTGGTCGAGCACGACGGTGATGTGGCTCGTGCGCTTGAGCATCGGGGAAGCGCTGCCACGGCTGCGGGCGACGTAACGCTTGAGCGTCGGGCCCGGATTGGCGAACACCTCCGCGACATACAGGGAGCCGCGGTCCATGCTCAGGTTGTTTTCGGCGTTAGCAATCGCAGAAAGCAGCAGCTTCTCCACCACGGGGGCGGCGGCCTTCGGCGTGTACATCAGGATCGCAAGCGCTTCGTCGACCTTCTTGCCGCGGATCAGATCGATGACGATCTTCACCTTGCGGGAAGAAATGCGCACGTAACGAGCGGTCGCGCGGGGACGCTTGTCCGCGTTTTCCTTGCGGACCTTCGCCTTTTCACGAATTCTGGTAGCCATGCGATTTCACTCCTTTACTTGCGGCCGCTGGCGCTCTCACCGGCGTGACCCTTGAAGGTACGCGTCGGGGCGAACTCACCCAGCTTGTGACCAACCATTTCTTCCACGATGTAAACCGGCACATGCTTGCGGCCGTCGTGCACCGCGATGGTGTGGCCAACCATCTGGGGGAAGATGGTGGACGCGCGGCTCCAGGTCTTGAGCACGCTCTTCTTGCCGGATTCGTTCATTTCCTCGACCCTCTTGAGCAGCTTAGCAGCTACATAGGGGCCCTTCTTGACCGATCTGCTCATTGATGAGTCCTCCTATTACTTCTTGCCCGCACGCTTGACAATCTTCTTGTCAGAGTACTTCTTGTGCTTGCGGGTCTTCAGGCCGAGAGCCGGCTTGCCCCACGGGGTGACAGGCGCGGGCAGGCCGACAGGGCTCTTGCCTTCGCCGCCGCCATGCGGGTGATCGCACGGGTTCATGACGACGCCGCGGACGGTCGGGCGGATGCCCATGTGACGGGAGCGGCCCGCCTTACCGATGCGGACGTTGCTGTGGTCGGCATTGCCGACGGTGCCGATGGTCGCCTTCGCGTCCATAGAGATCATGCGAACCTCGCCGGAGGGCAGACGGACCTGCGCGTTAGCGCCTTCCTTCGCCATCAGCTGCGCGGCGTTGCCGGCGCTGCGGACGAGCTGGCCGCCGCGGCCCGGAACGATCTCCACGTTGTGGATCAGCGTGCCCAGCGGGATGTTGCGGATCGGCAGGCAGTTGCCCGGCTTGATGTCCGCCTCAGCGCCGCTGATGACGGTATCGCCCACCTTCAGGTCGATCGGCGCCAGGATGTAGCGCTTCTCGCCGTCCGCGTAGTTGAGCAGCGCGATGAACGCGGAGCGGTTCGGATCGTACTCGATAGACGCGACCTTGGCCGGCACGCCGTCCTTATTGCGCTTGAAGTCGATCACGCGGTACTTGACCTTGTTGCCGCCGCCCTGATGGCGAACGGTGATCTTTCCCTGCTTATTGCGGCCGGCGTTCTTCTTCTTGGTCTGCAGAAGGGACTTTTCCGGCTTCGTCTTGGTGACTTCCTCAAAAGTGAGCACCGACATGAAACGTCTGGCCGGGGAAGTCGGCTTATAAACTCGAATAGCCATTGCTTGTAACCTCCCTGATTACTGCGCCATGCCGTCAAAGAACTCGATGGTCTTGGAGTCTTCCTTGAGCGTGACGTAAGCCTTCTTGATTTCGGGGGTGCGGCCGGCATAGCGGCCCTGACGCTTGATCTTGCCGAGGGTGCGCAGGGTGTTTACGCTGGCAACCTTCACGCCGAAGGCGGCTTCCACAGCCTGCTTGATCTCGATCTTGTTCGCGCTGATCGCCACTTCAAAGACGTAGCGCTTGTCCGCCAGGCCGTCATAGGCCTTTTCCGTCAGCACGGGGCGGAGGATGATATCATGAGGATTCTTCATTACGCGTAAACCTCCTCAACGAGCTTGACCGCTTCCTCGGTGATGATGAACTTCTCATTGCCGAGGATATCAAGCACGTTAATCGTGTTGACGTAAGCGGTCTTCAGGCCCGCGATGTTCGCGGACGCGCGGGTAACGGTGTCGTCCGGGCCGGCCAGAACCAGCAGCGCGCTCTTGGTCACGCCCAGGTTCTTGAGGATTGCGGCGACCTCGCGGGTCTTGGGCGCGGTCAGCGCAATCTTGTCCAGCACGATCATCTCGCCCTCGTTCACCTTCGAAGTGAGCGCGCCCTTGAGAGCCAGGCGGCGGACCTTCTTGGGAACATTCACGACATAATCGCGGGGCTTCGGCGCGAACACGACGCCGCCGTGGGTGAACTGCGGAGCGCGGTTGCCATGGTGACGCGCGTTGCCGGTGCCCTTCTGGCGATAAATCTTACGGCCGCCTCCGCGAACCTCGCCGCGGGTCTTGGCGGACTGAGTGCCCTGGCGCTTGGCGGCCAGCTGGCTGCGGACGACCAGGTGGATGACGCTCTCGTTGATCTCGGAAGCGAAGATCGCTTCGCTCAGCTCGATCTCACCGACCTTGGCGCCTTCCTGATTCAGCATTGCAATCTTAGGCATTGTGACGGTTCCTCCTTATCAGGCCTTGACGGAATCGCGGATCACAAGGGTTCCGCCATTCGGACCCGGCACCGCACCCCTGACCAGCAGGAGGTTGCGCTCGGTGTCCACGCGCACAACGCTCAGATTCTGGATCGTGACGCGGTCGACGCCGTAGTGGCCGGACATCTTCTTGTTCTTGAACACGCGGGACGGCGTGGAGTTGGCGCTCAGGGAGCCCACGCCGCGGTGATACTTGGAGCCGTGCGCCATCGGGCCGGTGTGGTGGTTCCAGCGCTGGATCGCACCGGTGAAGCCGTGGCCCTTGGACGTGCCGGTCACGTCGACCTTGTCACCGGCGGCGAACACGTCGACCTTCACCTCATCGCCCACATTATAAGCGGAGCAATCGTCAAGGCGCAGCTCGCGCAGCTTGCGGCAGGGGGCGACATTCGCCTTGGCGAAGTGGCCCTTGATGGGCTTGTTGACCAGCTTCTCAACACGGTTGGGGGCATAAGCGTCAAAGCCGACCTGGATAGCCTCATAGCCATCGTTTTCCACCGTCTTCTTCTGGACAACCGGGCAGGGGCCCGCCTCGATGACGGTGACCGGGATCAGGCGGCCGTCCTCGGTAAAGATCTGCGTCATGCCGATCTTCTTGCCGACGATACCTTTCTTCATCTCATCTTACCTCCTGATCACAGTTTGATCTCGATTTCCACACCAGCGGGGAGATCGAGCTTCTCCATCGCGTCAAAGGTGGCGCGAGTCGGGTTCTGAACGTCGATCAGACGCTTGTGCGTGCGCTGCTCGAACTGTTCGCGGGAATCCTTGTACTTGTGCGGTGCGCGCAGGATCGTCACCACTTCCTTCTCAGTGGGCAGCGGGATCGGGCCGGACACCTTGGAACCGGTGCGGCGAGCGGTCTCGACGATGCGCTCAGCAGCCTGGTCAACGAGGCTGTGCTCGTAAGCCCAGAGCTTGATGCGGATTTTCTTGCTGGCCATTTCTTTTCCTCCTTGTTCGTACTCAAGTACGACTTGCTTGGCTGTTGCCCTGCATGACGGATTCTTGAGCCGTCGTCCGATTGGCGGACATGGTCCATGGCAGTTCCCTCACCGGCCAGTGAGCAATCTGTCACTTCATCCCCTTTGCAGACATCTGCATCATTATATTCTATTTTTCAAAAATATGCAAGCCCTATTTTGAAATTTTTTTCGAAATTTTGAAACTTTTTCTTTTCTCCCCCTTCGCTGCGATTCCCGCAAAAAATCAAGCCGTTTCAAGCATTTTCCCCCTTCCTGAAATTTCCTTCAATCGCCCTTACCATATCCACTCATCCACGCGTTTCATTCCAGCAAATCATGCCCACTCATCCACGCGTTTCATCGTCGTTTTGATAAAAGTTTCACCCAATTTCAGCCCGGTCAACCGCCCATTTTTCGTCATATTGCACAATTAAATTTCCGTCTTCTATGCTCTCCTGCCCGTTTTTCCTCCATTTCACATCATCGCTTTATCGCTTTAAAGCGTTTTCTCTCATCTCGTCAGTCGTCAGACGTCCGGCCTATTTTTCATCCGGCCACGCAAAAGGGGCCTCCTTTTCGGAAGCCCCTGTGAAGATGATTTACGCCCGTTTTCGGCTCCTCATCCTTCTGACGATACAAGACAATGTGAAGTTGATCGCGAAGTAGACGAGAAACGCAAAGCCAAAGAGCACGAATACATCGGTTACGTTGATCGTGCCGCGATCAAAGCGGTCCACCCACGTGCCGTTGTAGGAGTTGGCCTTGCTGATGATCAGCTTTGTGCGGGCCATCAGCTCCACGGTAACCAGGCTGGCCATGTAGCTGGAGTCCTTGATGGTGGTGATCATCTGGGAAAGCAGCGTCGGAATGATGTTGCGGAACGCCTGCGGGAGCACAATCAGCGTCATGGTCTGCATGGTGCCGAATCCCTGCGAATATGCCGCCTCAAACTGGCCGCGCGCCACGGAATTGAGGCCGCCGCGGATGATCTCCGCCATGATCGCCGAGGTAAACAGCGTGAAAGCGACGATCGCCTTGAACAGCGTCTTCACCGCCACGGTCGACGTGAATCCCAGCATCTCCGCAAACGCCTTGGAAACCGCCGGCGCCGGGCACATCACAAAGCAGATAAACATCCACAGCATCAGCGGCGTATTGCGAAACAGCTCGATGTATGCCGAAGCGACTGACCGCAGAATCCTCGCCGGGCCGCTCGTGCAGTAATTGCGCACCAGCGCCAGCACGGCGCCAATGATCAGGCTCAGCACAATCGTAATCACCGAAATGCCAATCGTGAACAGGAGGCCCTGAAGCAGGTAGCTGAGCACATCCGGATTCTTGAGGATGCCCAGGCTCCCCTGCAAATCCACCATGAACTTGTCCATCACGCCTCAGCCCCCTTCCCCTCGTCCGTCGTCTCCGGTGCAACGGTGATCTTATCCCGCTCTTTGAGCTTCCTTTCCCAGCGTCCCGCCATCAGCGAGAGCGGATAGCAGACCAGGAAGAACAGCATGCCGCCGACCAGATACGCCGGGCCATACGCGCCGCCCGTGCTTTCACCCGTGACAAAGTTATAGGTGGTCGCAATCAGGTCGGCCCCGCCTATGATGTACAGGCAGGACGTGTTCTTGATCAGGGCCACCACCTGGTTGACCATCGGCGGCAGGATGATCTTGACCGTCTGCGGCAGGATGATGTGGCGCATCGTATCCACATAGCCAAAGCCCTGGGAATGCGCCGCGTCGAACTGGCCGAATGGAATGGACTGGATGCCCGCGCGCACCACCTCGGCCACGTATGCGCCGTGATACAGCCCCAGCGAGATGAAGCCCACCATGACCACCGTGATTTTGATGCCGGAATACGCCAGCGCATAATATAGGAAGCAAACCTGGAGGATCAGCGGCGTGTTCTGGAAAAACTCCACGTACACACGGGCGATTCCCCTCAGCAGCTTCCTGCCGCTTGTCGCCATCAGTCCCAGCGTAAATCCGATCACCATCGCAATCAACAGGCCCACCACCGCGCTTTCCAGCGTGTTGATCAGGCCATTAAGGAAGGTGGCGCGGTACTGCCAGACGGTCGCCCATGCCTTTGCGCTGAATACGGTTCCCATGTCATCAAGCCTCATTTCGTCTCAAAGCTGCCCTCGCCCGCCCGTCTTCCCATTCCCGCCGCGCGGACAGAGACGGGATGCGGTTTGGTTTTTCAAGGGTAAAAAGTTGGGGCGAAAGCCTGATCCGGCTCGCCGCCCCAACCTGCGTCAGTTCAATTCCGGATTATTCGAGGCCCCACTCGGCGATCATCGCGTCGATGGTGCCGTCGGCCAGCCAGCCGGTGATCAGCTCTTCAATCTTGGCGGAGAGCTCGGAGCCCTTCTTGGTCGCCACGCCATACTCCTGCGGGGAGAAGGAATCCGCGATGAAGCTGCGGTCAGCGGTCTTGTAGTTGGCCAGGATGGACTTGTCCACGCAGAAGGCGTCGACATCGCCCGCGTCCAGCGCCAGGGAGATGGCCGGATAATCGTCGAACTCCTTGAAGGAGACGCCGCTCTTGAAGGTCGCGATCTCAAAGGTATCCGCATCGAACGCGTCGATCACGCCCGCGTCGGCCATCGCAGTGGCCAGAGCCTTGGCGGAGGTGGAGCCGGTGGACACGCCGACGACCTTATCCTTGAGGCCGGACAGATCGGTGATGCCGGAATCCGTCTTGATCAGCACGGTCACGGCGTCGATGTAATACGGCGTGGAGAAATCCCAGCTCTCCTTGCGCTCCGGCTTGATGGTGAATGTTGCGATCACGCAGTCAAGCTCGTCGTTGTCAAGCATCTGTCCGCGGGTCGCGGCGGTAACGGTGGTGTACTCCACGTCATCATAGCCGAGTTCTTCGGCGATCATGGCGCCCAGATCAACCTCCATGCCGGAGTATTCGCCGGTCGTCTCATCGAGATAACCGAAGCCATACACATCCTGCTTCACGCCCACGCGGAAGGTGCCTTCCGCAGAAGCCGCGGCCAGGCCGCACACCATGCACAGCGCCAGAGCAAGAGCAAAAATCTTTTTCATCATCATGTCCTCCTTGTTGATCGGTTTATCATAACCGCACAATGCGGTTACTCTCGCTGCCTTTCAAGCCGCCCCTCACCGGAGAATCTTCGAAAGGAACGCCTTCGTCCTCTCGTTCTCCGGATTGGTGAAGAAGTGCTCCGGCGTACCCTGCTCCAGGATATAGCCGCCGTCACAGAAGACCACGCGGTCGGCGACCTCGCGGGCAAAGCCCATCTCATGGGTGACCACGACCATCGTGATATTGTCGTGGCCAAGCTCCACCATGATATCCAGCACTTCCTGCACCATCTCAGGGTCAAGCGCGGAGGTCGGTTCGTCAAAGTAGATCACGGGGTTTTTCATCGTGAGCGACCGGGCGATGGCGATGCGCTGCTGCTGGCCGCCGGAGAGCGTCGTCGGATATACGTTCGCCTTCTGCGCGAGGCCGACGCGCTTCAGATTGATCATCGCCAAATCCTCGGCCTCGGCCTTGGGAATCTTTTTGAGCTTGATGGGTGCAAGCGTCAGGTTTTCCATGACCGTCAGGTGCGGATAGAGATTGAACTGCTGGAAGACCATCGAGGAATACTGTCTGTTGAGGGCCGCGCGCGTCTTGTGCGTCATGAGCTGCCCGTCGATGTACACTTCTCCGCTGGTGACCTCCTCAAGACCGTTCATGCACCGGATCAGCGTGCTCTTGCCCGAGCCGCTCGGCCCGATGATGACCAGCTTTTCCCCCTTGGCCACCTCCAGATCGATGCCCTTGAGCACCTCCAGGTGGCCAAACTTTTTATGAACGTTCTTGAGCTTAATCAACGGGAACTCCTCCTACATCCAAAGCATATATCCAAATATTCGTTATAGGATTTACTATATCATATCGTTCTGTTCATTCCAAGCAAAACGCCAATCGGGTCAGTGCCGGTGAAAAAACCGCCTGAAAATGCAAAACCCACAACGCCTTTTGAAACGTTGTGGGTTCAGTATAACACACCTTCTGCCAATTTGCAAGTATTATATTTCAAAAATGCAAATTACACGCCAATTCTATTTTTTAAGACAAAAAACGCATACTGAAAATTTCGATTGTGCATCAATATTGTCCCGCTCCGCGCGCCGTCATTCCAGGCCGAATTGTGCAAGAATATCATCCGGAAGCTGCGCGCCGATTTCCTCCGCCGCCGCTTTGTAGCGCTCGTAGAGCGTCTCCGGGCGTGCCGGCGCGCCGCAGTAGACGCAGGGCGTCAGCTTCGCAAATTCCCCGCTCGTCAGATCGCCGTAAGTGAAATCGCCCGTCAGCGGCAGATACTGCGATTTAACGCCGGAACAGTTCGCATCCAGGTGATAATTGCTTCCGCCGTTCGGATTGCGGTAGAGCTGCAGATCCGCGTCCGGCAATTCGGGATCGTACATTTCCCGCCCTTTGTCATCCCAGATGAACACCTTGGTCTTGAGCTCCAGGTTGTTCCACAGCCAGGCCATGTTCTGGCCCTCGGCATTTTCGCGGCGCTGGATGCGGACGCAGCCATGGCTGGCCTTCTGCCCCAGCTGCGGCTCATACTTGTCGTAGATCCTCGTCTTGCCGTCCGCCCCCAGATCGTGCAGCACCTCATGCAGCAGCGTGCCGCCGTTGATGCGGATGGCATAGCGGC
>JAUNJB010000128.1 GCA_030535375.1 Clostridia bacterium | reverse complement strand
AAAAAAGGAAAACACATAGAAAAAAAGCCGCTCAGCATGATATACTTAGTCAAAGCGGCTGAGCGGCAAATCGAGAGATGCGTAGATGCGTGGATATTGAAACATATCGGTTAAGCCCGGGTATTTGGAGCCCACTGTTATTCCTGATTCTCTGCATGCTACAATAAAATACACCAAACAGAACCACGGCTCGGGATTCAAGGAGGAACGCCATGTCAGCAAAGTATAAAGCCATCAAAAGCATCATCGCATTGATCAATATCCAAAGGATCATGGCACAGCCCTATGATCATCTGCAGAGGACATTCAAGACGGCGGCAGCGCAGCCCCACATCCCGAAATTATCCGACCCGGGATTTGACTTTTCCGTGTTGAAGGTAAACGGATTCCCCGTGCTTGCTGTGAAGCACAAAGCACCGGCAAAGGGAGTGTGCGTCTTTGTAGCAGGCGGCGGCATGCTCAAATATCCCAAGCCATCCCAGGCAAGGGAAATGATCACATATGCCAAAAAACTGGGGCGCGATATGATCCTGCCGTATTATCCGCTTTGCCACGGCCACAATTTGTATGACGTGTACGACATGCTGTATGAGTTATACAGGGAACTCCTGACCAAGTATCCGGCAGAAGAGATCGCCTTTTTAGGCGGTTCCTCCGGCGGGAATCATACGCTCGGCCTGATCTCCCATATAAATGCGAAGAAAGAGAAGCTTCCCATGCCCGGAAAAGTATACGTTTCCTCTCCGGGAACGATGCTTTACAGCGACGAGGAAATGCAGAGGGCCGAACGGCTTGATAAAACCGACCTCGTGATGAGCAGAAAAGCCCTGGAGACGATCTTTGACGGGATGTCCGCGGGCAAAGAGGTGCCGGAATACATGCGCTATCTGCAAAAGGGTGATTACACCGGTCTTCAAGAGATTTATCTGTGCTTCGGGGGAGACGAGCTGTTTTCCGCCGCAGCGTCCTCTTTGAAAAAACGAATGGAAGAATGCGGAGTAAAAGTTACGCTGGAGATAGGCGAAGGGCTGTATCATTGCTATTCCACGATGCCTTTTGTTCCAGAAGCAAAACAAGGGTACGAAAATATGATTCAGTATCTCAAAACATCGTAATCTGGAAACAATATGCGAGCAATCCCGCAAACCTGATTGCCCTTCATTTCACCGGAAGATGGCAAACCAGCCCGACCGGCAGGCATCAAGCTGAACGGACGCCCGCGCCCCGGCCGGTTTTGCCAATCGGTTCACTCATACTTGGAGAAATGCTGACCAACAGATGAATACGGCCCAGGCGTACCTTGGCTTCTATAATTTCCATCTTTTTATTGGATAAATCACATAGAGTTGGGCCGATTTCTGCTTTCATTACCCATCAGATCACCTCCGGAAGAATTTCGATGCATGTAGCTTCACAATCAAAAATGAAGTTGTCATCAAAGGCCCACTATATTTAAAACATCATCAACAATCTGCTCCGCCGTCAGACGGTATCTCTCGCACTGTTCCCGCACAGGCACATGATCGACAAATGCTTTCTCCGCGCCGTAGCTGAGCACCTTCATGTCGGATGAGCCATAGTATCGCGCAATTCTCTCGCCAAAGCCTCCGTCTATAACGCCATCCTCCAACGTGACGATCAACCGATGTGCGCACTTTAAGTGCTCAAGGACATCGGTATCAAATCCCGTCATGTAGCGGGGATTGATGAGCGTCGCCGCCATCCCTGTCCTCTCCTCCAGATGGCATCTCACCTGCTCGCCCAGAGCAAAGAGCTTGCCCAGCGCGAGGATGGCCACCAGGCTTCCCCGTTTCGCAATTTCGTATTTCGCGGGCAGGCGGTATGAGGGCATAAGCTCTGCACCGCGCGAAACGACGGCCACACCCGGCACACGAATGATGACCGGTGCCTCCGTCTGCTCAAGTCCCCACGTGAGCATGCGGAGGTATTCCTCTTTGCAGGTCGGCGCAAGACAGATGAGGTGGGGAAGATGGATGGTGAGCGGAATATCAAAAATGCCCATGTGCGTCTGGCTGCCCTCCGAGATGCCCGCAAAAAACACGAGAATGACCGCCGGGCTCTTGTTGAGCGCCAGTTCCTGCAAAAGCTGATCGCAGGCTCTGGGCAAAAAAGCGCAGCTGACGCCGAATACGGGTTTTCCCCCACTTTTCGCGATACCCGATACCATGGATACGGCCTGCGCCTCCGCGATGCCGACATCGATAAATTGGTCCGGAAATTGCCTTCGCAGCGGCTCATCAAAGCCGAAAATCTTAGGTGTTCCCGCCGTTACCGCAACCACGGTACGGTCTTTTTTCATCTGATCAGACAAAAAATCGCGGGTCAGCAGCTCGTAGGTTTCCACCGGCTCAGGCGTATACAGCTGTTTTCCCGTGGAGACATCAAACGGCCCCATGTAATGCCACTTTTCCCTGTCCTCTTCTGCGGGGCCATATCCCTTCCCCTTGACGGTGCACAGGTGGACGACCACGGGATGATCCACATCTTTGACCCGGATCAAAGCGTCCAGCACCGCGTCCATATCGTTTCCATCCGAAACAAAGCGGTAATCAAATCCCAGCGCCCGAAAAAGATTGCATTCCACCCGGCCGTTTGTCACGCGCAGCAGCCTGAGATTCCGATAAAGCCCGCCGTGGTTCTCCGCGATGCTCATGTCATTGTCATTGATGAGGATGATCAGATTGCTGCCCAGCACGGCGGCGGTATTCAATCCCTCAAAGGCTTCACCGCCGCTAAGCGCGCCATCGCCCACGATGGCGATCACGTTATTCCTTTCGCCCTTTACATCGCGCGCTTTGGCAAGGCCGGTGGCTAAACCGATGGCTGTGGACGTGTGGCCGATGGCAAACAGGTCGTGCTCACTCTCTGCCGGATTGGTAAATCCGCTGACGGAGGCATATCGCCCGGGATCATCATAGGCCGTTCTCCTGCCCGTGAGCATCTTGTGCGTATAGCATTGATGGGATACGTCGAAGACGATTTGATCCCTTGGCGAATCAAAGATGGTATGCAGCGCAACCGTGATTTCGACCATCGCCAGATTGGAGCCGACGTGCCCGCCCGTTGCGCTCAAACGACGAATGAGCGTCTCGCGGATTTCTCCGCAAAGTTGTTTAAGTTCTGTCCTTGAGAGCACCTTCAAATCCTTGGGCGCGTCAATGGTGCTCAATATGCTCTTCTTCACGATTCTTCCTCATCTCTTTTGCCGCGATCATTGATAGCGATAAGCCGTTCCCGTCGCCTCCGGATAAGCGCTCTCATCCCAGTGATGGATGCCGCTGTGGCGGAAGTCCTCGCTGGTCGCGTTGAAATACTGATGGTTGGGGCTTCCTCCGATGGGATCGTCCCACGCCGCGTCCACGCAGTACCATTCGCCGTCCAGCCTGACCATGTTCCATGCGTGTTTCACGCCACTGCTTCTAGGCGTTCCGTAAACCGTGATGCACTCGATACCCAGCATGCGAAGAAGCATCTGAAAGGTAGAGGCGTAGCCCCAGCAGTTCCCCGATTTGCCCATCAGCACGCCAAAGGGCGTATCGCTGTCGGTTCCCTCGCCGCTGCCGGGCGCTCTGCTGAACGCACTCATGTCAAAGCTGCTCCAGTGGGTCAGCCAGTCGTGAATGGCAAGCTCCTTTTCATAATCGCCCATGGAATCCGCCGTTTCCTGTGCGATGACCGCCACGGCGGCGTTCAGAATTTGCAAATTAACTTCCGACAAGGCTGATGTGTCGCCTGAATGCCATGCCGCCAGAACGGCGTCGGCATCAAAGCGTTCACGCTTCTCCGCCTCTTTTCCGGCCTCCTCCAGGGTCCCTGGCTCGTCCGGTGCGGCCTGCTCGGTGTCAGAATTCGTATGTCCGCCCAGGCAGTTCAGAAAAGCCTGTTCCGCCGACGCGGCATCCGAGCAGATGAGCAGCGCAACCATTTCCCCGCCGGCCGTCGCTTTTGCACTTCCTGCCATGGCGGCCTGCACGGGCGCATAGCCCTCAAAGAGCCCTGCACGCTTTTGGGCGTATGTCATCAGCGCGGTTTGCACGCCAGAAGCATCGCCTTCATCCGTAAGCGTCAGAAGAACGATTTCGCTGGCCTCCACACCGTCCGCATAGGCGATGATGCCATCCGCCACCTTCGCCGGATCGATGCCGTAATCGTCGGTGAGAAACAAGGCAAAATCCCCATCCTGCGGTGTCAATCGCGTCAGCTCCGGTAAGCCGGACTGGCTCCGAAGGACAGCCGACAGAATTTGATCAGGAGACAGGCTTGCCTCCGCCCGCTGCCGGCCGCAGCCGCAAAGGGAAAGCGCAATAAGCATAGCAAGCAGGAAACACGGCTTCTTTTTCATGAACGGATGCCCCTTTCCATATTGATTACCTCGCGAGCTTCGCCACACCGGTATCCGAGGCAAAGCCCGCCGCATTGTACAGGATCAACAGATCCGTATAGCCGCCCGCGGCGATCAGCTCGCTGACCCTTTGGCGGCTATAGCGAAGATCCAGCACGTCGATCTCACGATACCCGCCGGTCAAAAAGGGAATCAGGCAGTTGGCATAGGAATCCTTGATCACCAGAATCCTTCTGTCCCCTTCCGCTCCCGTTTCGATATGTGTCATACCGTGATTGCCGCCAAGGTAGAATGCATATTGATCTTTTGTGCTCAGTGCGGCTATGTCATAGAGGGATTCCTTCGGCACGCCGTCACTTTGCACCGTACAAGCGACAGGCTCCTTCGGCTCAAACAGCTCGATGGTGTCGCCCATCGTATGGATGCCCAGCTTGGATTGTACGGTGCCCTCAAAGCTGCTTGACACCGTCAGGATTTCATAGTCGGACAGCTCGAGCGCCCTGCCACCCTGCCCATTCATCCAGGCTTCGGCCACATAGAAGGCCGCGAGGGTTTTCCAATGATGGTCTGTTCGATAGTAGAGCGGCTCACCGGCATGTCCACGCAGAACTTCCCCGGCATCAAACCAAACCCGTTCAGGCAGCGCATCGGCCAGCCGTTTGAGATAGGCGTTCTCATCGGAAGGCGGCGCGAAGGGCGGCAGCTTATCCCGCAGAATCGCCACAGCATTGGGGACAATCATGACGGAAAAACGCCCGAGCGTAAACTGTGCCCAGTATTCTTCCGTGAATCGCACGAGCGCCTCCGCGTTTTGCCGCGCCAACTCCGTCTCAAACACACCGGTATGCTTTTCAATCAGGTAGCCGTCCTCCGCGAAATACACATCTTTGCTTTCCCTCCGCAGCGCCAGCCTTTCCACGGAGGTTTTGAGGGCAATCCACCGATCGCGGAAGATGATCTGATCCGTGAGATAATCCTCATAGGCCGATTCAAAGGAGCCGTTCAGCATGCCGTCCAGATTAACCTCCGGCATCTGTGCCAGAACGCGGTTTTCCGTTTCCGAGAAATCCACAGGCTTGTGCAGAAGCGTCACCGCGGCAAAACCAAAGATCATCAGGCAGAACGTGAACGCATTCAAGCAGGCAGACCATTTCGTCATCACAGATCGCCTCCCGTCAAAAGCGAAAATAGAGAAACGGATTGTAGGACGCATCGACCAGCCATGCGACAGCCAGCAGGAAGACAGCGATATAAAAGGCGTTGCGCAGCAGATCAGGCAAAAGCGCCTTGTCGCTAAGTTTACCGCAGAGCCACCGCCATGCCCGCTTCGGAAGCTGTGTGCTGCCTATGGCGCACAGGCTCAACAGCACAGCGTGATTATATAGGAAGTAAAGCGTCTCGCCATTGACCGGGCTCCGGCCCGCAAGCCCGAACAACGCTTTCAGGAAGAAAATTCCCCGATTCAAATCATCAAAGGCGAACAGGTTCCAGCCGATGAGCACAAAAAACATACAATAAAGATGTCCGAACGCAGGCGGCAGGCGCTCAAGCCACTGTCTGAGCGCGTACTTTTCCAGCAGAAGCAGCACGCCGTAGTATGCGCCCCAAAGCACAAAATTCCAGCTCGCGCCATGCCAAAGGCCGGTCAGCAGCCAGACAGTGAGAATGTTCGCCGCATGACGCCATCTGCCGGCGCGATTTCCGCCCAGCGGAATATACACATACTCCCGGAACCATGTGCCAAGGGAGATGTGCCATCTGCGCCAGAATTCCGTGATGCTTCGGGACAGATAGGGATAGTTGAAATTCTCCGGAAAGCGGAAGCCAAACATATACCCCAGGCCCACTGCCATATCTGAATATCCAGAAAAATCGAAATAAATCTGAAACGCATAGGCGAAAAGACCAAGCCACGCGGTCAACGCGGGCAGATCAGCCGCGCTTCTGACCTGGACAACGCTCCAAAGCGCCCCGGCGTTGTTGGCCAGCAAAACTTTTTTCCCAAGCCCCAGCATAAGCCGGTGAACGCCCCCAGCAAATTGCGGGACGCTCTCCCGGCGGGTGCGAAGCTGCGCGTCAACCGTCTTGTAACGCACAATCGGCCCGGCGATAAGCTGGGGAAACATGGCGACATAAGCACCGAAGGAAATCAGGTTTTTCTGCACATCCGCATCTCCTCGGTAGACATCCACCGTGTAGGATAACGTCTGAAACGTGTAAAAGGAGATGCCGATGGGCAAGGCAAGGCGAAGCGCGACCACATCCGTTCCAAGCCAGGCGTTGACCGTTTCGACGGCAAAATCCGCATACTTGAAAAACAGCAGCAGCGAAAGGCTCGCTGTGACGGACACAATCAAAACCGCTTTGGCGGCAACCGGCCTTTCGGCATGTCTGCATCGGCCGATCAGAATGCCGCTTCCATAAGCGATCAGAATGGAGGCGAGCATCAACAGGATGTAGACTGGCTCTCCCCAGGCATAGAACAGCAGGCTGAATAGAAGCAGCACAAGATTGCGTCCTCTTCGCGGGACGGCATAATACGCCAGCAGCACCGCAGGCAGAAATCGAAACAGAAAGAGCAAGCCGCTAAAAACCACGATCTCTCTCCTTAAAAGCGCTTCACAGCCAGCACATGCAGGTTGGGGAAGTTCTTCGGGCAATCGCTCACATATCCATTAAAGTAATGCACAAACCATGCATAATCGTCACGGGTGCTTGACTGAGATGACGACCAATACCAATTTGTGCCCAGTCCGTCCATGGATGCCGCATTGTCCAGCGCGTGAATCAGGCAAAGCGATTGATTGATGGTTTCCCGGTTCTGATAAATCGTACAGACCTCCGCAATGCTGGGTAAATACCAGCCGACCGCCACATCCCCGGTCAGGCCGTGCACCTCGGCATATGTATTGACAAAATCAAAGGCCGGATAATGCCGCTCTGCGTCCTTCGCGCCCTCTTCATCCTGCACGCAGATGATCTGCCAGCTATCGCTTCCGTCAAGAACCCCTCCAAAGCCGACCTGATTGGCATTTCCTTCCACGGCGCTCTCGATCCAGCTCTCCAAAGCGGAAAAACGGGTGATTTCACCGCCGTTGCCTTCCAACGCCCACGGCAGAGGGTTTTCGCTCCTATGGGTTCCAATGGCTAAGAACGTCCCATCCTCATAGACGGCCGCAACGACGGCAGCCGGGAAGCACGCCTCGTTCCATGCGGACAGACCTTGTGCTTGAATGATCGATCCGTCCGAGAAGACGATGTCTCCCACGGCAATCGCTGAATCCGCACAGCTGCTTCCCGTCCAAAGTGCCAGCCACAGAGTCACCTGCAGCAGCGCAATCCACTTCTTCATAATGATCCCTCCTCATATCTTGACAAGATCATAAACCTTAGAGTATACTCTCAGTCAAGAGAGTTTATCTCAAATTTGCACAATTCCGGGAGTGACGCGCATGTATTACACGGTTTGTGAGGTCGCCAAACGGTTGCGACTTTCGCCACATACGATCCGGTTCTATGGTAAAGAAGGATTGCTCAACTTCGTGGAACGAGATCAGAACGGAAACCGCATCTTTAAGGAGTCCGACTTTGAACGCTTATTCATCATTGCTTCGCTCAAACGCGCCGGAATGTCCATCAAGCAGATCAAGCGTTTTACCGAGCTGTGCGACGAGGGCGACGCCACCATCGCGCAGCGCCTCCAAATCATTCTGGACCAACGCGAGGCCGTTGAAGAGCAAATCACGGAGCTTCAGGACGCACTGGACGTGCTCAAATACAAGACCTGGCTTTATGAGATTGCCCTGGAGGCGGGAACGACCGCTGTGCATGATCACATGCCGCCAGACGAAATGCCTCCGAATATCCGCAGGACCAAGGAGCGCATTCGAAAGTTGACGGACGATATGGAGCAGCAGTACAAAGGCCAACAATTGAACCCATGAATAAACACCTCTACCACCCATTTCGATGGCAGAGGTGCAAGATTTTTTGGGAGATGTGCTTGAAGGAATATGCTTCTACCAAATGAGGGCGTAAGTCTTTTCAATGGAAAGCACATCACATGTCACGGTGAAGGAGCTGAGCCCTTCTGTATTGCCGATGTAGTGCTTATTGAATTCGCCCGCCTCGTAGGCAGCCTGCTCAAAGACCTGCTCATCCACATCCACGACATCCAGATGAAGGATATAGGTCGCGCCGTCAAAGACAACAAACAGGCTGCCGCGGGCATTATCCACGCTCAGATTTTCCGTACATTGGGCCTGTGTCAGCTCCATGACCACCTGATCCGCGCCTTCGGCATTGTTGACGTACTTCCATTCAGAAATGGTAGAGATGCTCACGCTGCCGTCCGGATTGACGGACGCAATCTGCGCAGTAACAATTCCTTTAGGCGCCGTGTAGCCTTCTGCCTTTGTTTCGGCCACGGTGGCCAAATCGTCACACTTTGTGGTCAGCATTTCCTCCAACGCGGCCAATTCATCACCCGCCACCCATATCTTGGTGGCCGACGCGCCGGTATAAGCGTCGATCTCAGCCAGCGCAGCGCCGTTCGGCAGCATCATCACAATGAGCAGGAAGGTCAGGAACTTTTTCATGAAAAGTACCTCCTTTTTGATTTTGAACAGATCATATACCTTAGAGTATACTCTCAGTCAAGCGCATTTTTTGAATTGTGGGGTTATGATGATGGGCTAACAGTAAAGAAATTATTGCATGGCCTTGTCAAAG
>JAUNJB010000127.1 GCA_030535375.1 Clostridia bacterium | reverse complement strand
CATGGACCGCACGGAGGTCATGGGCCACATGGTGGTCAAGGGTGTCGGGAAGGCCGCGGCCCCGGCTGCTTTCACGCGCATGGGCCGCAGGAGAGGGCGCAGGAGATCGATATGCGCCTGGCCGGGCTTCTGCGCAGCTGCGGGCACACGCTGTATCACATGGGCGGCGGGCGCAGCGGCCAGCTGCGGCTGCTGTCGATGCTCGATGAGCGGGAGCAGGTTTCCCAGCGGGAGCTCACCGAGCGCGCGGGCGTGCAGCCCGGGTCGATGAGCGAGATCCTGACGAAGATGGAGCAGCGCGGCCTGATCGAGCGCGCGCCGCTGGAGGGCGACCGCCGCGCGTTCTCCGTGCGCGTCACGGATGCGGGGCGGCAGATGCTCGGAGAGCTTCGCGCGCAGAATGATGAGGCGGCCGGCGCGCTGTTTGCCCGGCTTGACAGCCAGGAGAAGGCGCAGCTTGCCGAGCTGCTTGGCAAGCTGGCGGATTCCTGGCGGGAACGTGCGGATGCGCGCGAGGGCGCGATGCGCGGCAGGCGCAGGGACGGCGGCTGCGCAGAGGAAAGAGAATAAGGGAAGCAGGGCTGAAAGATGGGGAAATACAAGCGGTATCTCAAGCGGCACATGATCTGTTTTGTGCTTGCTCCGCTGTTCATGGTGATGGAGGCGTGCGGCGAATTCATCCTGCCGTATATCAACGCGAACATCATCAACGTGGGCGCGGCCAACGGGGACGTGCCGTATATCATAGAAAATGGTTTGATCATGGCGGGCATCGCGGTGGTGATGCTGGTGAGCGGCGTGCTGGGCGGCAATTTTGCCATCCGGGGCGCCGCGCGCCTGGCCGCCGGCGTGCGCGGGGACGTCTTTCGTCAGGTGCAGCGCTTTGCCTTTTCCGACATCGATGCGTTTTCCACCGGCTCGCTGATTACGCGTCTGACCAATGACATCAACCAGATTCAGAATTTCACGCAGACCTGCCTGCGGGGTATGTTCCGCAGCCCGGTGATGATCATCGGCGCGCTGGTCATGTCGTTTTTGCTCAACAAAACGCTCGCGTGGGCCATTCTGATTGTCGTGGTTCTGCTGGCCTCGGCCATCGCGCTGATCATCAGGACGGCGTCCCCGCGATACACGGCGATGCAGCAGCAGCTCGATCTGCTCAACAATGGCCTGGGCGAGACGATCGCCGGTGAGCGCGTGATCAAGTCGTTCGTGCGCGAGGAGCACGAGAAGCTCAGGTTCTCCGTCATCAATGACGCGCTCATGCAAAAGAGCACCGCCGCGCTCAAGCTGATGCTGCTTTTGCAGCCGGTGTCCGCGCTGGCGATCAACGTGACCACGCTGTGCGTCGTATGGCTGGCGGGCCGGCAGATCATGGTCGGCTCCATGGAGCTGGGCACGCTGACCGCGTTCATCACCTATCTGACGCAGGTGCTCTCCGGCCTTGACTTCGTGGCGAACATCGTGCTCCAGGGCACGCGCGCCGCCGCGTCGGACAGGCGGCTTGGCGAAGTGCTGCGCACGCAGCCCGCCATCGCGGACAGCGCCGCCGCCCTTGAGGGAGACAAAGCGGTCAGAAGCGGGGAGATCGAGCTGAAAAACGTGTCTTTCCGATATATGAAGCACAGCAAGGTGCTCGATAACGTCAGCCTGCACATCCGCGCGGGCGAGCTGGTGGGCATTGTCGGCTCCACCGGAAGCGGAAAGACGACGCTGGTTTCGCTCATTCCCAGGCTGTATGAGCCGGAGGCGGGCGAGGTGCTCGTCGGCGGGGTGAATGTGCGCGATCTGCCGCTCGGCGTGCTGCGCAGCAGCGTCGCCATGGTGCTCCAGAAGAACACGCTCTTTTCCGGCACGATTGCCGAAAATCTGCGCTGGGGCAATCCCGAGGCGACGGATGAGGAGATTGCCCACGCCGCACAGCTGGCGCAGGCGGATGGCTTTGTGCGCGGCTTTCCCAAGGGGTATGATACGGAGCTGGGACGCGGCGGCGTGAATCTCTCCGGCGGGCAGAAGCAGAGGCTGTGCATCGCGCGGGCGCTGCTCAAAAAGCCGAAAATCCTGATTCTTGACGACTCCACAAGCGCCGTGGATACGGCCACAGACGCCTGTATCCGCCGCGCGCTGCGCGAGGAGCTGCCCGGCGTCACGAAGCTGATCATCGCCCAGCGCATCACATCCATCGCGGACGCGGATACGATCATCGTCATGGACGGCGGAAGGATCGTCGACTGCGGGCGGCATGAGGAGCTGCTGCAGCGCTGCGCGACATATGCGGAAATCTGCGATTCGCAGAGGGACAGGGAGGAGGCGCGCCATGAATAAGACGCAGGCGGAGCGCCTTGCCGAACGCTATGGCGGTTCGGCGGCCTCCGATCAGAAGAAGGAAATGGCCATGCCCGGCGGCCCGTCCAGCAGAGGACGGGCGCTGAGCGCGGGCGGCAAGCCCAAAAACATGCGGCGCACGGTGGCGCGCCTGTGGGCGTACCTGGCCGAGGAGAAGGCGCTGCTGATCGCGGCGATGATTTGCGCGGTCATCTGCACGGTGGCGACGCTCATGGCATCCTATATGCTCAGGCCGGTGATGAACCGATTCCTGTATGTCGATCCGGAGCATGCGGATATATCCGGCCGGCTGTCGGCGCTCGCGTGGGCGCTGTGCGGGATGGCGGCGGTATACGGCGTGTCCGTGCTGACGCAGTGGCTGCGCCAGCGCATCATGCTGGCCGTGTCCCAGCGCGCGCTGCGGCGCATGCGCCAGGCACTCTTTGACAAATTGCAGACGCTGCCCATCCGGTATTTCGACACGCATCCCGCGGGCGACGTGATGAGCCGGTTCACCAACGACGTGGACACCGTGGGCGAGATGCTCAACACCACGCTCATCCAGATCATTTCCGGCGCGATCACCGTCGCGGGCACCATCGTGCTGATGATTTACACCAATCCGCTTCTCGCCAGCATCACGATTATCATGACGCCGATTCTCACGCTGGTGAGCAAGGTGATCGTCAAGAAGGGGCGCGGAGCGTATGCGGAACAGCAGCGCAACCTGGGCATGATGAACGGCTTTGCCGAGGAGATCATATCCGGACAGAAGGTGGTCAAGGTGTTTGACCACGAGGAGATCGCGCAGGAGGAGTTTGACACGCTGAACGCCAGCCTGTGCGAGGCGCAGATCAAGGCGCAGTTCCGCGCGGGCGTCATGGGCCCGATCACGCATCAGCTGTGCAACCTGTCCTACGCGCTCACGGCATGCGTGGGCGGCATCCTCGTCGTCGTCCGGGGCTTTGACATCGGCGGCCTGACGGTGTCGGTCAATTATACGCGTCAGTTTAACCGGCCGATCAACGAGATTTCCATGCAGATGAACACGGTGTTTGCCGCGCTGGCGGGCGCGGAGCGCGTCTTTGACGTGCTGGATGAGGCGCCGGAGAAGCCGGACGAGAACGCTGAGAGGATGGAGAGGATCACCGGTCACGTCGTGCTCGACCATGTGAGCTTTGGCTATGAGCCCGGCGTGCCCGTGCTGCATGATGTGTCGCTCTATGCCAAGCCTGGACAGACCATCGCCTTCGTCGGCTCCACGGGCGCGGGAAAGACGACCGTGACCAACCTGCTCTCGCGCTTTTACGACATCGAGCAGGGCAGCATCACCATCGACGGCGTGCCCATCGAGAGGATTGCGCGTCCCTTCCTCCGCCAGAACATCGCGATGGTGCTTCAGGACACGCACCTGTTTACCGGCACCGTGCGTGAGAACATCCGCTACGGGCGGCTCGACGCGACGGATGAGGAGGTCGAACAGGCGGCGAGGGCGGCATCCGCGCACGGCTTCATCACACAGCTTGAAGACGGCTATGACACGATGATCGAGAACGACGGTGCGAATCTTTCCCAGGGGCAGCGCCAGCTGCTCAACATCGCCCGGGCGGCCATCAGCCGCGCGCCGATCCTCGTGCTCGATGAGGCGACGAGCTCCGTCGATACGCGCACGGAGCGCTTTATCGAGGCGGGAATGGACGCGCTGATGGAGAGCCGCACGACGTTTGTCATCGCGCACAGGCTTTCGACCGTTCGAAAGGCCGACGCGATTATGGTGCTTGAGCATGGGCGCATCGTCGAGCGGGGCACGCACGAGGAGCTGCTGCAAAGCGGCGGACGCTACGCGGATCTCTATCACGAGATTGCGCAGCTGGAGTGATCGCTCCGCGGCGTACAGCCGCGGCGGATCAACGATTGTTTCTCTCCGGAAGAGAGAAAATCCGCTGGTGAATAGGGGGGAGAAATCTCCACCGGAATCAGCGTTAAGCAGCGGACAGATGCCGGAAATATGAACACAGAGAAGGAACTGTCGGGAAAAAATCCAAATATTCTAAGAAAATACTAAGTATTTTATGGCCGAAGGCGGAAAAACCCTTTGGCGGGGCATTGGGGGACTGGGGCTTGTCGCCGCCTCACGAACGCAAGGGGCGCTGAAGGCGCGGCCATGCGAGTTCCCCGAGGGCCCAAGCCTCAAAAAGGCTTGATTTACTTAGAAAAATGCTTTCTTAGAATATTTGGAATGATCCTGACAGTCCCTTTCTTCTTACTATAATGGTCAGCTTTGGGTGAAAAAAACGACGGGATCGGCCGGTGAAATCAAAGGGCCCCGGAAGGGCCGCGGCCCGCATCGGAAAAACGCGGGACAGCGCGGAATGGAGCCGGAAGCGGACGCGGGACGAGCACGAGGGAGCAACCCCCGGCGTGCATCGTGCCGCCGGTTATGGCCTGGATTTTAGATGGTCGAGCACCTTGTGAAGGAGCCTGGTGAGGTTTTGCGCGTCCTCCTGCCCCAGCGCGTCGAATAACTGCCGGAAGGAATGCTCCTGCTCCTCGTCGTGCCGGCAGACGAGCGCGTGGCCCTGCGGTGTCAGGGAGACGATGACCCTGCGCCGGTCCCCGGGAGAGGAGCTGCGGATGATCAGCCCTTGCTTTTCAAGCGTGGTCAGGATGGTGGTCATGCGCGGCGTGGTGATGCCGAGCTCATGGCTGAGCTCACCGGGCTGAGCCGTGCCGCCACGGTGGCACAGATGATAGAGCACGTATCCCTGGCCCTGCAGGGGATCGATGGCGGACTGCCGGCTGCGCGCGAGCCTGCGCAGCTGATTGACAATGGCAATGGCATTCTGAAGCGTGGCGTCGTCCATGAAGCGAAACCTCCCTTATTCGCCCTGAGAGAGCGGAGAGACCTTGCGCCGCAGCTCACGGCGCATGGCGAAGACGGAAAAGAGCACGGCTGCGGTTTCGGAAATCCACATGGCGAACCACACGCTGCGGATGCCGCCCAGCCGGAGGAGCAGCCACGCCAGCGGCACGAGCAGGATGACCTGACGCAATCCGGCGCCGAGCATGTTGATGACGCCGTTGCCCAGGCCGGAGGCGGAAAAGCCGAGGATCGTCGTCACGGAGGAGAGCGCGAAGGTGACGCAGATCGTGCGGATGGCTGGGATGCCGATGGCGAGCATATCCTCGCTGGCGGCGAAGAGGCCGAGCAGCTGGGCGGGGAAGAGCGTGAAGAGAATCGAGGCGGCCAATCCGATGCCGGCGGCAATCGGCAGCGTTGTGCGCAGCGTTTGCCGGATGCGTGCGCCGTTTTTTGCGCCGAAGTTGTAGCCGATGATCGGAATCGATGCCTGGCCCAGGCCGTTCATCGGCATGAAGAGGAAATTCTGCAGCTTGTAATAGACGCCGAAGAATGCGACGGCGGTCGGGGAATGAGTCATCAGGATGGCGTTCATGCAGAGATTCATGATGCTGCCCATGGCCTGCATGACGATTGTGGGCAGGCCGACCTTGTAGATGGCGGCGATGATCGCGGGATCGGGGCGGAAGCCGCGGAAGACGAAGCGGATGTCCGGATTCTTATAGTGGTTGAGCAGCAGCGCGGTGAGCGCGCCGAGCCATTGCCCGATGACCGTGGCGATGGCGGCGCCCTGAATGCCCAGCTCCGGGAAGCCGAAAAGGCCGAAGATCAGGATGGGATCGAGGACGAGGTTGGTGCATGCGCCCACGACGAGGGAAATCATGCTCAGCGTCGTGTTGCCCGCGGCCTGCAAAAAGCGCTGCGCCATGGTCTCAAGGAATGTGCCGGTGCAAAAGAGCATGCAGATGCGCAGGTAGCTTTCGCACAGCGCCTGTGTGGAGGGATCGTCCGTCATGGCGCGGGTGAAGGCGGACACGCCGAATACCCCCAGCAGGATGAAGAGCAGCGAGCTGAGCACGGCGAGCATGAGGCCGGTCGTAGCGGTCTGCCGGACCTGGTCGTGCCGCTTTGCGCCCAGCAGCTTGGAGAGAACCGCATTGATGCCCACGCCCGTGCCGACGGCCAATGCGACCATCAGAATCTGCACGGGGTAGGCCAGCGAGGTGGCGGTCAGCGCGTCTTCACTGATGCGGGAGACGAAAATGCTGTCCACAATATTGTAAAGGGACTGCACGAGCAGCGAAAGCATCAGGGGAATGGCCATGGTGATGACCAGCCTGGGAATGGGCATGCTGCCCATCTTGTTTTCCTTCGGCGCGGCCGGCCGGGATGGCTGAGACATAAAATAACCTCCGTATCACAATGAAACTAATGAGCATTAGATATTATATTCATAGAGTTAAAATGTGTCAAGAGAATCGAGCAATTATTGAATGGGCAAGGTGAGAAGAAAAACCGCGGAGAATTTATTCAAAACTTCCTTTGCGTTTTCCCGGATGATCGGATAAAATATATGCACAACGTGTGGCAGACGGATCAAACTGCCGCGCGTTTATTTTTTGTAAAAACGCGATGAACGGATGCCTGCGCCGTGCGGCACGGCCGGAACGGGTCGGCGCCCTGTCGCGTATATAGGGAAAGCGTGTAGCCAGGAGGCATAAGTCCAGCTTCTTTTGGCCGCACGCTTTTTGTGGTGTAGAGGAGAGAGAAGAACCATGAACGAAAAATCGAATGCTTTTCTTGAGACGGAACCGGTAGGCAAGCTGATGCGCAAGTACACGGTGCCGTGCATCATCTCGCTGCTGGTGGCGGCGCTGTACAACATTGTCGATCAGATTTTTATCGCCAATGCCAGCTATCTGGGCTCCTACGGCAATGCCGCGAATACCGTTGTCTTCCCGATGACCGTGATCGCGCTGGCCGTGGCGGTGATGATCGGCGACGGCTGCTGCGCCTTCGTCTCCATCAGCCTGGGCGCGGGCCGCAAGGAGGACGCGCACAAGAGCATCGGCAGCGCTGTGGTGCTTTGCCTTCTGGCGAGTGTGGTGCTGACCGCGATCTATCTGATCTTCAGCGAGGGGATTCTCACGGCCTTCGGCGGCCGCGTCAACGAGGAGACCTTCCGCCATTCCAAGGAATACTTCTTCTGGATCTCCGTCGGCGTGCCGTTTTACATGTTTGGTCAGGCGATGAACCCGATCATCCGTTCCGACGGAAGCCCGAAATTCGCGATGGCGTCCACGCTCGCGGGCGCCGTGGTGAATATCATCCTCGACCCGGTGTTTATCTTCGTGTTCCGCTGGGGCATGATGGGCGCGGCCGTGGCCACCGTGCTTGGGCAGATCCTGACGGCTGTGTTCTCCATCTGGTATCTGTGCCACATGAAGGCGGTAAAGCTTGGCAGGAGCAGCTTCGGCTTCCATCTGAACCTGGCCAGGCGGTATCTGGCGCTTGGCATCACCAGCTTCCTGTCCCAGATTTCTCTGGTTGCGGCGATGGCGGCCATTCAGAACATGGTGCTGCACTACGGCTCCCTGGATGAGGTCTTCGGTCAGGCGGAATTTGCCCAGATTCCGATGGCCGTGCTGGGCATCGTCATGAAGTTCTTCCAGATCGTCATCTCCATCTCCGTGGGCCTGGCGGCGGGCTGCATTCCGGTCGTCGGCTTCAACGTCGGCGCGGGCAGATCCGACCGTGTGCGTTCGCTCTTCAGCCGTCTGCTGGCGTGCGAGGCGATTCTGGGCGCGGTGGCGCTGTTCATCGTGGAGGTATTCCCGCGTCAGCTGATCGGCGTGTTCGGCGCTGCGAATGAGAGCGTCTACTATACGGACTTTGCGATCAAGTCTTTCCGCACCTATCTGTGCCTGATGCCGCTGGCAACCGTCAACAAGGGCACGTTTATCTTCCTGCAGTCCGTCGGCAAGGCGCTGGCCTCGACCGCGATTTCCCTGATCCGTGAGGTCGTCTTCGGCGTGGGCTTTGCGCTGCTGCTGCCGATCTTCTTCGGCCTCGACGGCGTGCTGTATTCCATGCCCGTGTCCGATCTGCTGACCTTTGTGATCGCGGCCGTGGTGATCGTCAGGACGTATCGTTCCCTCAGAACGTCTAAGGAGGCGTAAGCATGAGCAATCGTATTATTACCATCAGCCGTCAGTTTGGCAGCGGCGGCAGGACGATCGGCAAGGAGCTGGCGGCGAGGCTCGGCATCCCTTGCTATGATCAGGAGCTGATCGGCAAGATCGCCAAGGAGAGCGGCTTTGCGGAGTCCTATGTCGAGGAGCGCGGCGAACAGGCGCTGCGCGGCGGGTTTATGGCCAGCGTATTCGGCGACCGCGATTTTTACGGCCATTCCAACCAGGATGATCTGTGGAATGCGCAGCAAAAGGTGATTCTCAAGCTCGCTCAGGAGAGCTCCTGCGTGATCGTGGGCCGCTGCGCGGATTATATTCTGCGCGGCAAGGCGGATTGTCTCAACGTATTCATCCACGCGGATTCGAACAAGCGCGCGGAGCGCATCGTCAAGCAGTACGGTGAGCGCGACGCTGCGCCGCAAAAACGCCTGCAGGAAAAGGATAAGCGCCGCGCGGCATACTACGAGTTCTACACCGACAACAAATGGGGCGCGATGGAAAACTACCACATCGCGCTTGACAGCGGCGCGCTGGGCATTGAGAAGTGCGTGGAAATTTTGAAGGATCTGTATTGAGCGATATAAGGACGGCGCGGTCTGCACGGTATGTGCAGGCTGCGCCGTTTGATATGGAATGACTGACATTATGGATTGATATGGTGCGGGAAACAGGACTTGATTCTCGCGGCACGACGCCGCTCGGTCAGCGCCGCTCTGAGGCCCCACCGGGGCCTCATTCACCACGGCTTCTTCAAGTCCTGATAGCTATACAAAAAGGACTCAATCCTGTGATTGAGCCTCTTTGGTGCGGGAAACAGGACTTGATTCTCGCGGCACGACGCCGCTCGGTCAGCGCCGCTCTGAGGCCCCACTGGGGCCTCATTCACCACG
>JAUNJB010000126.1:7475-9380 GCA_030535375.1 Clostridia bacterium | reverse complement strand
AAAGAAAAACAGCGCCGCGGAGTTCACACCCTCCGCGGCACCGTCAAAACCGTATTTGTGAAAATTATTTCGCAGCCTTGGCAGCCTCGATCAGGCCGTTCACATAGCCAAGGGTATCCGCCAGCGTGCAGCCGGAGACCACGTCAACCATCGCAGCAGCGTCCTTGCCCTCCACCTCGGCCTCGAGCTCGGCAATGGTCT
Source organism: Clostridia bacterium (assembly GCA_030535375.1). Classification (GTDB taxonomy): domain Bacteria; phylum Bacillota; class Clostridia; order Christensenellales; family Aristaeellaceae; genus Ventricola. The sequence goes on along the minus strand of JAUNJB010000126.1, from coordinate 9,179 downwards.
TGCCGGTCACAAACGCCTCGATCGCGGCATAGTTATCAGCCAGGGCGACGGTGGAACCGGCCTTCGCCATGTTCGCGCTGTAATACTCGCTGTTCACGCGCTTGGACGCCAGCACCTGGCCCTCCGGGAAGCTCTCGCCGAAACCGGCATCGCTGTTGGGCACGCCGATCACGTCGCCCTTCGTCATGAACTGGAATTCGTCGATGTAGGCGGCAGCGATGACGTCATCCTGCACCGCAACGGTCAGCACGGCGAAGCACTTCTCGCCATGGGCAGCGTAATCCGCCTGGCCAATCTTGATCTCCCCTTCGGCCAGAGCAAGTACCGGAATCATCATGCAGACTACGAGCAGCGCGGCAAAGATTTTCTTCATAGGTCTCTTCTCCTTCCAATTTCCAGGGGCTCTTTGTCCCCTGTATGTGCTTGTATTATAGCGCAATAATTCACAATAGACCATTAACATTTGTTAATATAAGGCCCTGTACAGCGTTTTTTGGCGGATTATATCGTTAAAAAATTATCTATCATTCGTATGCGGTTTCACCTCATTGACGACGAGCGCGGCAAAGATCACGGCAAAGCCCAGCACCATTTTCGCGGTCAGCTTTTCCCCCAGCAGCAGGCAGGAAAACAGCACGCCGAACACCGATTCAAGGGAAAGAAGGATCGCCGCGTGCGACGCGGGCGCCATGCTCTGACCGATGTTTTGCAGGCTCATGGCGATCGTCGTGGAGAACACCGCCAGGTACAGCAGCCCGCCGACGGAGCCCATGTTGAATTGAAGCGGAATATCCCGCTCGAAGATAAGCGCATACAGAAAAGCAAATACCGCCGAAAACGCAAATTGCAGCACAATCAGCGCATAAGCGTTTGTCTTCCTCTGGCAGCGCTCCACGGCGATGATGTGCGCCGCGAAGAACGCCCCGCAGATGAGCGTGAGCACATCGCCGGCGTTCAGCCCGCCGCTCTCCCCGTCCAGCGACAGGAGGCCGATGCCCAGCAGCATCAGCGCCGCGGCGATAAAATTCGCTTTGTGCAGTCTCTGCCTGAAGAGCACGCAGCAGCCAAACGGCACCAGCAGCACATAGACTGTCGTCAGAAAGGCATTCTTGCCCGCGCTGGTGTACTGCAGCCCGATCGTCTGAACGATGTAGGCCGTGCAGAGCAGCAGCCCGACGAGCGCGCCGCGCATAACGTCCCCCCGCGTGAGCCCCTTCAGGCGGCGGCGGAACACGATGCCTGTGATCGCCGCCGCAATGGTGTAGCGCATCGCGATAATCGAGGCGGGCGGAAAGCTGTCAAGCGTATTCTTCACCACGGCAAACGCGCTGCCCCATATGAGCGCGGTGAGCAGCAGCACGCCGTCCGCAAGGATTTCCCTCTTTGTCATATGTTGATTCCCTCCATTCATCGCCCTGCGGAATGCGCAGGCCGATCAAGTGCATATTGTATCACAAACGGCGCGCAAAGAAAAGCTTTACACCCCCTGCTTTTTGGTGTATCATGGAAGATAGAAATCGGGGATATGCGCGATATCCTCCGCTGATCGCGCCGCCCGTCATTGTACAGGAAAAAGGAGATATTTTATATGGATGATCAGAACATCCCGATGCTGGTGCTGCCGGGTGACGAAATCGAGGAAGCACCCGCTCAGGAAACCCCGGACGCACAGCAGGCGTCCGCCGCACAGGCCGCGCCTGCCGC
>JAUNJB010000126.1:0-7375 GCA_030535375.1 Clostridia bacterium | reverse complement strand
CCTGCCGCTGCCGCCGTGCAGGAGGCGCCCGCCGCGTCTGCCGGCCAGCCCGTGCAGGAGGCCAATCAGCCCGTCGCCGCGGAGGATGACTCCCTCAACTTTGACAACCTCTCCGAGCAGGAAAAGGCCGCCGTGCTCGCTTTTGTCGATCGAATCGACATCTCCAACAGCGAAACCGTGCTCAAATACGGCAACGCCGCGCAGATGAAGATCTCGCAGTTCTCCGACAAGATCCTTGAGGATGTGAAGACCAAGGATACCGGCGCCATCTCCGACATGCTGACCAATCTCGTCGCCGAGCTCAAGGGCTTTGACGTAGACGAGGGCAAAAAGGGCGGCTTTTTCGGCCTGTTCAAAAAGGCCGGCAACAGCCTGACCCAGCTCAAGGCCAAGTTTGACAAGGTGGAGGAAAACGTCGCGGAGATCGTCGCCTCGCTGCAGAATCATCAGAAGCAGCTGATCTCCGATTGCAAAATGCTCGACGAGCTCTACAAGCAGAACGAGCAGTACTATCACGAGCTGACGCTCTACATCATCGCGGGCGAGATCAAGCTGCGCCGCCTGCGCGAAACCGAGCTTCCGCCGCTGCTGGCCAAGGCGCAGGAGACGGCCGATCCCGCCGACGCGCAGGCCGCCAACGACTTCGCCCAGTTGATCGACAGGTTTGAAAAGCGCATTCACGATCTCAAGCTCACCCGCATGGTCTCCGTGCAGATGGGGCCGCAGATCCGCCTGATGCAGAACAACGACAACGTCCTGGCCGAGCGCATCCAGTCCACGGTCGTCAATACCGTGCCGCTGTGGAAGAGCCAGATGGTCATCGCGCTGGGCATGCAGCACGCCGAAAGCGCCCTGAACGCGCAGAAGGCCGTCACCGATATGACCAACGAGCTGCTGCGCTCCAACGCCGAGCGTCTCAAGATGGGCACCATCGAAACGGCGAAGGAGGCCGAGCGCGGCGTGGTCGATCTGGAGACGATCCGCATCGCCAACACCGCCCTGATCGACACCCTCACCGAGGTGCAGAAGATCCAGCGCGAGGGCGCGCAAAAGCGCGCCGCCGCCTCCATCGAGCTGGGCCGTCTCGAAAAGGAGCTGCGCGACAAGGTGCTGGAGATCAACAAGCAGTAACCGCTCTGCGGGTATAAGCAGAGCCGCTATCCGATCCGGTCTGTTTCCGGCTTTTGCCCAGATGCTTTCCTCCTCCTCCAGGGAGGAGGAAATTTATTCTCAATCTGAAATGGGGCTGTCAGGCTCATTCCGAGCATTCTAAGAGAGCAATTGGCTAAGCAAATCATCGGGCTTGGGGCTCTGTCCGGGGGGAACTCGTATAATTGCGCTTCCCGACGTCCCGCCTGCCTTTATCCGCTATGGACAGCGGCAGGCTCCAATCCCCCAGCATCCCGCCAAAGGGCCTTCCGTTTCCATCCGTCCGCTTCCGTCACTGACGGCGGCTGATGGAAACCTCCTTGCAAACCACAAATGCTCAGTTTTTTCTTAGAATATCCGGACGCTTAGCCTGACGGCCCCACGTTTATCCGGCAATTTTTTGAGGAGGGCCCATGAGCAGGAAAACATATGCGCCCGTCAAACCGGCGCGCAGCTATGAGGAGCAAGCCAGGCGCCTGACAGACGCGCACGGCCTTACGATCCGCGATTCCGAGGCGGCGCGCCACATCCTCTCCACCGTCAACTACTACCGCCTGACGACCTATGGCAAACACCTGCGCCGCGAGGATGATCCCGAGCGCTTCGTGCCCGGCGTGTCGCTTGACACGCTTTACGCGCTCTATGAGTTTGACATGGGGCTGCGCCATCTGATTCTGCCGGTTTTGGAGTTCTTCGAGGTGCAGCTGCGAGCAAAGATCGCTTACCGCCTGGCCATCACCTATGGCTCCATGGGCTACGCCGACTCGGAAAACTTCCGCCGGACGGCTTTGCCAAACGGCTCCTCCGTCCACAAAAACCTGATGGGCAAATTCAAAAACGAGGTCAAGCGCCAGGGCGCGCTCCCGTTCGTCCGCCATCATAACGTCAAGTACGGCGGGCAATTCCCCATCTGGGCCGCAGTTGAGCTGTTCACATTCGGCATGCTCGGCTCGCTCTATGAGATCATGCGCGAGGAGGATCAGTGGGCCGTCAGCCGGGATTACGGGCTGACCCCCGAGGCCCTGTGCCGCCTGATCGCCGCCTCGGTCGACGTGCGCAACATCTGCGCACATTACAACAGGCTCTACAATCAGCCTCTCTCTGAGCAGCCCCTGCTTCCCGCGGAATACAAGCGCTGCGAAAGCGACCGGCTTTTTCCGCTGCTGCTGGCGCTGCGCGCCGTCGCCGGGAAAGAGCGCGTCTATCTGCGCATGGTTTCGGGCATTTCGCAGCTGACCGAGGACTTTCCGCAGGCCGATCTCGCGCTGTGCGGTTTTCCGCGGGACTGGAAGGATCTGCTCGGGTGATCCCTCACCGAATCCCCAGCGCGCCGCCCGCCAGCGTCCCCGCCAGCAGCGCTCTCGTGCGCGCGTGGCGGTAGCGGCTGTCGATCAGCAGCAGCGAGCCCCGATCCTCATCCGTGCGGATCAGCCGCCCCGCCGCCTGGATGACGCGCACCATGCCCGGCAGCGTCATGCACAGGAAGAAGCCGTCCCCGCCCTCCCGCTCGTAATACGCCTGCATGGCGCGCACGCGCGCATCCGGCTGCGGCAATCCGGTGGAAACGATGATCACATTGCTCAGCTTCTCCCCCGGCAAATCGATTCCCTCGCCAAACCCTCCGCCCAGCACGGCCAGCAGCGCCGCGCGCGGACCATCCTGCACGTCAAACGCGCCGAGCAGCGCGTTTTTTTCATCCTCGCTCATGCCGCGCGCCTCGCAGAGGAACGCCGTATCCATCATCCCCTCCTGCCCCGACAGCAGCTCCCCGATGCGCGCCATGTATGCATACGAGGGGAAGAAGATCAGCGTATGGCCGGGATGAGCGCGCAAGTGCGCGGCAATGGCATCGGCCACCTGCGGCGCGGTCTGCTCCCGCGAGGCGTAGCGGATATCGATCGGTTCGATGCGCGCCGTAAGCTGTGCGGGATCAAAGGGCGAGGGCAGCGCCAGGCACGCGTCGCCCTCCTCACTGCCGAGCATGCGCCGGGCGGCGTCAAACGGCGCAAGCGTCGCCGAGAAATACACCGTGCCTCTCGCCCGCTTGGAGAGCGCGAGAATCTCCGGCGCCGCATTCAGCAGATACAGCTCGATGGATGCGTGCTTCTCCCCGCCCGAGGTCAGCAGGGCATACCGCTCGCAAAACCGGCCGGCCGCAAAGCAGTAGCTCATCGCCATGGAGAAGGCGTCCGCCGCGCACGGCCCGCCGCCCTGCGCCAGCTGCTGCGAAGCCGCTTCAAGCGCCGTGCTCACCGCATCGCCTAGCGCCTCCGGCGGCCCGGACAAACCTCCCTCGTCAAACGCCGGATCTTTCGCCGCCCCGCGCAGCGCGTCCATCACCCCGGTCAGCGCCCGGTAGAGCGGCGACGTGCGCCCGTGCGCCTTGCCCGTCCGGCGGCGCAGCTCCCGCAGCATATCCATGCCCAACACGGCGGAGTGCGCGTCCCGCACGCGCGGGGCAAGCTGGTGCGCCTCGTCCACCAGCAGGCACGCGCCTCCCGCCGTCCCCAGCAGCGCATCCATCGCCACAAACGGGTCGTATACGTAGTTGTAGTCGCAGACCACGACATCCGCCAGCACCGCCAGCTGAAGCGACAATTCAAACGGACACAGCCCATGCTCCGCTGCCAATGCCGCAATCTCGCCGCGCCCCAGCCGCTCCATTGCAAGCGCCTGCTCAAGCGCCGCGGGGAGTCTGTCATAAAATCCCCGTGCAAAGGGGCAGGTCTCCGGCCGGCAGTCCCGCGTCTCGCAGGCACAGGCCTTGTCCTTCGCGGTGATCTCCACCGTCATCGCGCGCGCTCCGGCTCCGCCCAGCAGCGCCATCGCCTCCATCGCGCTGCGCCGTCCCGTCGTGCGGGCCGTCAGAAACAGAACACGCGCGCAGCGTCCCTCGCCCACGGCACGAAGCGCCGGATACAGCGCCGCCACCGTCTTGCCGATGCCCGTAGGCGCCTGCGCAAACAGCCGCCTGCGCTCCCGCAGCGCGATGTAGACGTTGCCCGCAAATCTTCTCTGTCCCGCGCGATAGCCGTCAAAGGGAAACGGCAGCGATGTGAGCGATTCATCGCGTGCCTGCCGCCTGGCAAGCTTCCTCTCCTCCCAGCGCGCGGCGGGCTCGCACAGTGCGCAAAACTCCGCCAAAAGCTCCGCCGCCGTCCGCTCCTCCTCGTACTGTGCGAGTGCCCGGCCCTCCGTGTCCACATACAGAACACGCAGGCATGCGCCGCCGAGCTCCTCCCGCGCGCAGAGCATATGCCCGTACATCGCCGCCTGTGCGCGATGCGCCGGAATGAGCGGCGCGTCCTGCACGCCGAGCTTGATCTCCTCGATGACCCGGACGCCGTCCGCGCGCGTGAAGACCGCATCCGCCCGGCCCACGACATGCAAAAGAAGCGCTTCCCCCTCGTAATCGGTGGAAAGCGCCACTTCCGCGCAATATGTCCCGTCCGCCTCCCGGCCGGTGCTCTGGCGGGCGCGATGCGCAAGGGACCCCTCACGCATGCGCCGCGCGGCGCTGGCCGCCGGGGAGAGGTCACTCTCGTGCAGCGTCGTCTCCACGACGGCGCGCACGCTCATGCGAACGACGGGCATGCTCATGCCTTATTCCTCCTGCGCATTCTCACAAGCAGAATGCCCAGCAGCACAAAGCCCGCCGCGCCGGCCGCCTGCGCCGCCAGCCACTTCGCCGGCGCTTCAAACCATATGCGAACCTGCGCCCGCTCTCCCTGGGGCGAGCCGTAGACGCGCAGGACGTTATTCGTCCCCGGCGAAACCCGGCATGCGATGCCGTCAAGCTCCGCGCGGTAGCCGGGATAGTAGAGCAGCGGCACCTCGATGTAATTGCATCCGCCCGTGACGGAGATCGTAAAGGACAGGTTGGTTCCCCGCTTCACATAGTCGGTCACGGCGAAATCCTCGCTTCCGCCCGCGACGATATTTCCCGGCTCGAGCGCGCTCTTTTCCGTGCCGACATAAGTGTACTCGTACTGGGCGATGCGGCTGTCACAGAATCCCTCCTGATCGAGCACGGTTCCCTGCTGCACAACGCACTGGAGCGTGTACCCGCCGAAGATCACGCACAGTGCCGTCAGCAGCGCAAAGCCCGCGCTGCGATGGCGTTCCTCCCCCAGGTAACCCTGCGCGGCTGCCATGGACAGCAGCGGAGCGGCGATGCTCACCAGCCGCCACGGGAACTGCATCTGCATAAACACCGTAGAGAACGGACGGCGCAGGCCGCATACCCATTCCCACGGGAAAAACTCCGTCGCGCCCAGCAGCGCCAGCGCGCCCATGCCAAGGAAGAAAAGCGAAAGCCGCTCCGGCTGCTCCTCCGATTTCCCACGCGCATAGCGCCGCACGAGCAGCAGCGCGCATCCCAGCAAAATGGCCAGCCCCGGCACCACGCCGATGGTGTAGGCAAAGTCCTCCTCGATCTGGGCCGAGCTGCTCATTTCACCGGAGAAGCCCACCAGATAGGAGCCCAAATGCAGCACGTATTCCGCCGCGTTGAGCACGACACTGGTGCTGATCCCGTCCGCCGTGTAATCGAGCATCGGGATCAGGAACCAAAGCGAACAAAGCGCCGTCACAGCTGCCGCCTTCGCGCAGGCAAGAATGCGCCTTGGCTCGCGGATCAGGCGGGACAGGCACAAAACCGCCGCCAGCGCGCAAAAGAGCGTGGCGAACATCGTGCTGAGCAGATGGCTCATAAAAATGCCCGTCATCGCCAGCGCGAGAAGCGGCCACCTGCGCTCATCGCGCACAAGCACCTCCACCATCGCCAGAATCAGCAGCGGGAAGAAGATCATCGCCAGGCTCTCGCCGAGCGTCGCCCGGGTGTAGAGATTGACCAGCCGGTAGATGCACAGCGTATAGAGCACGGACGCGCCCAGCGCCACACGGCGCGAACCCAGCACGCGGCGCGCGCTTTCATAGCAGACGAGTGCCGTCATCAGGTTGATGCCGATCTCAAACACGCGCACGCAGCCCGCCAGCGACACGCCCAGATTGCGCATCACCGCCGGAATGTACAGGAAGAGCTCGGGATAGAACTGCGGTGCGCCGTAGCCGTAGCCAAGCAGCGTGGATGCGTGAATACGCACGGGAAACTGCCCCGCACGCAGGCCGCTGGCGATGCCTTCGATCCGGTTGAGATGGAAAAACAGATCATGCCCCTCATACAGCCCGTTCCACAGGAGCGGCATGCTCGCAAACAGCGCCGCGCCCACCAGAACGAGCGCATCGCGACGGCGCGCGGCCCCCTCGCGGCTCCTGTCCCACGAAAGGACGAGCAGCACGCTGAGCACAACGCCCGCCAGAAGGGCATACGCCGCCAGATCGCGGGAGAACACGCCCGCGCCCACCTTGTGGAAGACGACCTGCGTGACACTTGCCCCCTCGGGCAGCGCGCAGGCCAGGCGCACGTGCTCTGCGGCATCCGTCAGCGCAAACCGGAACTGCACCGTCCCCTCGCCTGCGGCGGCGCTTGTCTCCCCGTCTTCGACAAAGGTCTGGCGTCCCGCGCTGACCACGCGCAGAGCAAACGCCTCCGGCGACGCATACGATACCGTCACATCATACCGGCCCCACATGAGATTGAGGCCCGTCTCATCGTCCATCGCAGGCAGCGACGCGGAGAAGTCGCCATAAAGGTCTTCCTTGCCCCACTGGCCGTGCTCCGCGCGCTCACGTGCCTCGGCCCGCTCCTCATCCATGCGGGCATCCGCGGCATCCTGGGCCGCCTGCGCCGTCTCCTCGCCGACGAGAATCTGCTCCAAATCGGTCTGATCAAACCGCCACGTATATTCCTCCGGGTCCGTATAGACGAACACCAGAGCGATCAGCGCCAGCCAGACGGCCGCCAGGCTCAGCACCCTGTTCTTCATTCCTCTTAACCTCCGCAAACAGCAATGGGCACACATCCCCATGATGGCTCCATGATACCACGAACGTTCCGTCAATGCAAGGGCGCGGCGCAAACTGTCCGCACAGGCAAAACAACCGCCCATCCGCTGACGGATGGGCGGTCGTTGAACAAGCCTTACTTCTGATCAGGCATTCGGATCGACCGGAGGACGGCGGCGGCGGCGAGGCGCGCTCTCATCCTCGGAGGACGCCGAAGCCGTCGGGGCTTCGGGGGCGGCCGGCGCTTTCGGCGCGGTCGGTGCGACCGGTGCAGTCGGCGCTTTCGGCGCGACTGGCGCTGCCGGTGCGACCGGCGCTG
>JAUNJB010000125.1:4791-9389 GCA_030535375.1 Clostridia bacterium | reverse complement strand
TTTCGCCCACTTTTTTCAAATTTTTTGTCAGCAAATATGCACCGTCACAGCTTCACATCCTGCACGGCGGGCGTCTTCCCGCCGAGCGTGAGAAGCATGGCCCTGGCCCGGCCGCCGCGGCAGTAATTGCCCGCCGATCCGGGATTGAGCAGCCAAACGCCGTGGGCATACTGGTAAAACGCCTCGTGCGTGTGCCCGAACATCGCGATCTGCGCACCCTGCTCCCTCGCACGATAGGAAAGATTCATCAGCCCGTGGCAAAGATGCCCATGCGTCATGTAGATGCGCGTGCCGCCAAGCTCGATGAGCAGCTCGTCCGGCAGCGTCGAGGCAAAGTCATTGTTTCCGCGCACAGCGTAGAGCGGCGGCTCGTTGGGCATCTTTGCAAGCAGCCCCCGCAGATGCGCCGCGTCCGACGCCACGTCGCCCAGGAAGCACGCCGCATCAATGTATCCCATCTTCTCCAGCAGCCATTCGAGCGCATCGTGATCGCCGTGGCTGTCGGAAAACACACCCACGCGCGTCATGCCTCCGCCTCCAGCGCGGCGAGCACCGCCTCAATGCCGCGTCTGCGGTGGCTGATCGCGTTCTTCGTCTCGGCGGATACCTCCGCGAACGTCTCCCCCGTCTCGCACAGGAACAGCGGATCGTAGCCGAAGCCTCCATGTCCCCGGCGCTGCTCCAGGATCTCCCCGTCGCACGTGCCGCGGCCGACGATGGGATCGTGCCCCGGCCGCACCAGCGCGATCGCTGCCACATAGCGCCCCGTGCGCGGCGCGGGAACATCCGCCAGATTCTTGAGCAGCAGATCGTTGTTCGCCTCGTCGTCGCCGTGGCGCCCGCAGTAGCGCGCGCTGTACACGCCCGGCTCGCCGCCCAACGCATCCACCTCCAGGCCGCTGTCGTCTGCGATAGCCGCGCAGCCCGTGGCATCCATCACGTACCTGGCCTTGATCAGCGCATTTTCCTCGAATGTCGCGCCGTTCTCCTCGATATCGGCCTCGATGCCCGCGTCTCGCATGGACACGATATCAAACCGGTGGCCGAGAATCGCTGCGAACTCGCGCAGCTTGTTCCTGTTGTTGCTCGCCACGATCAGCCGCGGGCGCGCCTGCTTCTGTTCTTCCATCATGAAACCCCTGTCTTTCATATCGGTATATCAATAGAGAGGACTTTTTTCATTATACCACCATCCCGCACAGAAAAAAAGAGGCCGAAACCGTCTTCGCGCATTTCGGCCTCTTTGAAAGCTGTCACTCGATCGTCATGACCTCCGGGAACTGGCTCTCCACCTCGGAAGCGACGTTGGCAAACGTCGGCACGTCGTCCACAGGCAATTGGTAGGGCTTCCCGTCCACCAGGATCTTCACCTTTTTGATGCCCGGATACCGCGTGCAGGTCATCATCAGTGCGCGCATCGCCTGCACGCCGCCGTCGCTCTGCTCGGCAATCTGCGTAAAATCCTTGGTGAAGTTGATCGTCACCACGCCGTCCTGCACGCTCACGCCCAGCAGCTGCACGCTGTCGGGAAGCGGCGTCTCCAGGCCGCTGTCCTCCTTCGGCCCGCGCAGGAATTCAAACACAGCCGTCGCCACGTCGTCACTGGCGTAGACCGTGCGCGAAACCGGCACAAGCAGCCGTCCGTCCTGCGCCGGGAAGTACATCTGCACCTCCTGCGCGCCGGCAAACGTCTCCACGGTGGGTTCCTCCTGGTTGAGGCCCACGCGCGTGTAGGAACCGGAGATGTTCGTGCCATGCGTTAGCGTGTCTCTCGCCTGGCCGTCAACCAGGAAATTGACATCGCTGACCGTGTCAAACTCCGTCAGCGCCCAGACGATGGCCGTGCGCAGATTCTCCTCCTGCTCCTTATCCACGGCCGCAAGCACCTGCTTGCCCAAATCCACCCGCGCATGCCCCTGCGAGATGTCCAGATCAAACGTCGTCCCCTCGGGCACGACGGGCGAGAGCCCCAGCCGCGCGGCATCCATGTCGTTTCGCGCGCTCTGCACCATCAATTCGAGCGTTGCCTTGGCAATGCCGTCCTGCCGCACCACGTCGCGCTGGACCGGCACCAGATATCCGTCGCCGTCCTCATAATAGACGACTGTCTGCTGCATGTCCTGCGTGGTCGCGGATACGGCCACCTCGCTTTGCGGGATGTCCTCCAGCGGCTCCTCGTAGGGCTCCTGTTCTATGCCGCGATTCTGGATCGACAGCAGCAGTACGAGCGCCGCGGAACACGCAATCAGCACGCGCTCAACGTCCATCCGCCGAAACCTGATCTTCGGCATCTTCGGCCACTTCATCCTCCATCACTCCTTGCCGGTTCATTCCGCTTGAGTCTATTCCCTGCCACCCGCGGCCATGCCTTTTTCGGCGCGGAGCACGTCGGGTTTTCCTTTGCTTCTTTTTTAAAAATATGGTATAATAAAAAAGTTGTCTATCCCTGCGCGCGCCACGCTGCATCCTATGAGGCTTTCGCGGCGGCCATGCGCGGATTTTTTCCCATCGCTTTCCCAAAGGAGGTTTTTTCCCATGCCTATGGACGGCGTGATGCTCGGATTCGTCGCGCGTGAGCTCGATGCCAGGCTGAAGGATGGCCGCGTGGATCGCATCATCCAGCCCGAAAGGGACGAAATCCACCTGCTCATCCGCGCACAGGGCGCAAACCAGCGTCTCGTGCTCAGCGCATCGCCCAATGCCGCGCGCGTTCACCTCAGCCGGCATGCCAAAACCGGCCCGATGGAACCGCCGATGCTGTGCATGCTCCTGCGCAAGCATCTGACCGGCGGACGCGTGACGGCCGTGCGGCGCATCGCCGGCGACCGCATTCTGGAAATCGACGTCAGCACCCTGAACGAACTGGGCGACACCGTCACGCGCACGCTCGTCATCGAGATCATGGGGCGCCATTCCAACATCATCCTGCGCGCGGATGACGGACGGATCATCGACGCCGTGCGCCACGTCGGCGAGGATATCTCCCGCGTGCGCCAGGTGCTGCCCGGCCTGCCCTATGCGTATCCGCCCTCGCAGGGCAAACTCGATCCCGAGCGCGCCGGGGCGCAGGAGATCGAGCGCGGCCTGCTCGCGGCGGGCGGCAAGCTGGAAAAGGCCGTCGGCGCGACCATCGCGGGCTTCTCCCCGCAGGCATCCCGGGAGGCCTGCGCGCGCATCGGCGTGGACGCCGGCGCGCTCGTTCAGGAGATCGACGTATCCGCCGCGGCAAGGGCCCTTGAGGCGTATCTTTCCGGGCTCCAGTCGCTTGCACCGTGCGTCGTCACGCTCTCGGACGACGGCCTGCCCGCGGATATCTACCCCTTCCCTCAGACGCATCTCCCTCTGACCCCGTACACCCGTTACGAGGACGGCCCCAGCGCCGCGCTGGACGCCTACTTCTACGAGAGGGACCGCCGTGAACGCATGGCCCAGCGCGCCGGCAGTCTGGCGCACACGCTCAGGAATCACATCGAGCGATGCGAAAAAAAGATCGCCATCCAGAATGACGCCCTTGCCGGCGCGGCGCGCATGGAGGAATACCGGCAAAACGGCGAGCTGATTCAGGCCAATTTCTACCGTCTCAAGAAGGGGGAACCCTTCGCCGAGGTGGAAAACTATTACAGCGAGACCTGCGAAACCGTAAAAATCCCGATGGATGTCTCCCTCTCTCCCGCGCAGAACGCGCAGCGCTACTTCAAGCTCTACCAGAAGGCGCGCGGCGCGCGTACGCTGGCCGCCGAGCAGAAAGCCAAAACCGAACAGGAGCTCGAATACCTGGAGCAGATGGAGGACGATCTGCGCAAATGCACCGACGCACAGGGCCTCTCCGAGCTGCGCGCCATGCTGGTCTCCTCCGGCCATGTGCGTCAGACGGTTTCGCGTGTCAAGCCGCGCAAGGAAGCGCCCTCCCAGCCGATGAAGTTCCTCTCCTGTGACGGCATTGAAATCGAGGTTGGCAAAAACGCGCTGCAAAATGAGCGGCTGACCATGGGCGCCAGGGGCGATGAGACCTGGCTGCACGCGCAGAAGATGCCCGGCTCCCACGTGCTGATCCACAGCGAAAGCGTGCCGGAAACCACGCTGGCGGAAGCCGCGATGCTCGCGGCATACTACTCAAAGGGCTGCCGCTCCGCGCAGGTGCCCATCGACGCGACGCTGCGCCGCTACATCAAAAAGCCGGGCGGCACGCCCGCAGGCTTTGTCATCTATACGCACCAACGCACGCTCTATGTCACGCCTGACGAGGCGGCGGTAAGGCGGATCAAGCTGCTTCGCGAATAATTCCATCAAAAAAACATCGCATCCGGCAGAGTCGGCCGAACGCGATGTTTTTTAATTACAAGGAAAAAACCGGGCGCGTCCGCCCAAATTGGGCGATTTGCAGCGATTTTCGGTAGTGGCAGCGGCCACTGGCCGCCAGGAAATTGCGCGAAAAACCAGGCGCCTCCGCCCAAATCGGGCGATTTGCAGCAATTTTCGGTAGTGGCAGCGGCCACTGGCCGCCAGGAAATTGCGCGAAAAACCGGGCGCGTCCGCCCAAATCGGGCGATTTGCAGCGATTTTCGGTAGTGGCAGCGGCCACTGGCCGCCAGGAAATT
>JAUNJB010000125.1:0-4691 GCA_030535375.1 Clostridia bacterium | reverse complement strand
ATTTTCGGTAGTGGCAGCGGCCACTGGCCGCCAGGAAATTGCGCGAAAAACCAGGGGCGCGCACAGAAATACTCTGGAATGTGAAGTGCTTCGGAAGCGGCGCGCGCACGGCGCGCTTTTTTTGCTGTTTTCTGATCGGAATCCTTTATCCGCCGCGATTATCTGCCACGCGCCGAATAACCTCCTGCATCCCAGCATCCGGCGCTGTCAAACCCCGCCGCGGCCTGCTCCGCCTCCTCCACGATTTCCCGCGGAAAGCCCATCTGCCGCATCAGCGCGATGGCGTTTCTCGTGGTGCTCGGCCCCTCCGCCAGCTTATACGGGAAATCCATCCCGGAGGGCGTGAGGCTCTCGCTGAAGTGCAGCTGGCGGTAATCCCCCAGCAGCCGCGTGAGCTCCAGATCATGCGTCGCCGCCATGCACAGGCAGTTCGCCCGATTCAGGCTGCGCAGAAACGCCGCCGAAGCCGCAATGCGCTCGGTGGTATTCGTGCCGCGCAGGATCTCGTCGATCATGCACAGCACACGGTCACCGCTCTGCACCTGCATGAGCATGCGCTTCAGGCTGCGCACCTCGACAACGAAATAGCTCTCCCCGCCGCGCACGCTGTCCCGCAGCGCCATCGAGGTCATCACCCGCGCACGGGGCATGCGCAGGGCGCCCGCCGTGCAGACGCCCACCGTCTGGGCGAGAATCGCATTTACCGCCAGCGCCTTGATGAACGTCGATTTGCCGGACGCGTTGGAGCCCGTGAGCAGCGCGCCGCGCGTCCAGTCGATGTCGTTCCCCACGGGCTCCTTCACCAGCGGATGCACCAGATTTTGCGCCGTCACGCGCATCTCATCCGCAAATTCCGGCACGCAGGTGTCCCCGCGCGCGTCGCGCCAGCTCGCCACGGCCAGGCAGGCGTCGATCTCCCCGATCAGCGCATAGAGCGCGCGCAGCGATTCGTTTTCCCTCGCAAAGCATGCGCTCAGCCTGCACAGGCAGATCATATCCAGCTGAAAGAGGATGCGCACGTAATCCGTCAAAAAGTCAAGGTCGCTCACCCTCTGCATGGCGAACAGCGCGCTCCAGCGCCTGACGGGACGCAGCCTTTCCACATGCGCGCGCATGTCCTGCGCGATGTCCGAAAGCTGCGGCGGCAGGCAGCGCTCCAGACGCCGTGCCGTCTCAATCACCGCAGCGATGTGGCGCACCGCGGCGATTTCCCTCATGAACACCTTGCTGCCGCGGTAGTAAACCACCAGATTGACCGCGAACATGACCGCCACACCCAGGAAGCAGGCGGGAAACAGCAGCCCCAGCAGCGCCAGCGCGACGGGCGCAAGCCCGAGCACCGGATACAGGGCCGCGTGCGCCGGGCGTCTTGTCTCCGGGTGAAACAGATGCGCGTGCGCGCCGTGGAACCGCGCATGCCCCAGACGCGAGAGCGCCATGCGCATCCGCGTGCGGCATTGCGCATCCTGCGCGACGGCCCCGACGATCCTCGCGCGCCGGGCGAGGGCCGCATCAGATGCGTCGCTGCGGTGGAGCATGTCGTAGAGCACCTCCTCGCCCACGTTGCTGCACGCGCGGTCAAGCCGGGCGAACACCGCGTCCATATCAAGGTCGTTCCAGGTGATCTCATCCACCGCGCAGGGCTCCAGCGTGCCGCGCTCGCGGCAATATGCCCCGATATCCCTGAAATCGTCCGCGTCCAGCTGCCTGGGCCGGTCCGCCCTGCCCCATCGGGCGGCCATTTTCTCGCGCTGCGCACGCCTTCCCCGCCCGCGCAGAATCAGCGAAGCCGCGCCTATTGCCGCCACCACGGGCAGCACGATCAAGGATCTGTCCATATGCTCCACTCCGCCTCTCTCAAATTTCCGTCATGAAGCGCCGTGCACTCATGCCAGCAGCCGGTTTTCATACACATTCCGCGCCGCAAACACAGAACCCACGTTGACGGCGGCGGCCAGCGCGAAGGCGATCCAGCCGATCACCGGCAGAGGGATGAGCGTCTGTTCCTCCATGATGGCGCCGAGCGCGCCCAGCAATCCAGCCTGCACGACGACGGACACCATGTAGATCATCCGCCCCTTCTCCACGCCGAATCGGAAGATCAGAACCAGCGTGATCGCCGTGGCCAGCAGGCACAGCGCCATCAACGCGGGCAGCTCCTCCGGGACGGCGAACGCATGCATCTTCACCGTGCGCAGCGCGATGGAGAGGACGGCCGTCAGCGCGATGAAGCCATACGCAATCAGGTATTTGCTCAGCACATAGGTCAGGCTGCTGACGGGCAGGGCGGGCAGCAGCCGCTCAAAGCGGGAGCGCTCGTCAAGCGCGATGGCGTTCACCGGGAGCATGATGGAGTAAAACAGCGCGAACACCACGCCGTTATCGCTGAATAACCCAAAAACAGCGATGATAAACACACAAACCCAGATATTCTTGCGGATGCACAGCAGATCCTTGAGCAGAATGCCTTTCATTGAAGCGCCTCCCCCTTCGTCAGAAGCAGCATGATGTCCTCGATCGACGTGCGACCGGCCGGCATGCCCACGGGCAGCCTGTCCCGCCTGATAAGCAGGTGCACCACGCCGCGGGAGCGCATCGTCCGCAGCACGCACGCGGGATCAAGCGCCGCCGCATCCTCCTCAAGGAGGGTGAGCACAGCGTATTTCTCATCGAGCGCGTCCTTTTCCTCGGCCATCAGCACGCGCCCCTCGTGTAAAAACACGATGTAATCGCAGATCTTCTCCAGATCGGAGACGATATGGGAGCTGAGCAGGATCGAGTGCGTCTCGTCCCTGGTGAATTCGTTGAACAGGTCGAGGATTTCATCGCGCACGATGGGATCAAGCCCGCCCGTCGCCTCGTCGAGCACGAGCAGCTTCGCCCGGTGGCTCATGGCCGCGGCCAGCGCCAGCTTCATCTTCATGCCGCGGGAATAATCCTTGACCAATTTGTTTCGCGGCAGCGCAAAGCGTTCCACGTATCCCTCGTACGCCTGCTGGTCCCAGCGCGCGTAGACGCCCTTCATCGTCCGCCCGATCTGCGCGGCGTTCAGCTCCTCCGGCAGACAGGCCTCGTCGAGCACCACGCCGATATCCTGCTTGACGCGGGCAAAATCCGCGCCGCCCGATGCCTCGCTGCCCAGCACATTCACGCTTCCGCTGTCCGCCCTGCACGCGCCCAGCATCATGCGGATCAGCGTCGATTTGCCCGCGCCGTTTTCGCCCACAAGCCCCAGCACGCATCCCTGCGGCAGCACAAAGCTCACGTCCTCCAGCGCAAAGCCGCCATAGCGCTTGCAGATGTCCTTACATTCAATCGCGTTCATCGCCATCCTCCAATCCGAGCGCATGGAACATCTCGCACAGCTCATCCCCCCTGATGCCCGCCTGCACGGCCAGCTGTGCGATCTTCTGCATGTGCCCCTCGATTTCGCGGAGCAGCCCCTCGCGGACCCACTCCGGATTGCGCGCGGCGACGAAGCATCCCTTGCCCGCCACCGTGCAGATGAGTCCCTCCCGTTCAAGCTCGTCGTAAGCGCGCTTGGTCGTGATCACGCTGATGCGCAAATCCTTGGCCAGCGCGCGGATGGAGGGCAGCATCTCTCCCTCCTCCAGCGCGCCGCTCAGGATGCGGCCCTTGATCTGGGTGACAATCTGCTCGTAGATCGGCAGCCCCGATGCATTGCTGATGATCAGATTCACATGCTGTTCGCTCCCTTCAAACTGTATATATACAGTATATACAGTTGATGCAGCTTGTCAAGCCCTTTGATGAAAAAACCTGTCTTTGTGCGCTCATTCCGCCTGCACGCGCCTTTTTCTTCAAAATACATCCGATTTCACCGATATGCCTCCGTCGGCATACCGTGTCCGATCGGACAGAAAAAGGGACTGTCAGGATCATGCCAAACGTTCTAAGAAAACGGTTTCTAACGAAATCGAGCCTTTTGGTGCTCCATCCGGGGCACTCGCACGGCCGCGCTTTCAGCGTTTCCTGCGTTCGCGCAGCGGGCGCGTCAGCCATAGGCGCAGCGCCCTTTCCGGCGTTCCGCCAAAGGGCTTTCCGTTTCCATCCGTCCGTTTCCGTCACTGACGGCGGCAGACGGAAACCTCCTTGAAAACCGAAAATGCTCAGTTTTTTCTTAGAATATCTGGTTCTGATCCTGACAGTCCCTCTGTCCTCAGCTTACTCTTGCCGCGGCGCGGTAAACACGGCGCGGCTCTTTTCATTCATGATCAGCATTTGAAGCCTGTTTTCCACGTTCGCCAGGCTCGTGTCGGGCTCAAGATCCAGCGGAAGAATCTGAATCGCGGGGTATTCCTCCTTGATCCGCTTCATCACGCCGCGCCCGCAGATGTGATTGGGCAGGCAGCCAAACGGCTGGAGCACGACAAACGCGCTTACCCCCTGCTCGGCGTACTCCATGATCTCCCCGGGAATGAGCCACCCCTCGCCGGAGAGAAACGTCCTGTTCATCACGGGTTCCGTCCGCTCCGCCAATTCGGGAAGCGGCAGCGCGCGCCGGTAAAGCGGATGCCTGACGGCCGTCTTTTCCAACGTATTCCGGGCAAAATCGAACATCCACTCCGCGATGCGGCTGAACGTCGCCTGGGAGAACGGATACTTGACATGGAACGTATCCATCTCACAGACGCGGGCGAGATAGTCCTTTCGGAAGACGTTGATCATCC
>JAUNJB010000124.1 GCA_030535375.1 Clostridia bacterium | reverse complement strand
TGCACCGGAATGCGGATGGTGCGCGCCTGATCCGCGATAGCGCGGGTGATCGCCTGGCGAATCCACCACGTCGCGTAGGTGGAGAACTTGAAGCCCTTGGTGTAGTCAAACTTCTCCACGGCCTTGATCAGGCCGAGGTTACCCTCCTGAATCAGATCGAGAAACAGCATGCCGCGGCCGACATAGCGCTTGGCGATGGAGACGACCAGGCGCAGGTTCGCCTCTGCGAGCTTCTTCTTCGCCGCCTCGGCCTCCTCGCCGCCCTCGAGCATCTTTTTCGCGATCTCGATCTCCTCGTCCGCCGTGAGCAGAGGCACCTTGCCGATCTCCTTGAGATACATGCGCACCGGGTCGTCGATGCTGATGCCCTCCGGCACGGACAGGTCAATATCCGGCTCCACGACCTCCGGGACGATGGCGGCCGCGTCGTCCTCCGCGCCGCTCACCACGCTGATGCCCTCGGCTTCAAGCGTTTCAAACACCGCGTCAATCGCATCCGCATCGATATCCAGCTCGCTGAGCTTGTTCATCACTTCCTGATAGGTGAGCGTCTTTTTCTCATTGCGCGCCAGGTCGAGGATTTCCTTCACCTTCTGCTGCGCCTGTTCACGTGTCAGTGCCATGAGAAATCATTCCTTTCTTCCGGCCGTCTGCCTTTCCTTCGTCAGTTCCTGTATCTTCAAAAGCGTTCTGCGCTTATCTTCGCCCTTGAGCCCTGCCGCCTCCTGCGTCAGCGCGGCGATCCTTTCCTCGATCCGCTTCTTATGCAGGATGCGCAAACAATCGCCCGTCATGCGCAATTGCGCCTCGCCCACCGCGCCGCTTTCCTTTTGCAGCACGTGAGCCGCACGGGCACGCTTGTCCTCGTCTTCCATCTCTTCCAGTATGGCGCCGGGCGTCATGCCCGCGAGCAGCTTCTGCGCCAGCTCCCGGCGCTCAGGCGTGATAAAATCCTCCGCCGTCACGGTGCCCGGCTCCACGCCGCCCTCGGCCAGCATCAGAAGAAGCTGCTTTTCCGCGGCGGCGGTTTCTGTGTCTACGCCCTCGTTTTTCTCCTCCAGCGGCCTGGCCGCATGGCGATACACGGAGCGCTTGTCCTGCGCGATCATCTCCGTCCGGCCGATCTGCGCCAGGAGCACCTCCCGCGTAAAGCCCGTGGAGAGCATCAGCTGCTTCACATAATTTTCCAGCTGGACGGGCTCCTTGACCTTGGTCAGATGCTTCGCGCACGCGATGGCGTATGCCGTGCGCCCCTCCTGGGTGGACAGGTCGTGCTGCGCCATCTCCTGCTTCATGCGGTACGCCGTGGCGTCCACCGGCTCAAGCTGATCCATTCCCTGCGGGCCATAGGCGCGGATAAACTCATCCGGGTCCATGCCGCCGGGGAAATCGAGCACCCTTGCCGGCACGCCTTCCTGCTCAAAGATCTCCAGCGCGCGCAGGATGGCGTGCTGCCCGGCCGCGTCGCCGTCATAGGATACCCATATTTCCGGCGCATAGCGCTTGAGCAGGCGCGCCTGCTCGATGGTGAGCGCTGTGCCCAACGTCGCGCAAACGCCGGGCACACCGGCCTGCACGAGCGAGACCACGTCCATATAGCCTTCCACCAGGATGACGCGCTTCAGCCCCCGCTGCTTCCTGAGCAGGTTGGCCGCGAACACGCCCAGGCGCTTGTTGAACACCGGCGTATCGCCCGTATTGAGATACTTGGGCTTGGCATCGCCCAGCGCGCGCCCGCCGAAGCCGAGCACGCGCCCCTGCGCATCGATGATCGGGAAGATCGCACGCTGCCTAAACATGTCGTAGACCCGCCCGTCGCGCCTGACGCTGATGCCCGCGCGCACAAGCTCATCGTCCGTAAATCCCTGATCGCGCAGCGCGCGCGTCGCGCCGTCGCTCACCGGCGGTGTGGAGCCGAGGCCAAACATCCGGATCGTGCCGTCGTCAAGCCCACGGTTATACAGATACGAGAGCACCTGCGCGTTTTCGGGCTTCCAAAGCTGGCCGTGAAAGTACCGTGCGCACTGGCGGTTGGCCTCATACAGCCTGTCCTTCTCCGATTTGCTGACCGCGTCCTCATGGCCCCCGACCATTTCCGGCAGCTCCATGTGCACCTGCTCGGCCAGCAGCTTGACAGCGTCCCGGAACTCGAGGTGCTCCATTTCCATGACAAAGTTGATCGAGCTGCCGCCCGCGTGACAGCCAAAGCAATAATACATCTGGCGCTGCGGATTGACAGAAAAAGAGGCCGTCTTTTCCCCGTGAAAGGGGCATAGCCCCCAATAGCGCCCGCCTTTGGGCGTCAGCTGCACATACCGGGAGACCACCTGTACGATGTCGGCCCGCTCGCGCAGCTCATCAAGCCATTGCTGAGGAAATCTGCCTGCCAACGTCCTTCACCGTCCTACTCTTTTTCGCCGCTTTTTCCCGCATTCCTGCATATCTGATGCACTTTTTTCGCGTGAATGTCATTCTTTTCATCCAATTCCGTCAAAAAACGGCGGAATAAACAGCTTTTGATATGTTTTTACTGCATATGCGTCGGTCATGCAGGCCACATAATCGCATACGCCGCGCTGCGTTCCCTCGCGGTACGTAATTTCCAGATACTCATTGGGCATCTGCGTGGGATGCTCCATATAATAGCGCACCAGCTCGGTGACGATGTGCTCCGCCTTCTGCGATTCGTTGGCCGCCCAGTCGCGCGCGTACACGCGCTCAAACATGAACGCGCGCAGATCCATGAGCGCATCCCAGATGTGCGGCTCCATCTGCACGTCGCTTTTGTCCATTGAGTAGCGCACGACGCTCGAAATCATCGTGCCCACACGCTCGCCATGGGTGCGGCCGAGCGTGCGCAGCGCCCGTTCGGGCAGATCATCCGCGCGCAGCACGCCGCCGCGGATGGAGTCGTCGATGTCATGATTGATATAGGCGATTCTGTCCGCCAGATGCACGCAGCATCCCTCCAGCGTCTTCGGGCGCACCTTGCCGGAGTGATGCTCGATGCCGTCGCGCACCTCCCAGGTCAAATTAAGCCCCTGGCCGCCGTTTTCAAGCACCTCCACCACGCGCCTGCTCTGCACGCGGTGCTCAAAGCCGCCCTCGATCAGCTTGTTGAGCGCCTCCTCGCCGGTATGACCAAAGGGCGTATGCCCCAGATCATGCCCCATGGCGATGGCCTCCGTCAGGTCCTCATTGAGGCGCAGCGCGCGGGCAATCGTGCGGGCCACCTGCGTGACCTCCAGCGTATGCGTCAATCGCGTGCGGTAGTGATCGCCCTGGGGCGATATGAACACCTGCGTCTTTCCCTTGAGCCGCCTGAAGGATTTGCAGTGCAGAATACGGTCTCGGTCGCGCTGAAACACCGTGCGCATATCGTCCGGAGAGATCGGCTTCTGCCGTCCCTTCGTCTCGCTGCTGAGCGCCGCGTAGGGGCTGAGCGTACTGCGCTCCTGCTCCTCCAGCCGTTCCCTGATGGTCATAAGCCGTGCCTCCCTTCGCCTGATCCAATCATGCACACAGACGGACGCTTCATCCTATTCGACATCCGCCGCCAAAAAACCTATCGGCCGGACAAAATTCATGCGGGAATTTATGCGCGCCGCCGGCTATGTTGTCTTTTCCCCCGGAGAGGAGAATTCCCTATCCGCGCAGTAGGCGATGACGGCCTCCATCTGCGGCGAAACCCACTTGTCCCGGTGATAGATCATCTGCTTCCACACCTCGACGTCAAAGTCCTGCGTGTGCACGCGCGCCATGCGCCCGGCCGCAATCTCCTGCGCCGTCACGTAATCGGGCAGGAAGGACATTCCCACCCCCTGCCTGACCAGCGAACAGATTCGCTCCGTGCTGCCGATTTCGAGCACCGGCTGAATCTCCAGCGACATGCAGGCCAGCCGCTCGTCCATCAGCCGCCGGTAGCTCATGCCCTTTTCCGTGAGGATAAAGGGCTGCGCCGCCACCTCCTGCATCGACACGCGCGCCCCGGAGGCGAGCGGATGCCCCGGCTCCGCCACGAAGTGCACCCCCACGCGCGCCTCCCGCGCGATCACATAATCGGTATTATAGATATGACTGTCGAGCGTCAGAATCACATCCACCTCGTTGTGATTGAGCAGCCGGAACATCTCCTGCGTGCCCGCCGCAATGATCTTAAGGGTGACGCCCGGCCATCGCCTTCGGAACTCGGCGAAATGCTCCCTGAGCAGCGAATCGCACAGGGAATCGGCCATCGCCAGGCGCACATGGCCGCGCACGTCCTTCTCCTCGCTGATGCTCGACTCCATTTCCCCGGCCAGCTTGCTGATCCTGTGGGCGTAATCAAGCACCTCGCGCCCCTTTTGCGTCAGCATGATCGTATGATTGATCCGCTCAAAGAGCTGTGCGCCCAGCTCCGTCTCCAGCTGCCGGATCTGGAAGGACACCGTGGACTGGGCATAGCCCAGCGCCTCCGCCGCGCGGGTGAAGCTGCTCATTTCCGCCACAAGAATGAATGTCCTCAAACTTCTGATATCCATACGCGCCTCCATCGAATTTTTCGATGATTAGAATCATAATTATCAGTTTTACAGATGATCACTTTTACTATATACTGAAGCTCAGAAGAATACAAGCCCCATTTCAGCGTATGGGGCTGCCGGCCACGCCGGCCCATCAAGGGGAGGAACACGCGCATGTCTGCACTACAGCCGATCTCACAAGCCGCCAAATCACTCTTTTACGCGCTCTTCAACCTGCTTTGGGGCGATCTCATCACGATTCCGCTGCCCGGCGGAAGCTCCGTGGGCATCTCCCTGCTCATCCTGATTCTGATTCCCGCGGGCATTTATTTCACCGTCAGAACGCGCTTTCTCCCCTTCCGCCTCTTTCCCGACATGCTGAAGGTCGCGACGGAAAAGCGCGATCTCAGCAGAAATCACGCCATCTCCGGCGTTCAGGCGCTGATCATCTCCACCGCCACGCGCGTGGGCATGGGCAATCTGGTCGGCGTCGTTGCCGCGATCTCCGCCGGCGGCGCGGGAGCCGTGTTCTGGATGTGGGTGACGGCGCTGCTGGGCTCCTCAACCGCGTTTGCCGAGGGCACGCTCGCCCAGCTCTACAAGGAAAAGGACCCGCTCTACGGCGGCTTTCGCGGCGGCCCGGCGTATTATATCCACCGGCTGTTCTCCAAAGACGGCAAAAAGCGCTCCGCGATTGCCATGCTCTTCGCGCTCTCCGGCCTGATCTGCTGGTGCGGCATCAGCCAGGTCATCGGCAACTCGGTCTCCTCGTCCTTCTACAATGCCTTTGGCGTCCCGCCGCTGTATTCCACCCTTCTGCTCGTCGCCGTGGCCGCCGTCATCGTCCTGCGCAGAAACGCCACCGTGCGCGTGCTCGACGTGATCGTGCCGTTCATGTCGGGCCTCTACTTCCTCATCACGCTCTTCATCATCGTGCGCAACGCGGCGCAGCTGCCCGCCGTGTTCTCGCGCATCTTCTCCGAGGCGTTCGGCCTGCGCCAGGTGGCCGCGGGCGGCTTCGGCGCCGTGCTGATGAACGGCGTCAAGCGCGGCCTCTTCTCCAACGAAGCCGGCTCGGGCTCCGCACCCTGCGCCGCTGCCGCCGCCGACATCGATTCTCCCGCCAAGGAGGGGCTGCTCCAGGCATTCGGTGTATTCATCGACACCATCGTCATATGCAGCTGCTCGGCGTTCATCATGCTGCTTACGCCCGACGGGCTGACGGACGGGCTCGCGGGCATGGATCTCCTTCAAACCGCCATGCGCCACCACATGGGCGATTTCGGCGTCATATTCATCGCCGTGGTTCTCTGGCTGTTCAGCTTTTCGACATTCATCGGCATCCTGTTCTACGCCCGTCCAAACGTCGCCTATCTCTTTGGGGACAACTGGACCTCGCAGACCCTTTACAAGCTGCTGGCGCTGGCGATGCTCTTTGCCGGCGGCCTGGCGGCATACACGTTCGTCTGGGATCTGGGCGACATGGGCATCGCGCTGATGACCATCTTCAACATGATCGCGCTGATTCCGCTGTCCAAGGAGGCCATCGCCGCGCTCAGGGAGTATGAGCACGGCAGAAAAAAATAAGCCTCGATGCAAAAGAGCGCCTGCCTGCGGCAGGCGCTCTCAATATATCCAAACGGACTTCGCCGGCAACAAAGTCCGCTCGCTTTGAAGCCGGGGCCAGGAATCCCCTTGCGCATGCCCAGGCGTTCAGGAGGCCGTGTAGTAGTGGAACATGATCAGATCGCCCTGCGCGACGGAAACCGTCGCCTCATCCTGCGTGACGACATTGCTCACGCCCAGAGGATAATCACTCGTGAGCGTGTGATCGTTCAGCGGGTAAAAGAAGCCCGTGAGCGTCACGCCGCGCGCCTCGCCGAGCGGCACGAGCGACACCGTGTCGCCCTTCGCGCCGCTGAGCACGGCCTCGCCGTCCACGCGCGCGATGCGCACCGTCTCGCTGAGAATCCGCGCCTGCGCGCCTTTTTCGTGCGCGCGCACCAGCAGCATCACGTTCGCCATCGCATGATCGAGCCGCCCGCCGAGCGCGCCCAGCAGCGTGATATGCGTCGCGCCGCGCGCAATCGCCCAGTCAAGCGCATCGACGCCGTCCGTATCGTCCTTGATGGAGCTGAGGCGGTGTTCCGGCAGGCGCCCCTCATAGCGGCTGAGCACCTCCGGCGCCACGGAATCCATATCCCCCACGAGCAGATCGGGCATCAGCCCCGCGGCATCAAACGCCGCCAGGCCGCTGTCCGCCGCAATCGTCAGATCGGCGTCACGCATGCAGCTTTTAAGCAGCGCGCCGCCGGGCGCCTCTCCGCCCAGCACGATCAGCGCCCGCATGCCGCCGCCTCCTTCATCACCGCGTCCACCACGGCCCTCGGCTCCTTCGCGCGGAACAGCCCCGTGCCCATGACCAGCACGTCCGCACCCGCCGCGATCGCCAGGCCCGCGTTCTCCTGCTTGATACCGCCGTCGACCTCCAGCAGAATATCGCGCCCGCTCTCCCGGATCATCTCCCGCAGCGCGGGCAGCTTTTGCAAGCAGTCTTCCCGCATGCTCTGGCCGCCGAAGCCCGGCTCCACCGTCATCACCAGCACCAGATCGCACAGCGGCAGCAGCGGACGGACGGCCTCCGGCGGCGTGCCCGGTTTGATGCTGATGCCGGCCTTCACGCCATGCGCCGCAATCTCACGCAGCATGGCCGCGGCGTCATCCTCTGCCTCGACGTGTACGGTGATCAGATCCGCGCCCGCCCTGGCATACGCGTCAATGTAGCGCAGGGGATTGCTGAGCATCAGGTGCACGTCGAGCAGCAGCCCGGTCTGCCTGCGCATAGCCGCCACAAAATCCGGCCCAAAGCTGATGTTGGGCACAAAGTGCCCGTCCATGTGATCAAGGTGCAGCCATCTGATGCCCAGAGACTCCACCATGCCGATCTCCTCGCCCAGACGCATCAGATCCGCGCCGAGCACGGAGGGAGAGATCTCGATCATAGGTAACGTCCTTTCCATTTTTCCTTCACCTCGCCGAGGAGCTGCCGGTAGCGCGCCCAGCGTTCCGGGCTCAGCCGCCCCGCGTCGACGGCGGCGTGCACCGCGCAGCCCGGCTCCCTGTCGTGCAGGCACGGCTGAAAACGGCATTCGCCCGCGAGTTCGTTGTACTCGGGATAAAGCTCCGCAAACGCCTGCGGCTCGATCGCCTCGTCGATTTCAAGCAGGCTGAAGCCCGGCGTGTCCAGCACAAACATGCCGTCCAGATACATCATTTCGGAGCGGCGGGTGGTATGCCTGCCGCGTTCCGTCTTGCGGCTGAGACCGCCCGTCTCCAGATTCAGCCCGAACAGCGCGTTGAGCAGCGAGCTCTTCCCCACGGCGGACTGCCCCGCCAGGCAGGTCACCCTTCCGCGCATGGCCTCGCGCAGTTCGGCGATTCCCTCGCCCGTCTTCGCGCTGGCACTGAACACGCGCAGCCGCGTGCCCGCGTATTCCCGGCGG
This sequence comes from Clostridia bacterium, assembly GCA_030535375.1. Lineage (GTDB taxonomy): Bacteria > Bacillota > Clostridia > Christensenellales > Aristaeellaceae > Ventricola. The sequence continues at coordinate 1,393 of JAUNJB010000124.1, read as the reverse complement.
ATGGACTGCGCCAGCTCATCGCCCAGATCGACCTTGTTGACGCACAGCGCAGGCGTCATTCCGCCGCTTTCCGCGCGCAGAATCAGCTTGTCGCACAGCAGCAGATCCGGCTGCGGCACGCTGGCCATCACCAGCATCAGCATATCCACATTCGCCACGCTGGGCCGCTGCATCATGCTGCGGCGCGGCAGAATCTCCTCCAGCCAGCCGTCCTCCTCACCCTGGCCGGGCGCAAAGCGCACGCGGTCGCCCACCATGGGCGTCAGCCTCTGATGGCGCAGCTTCTTCTGCGCGCGCAGGGTGTATTCCTGTCCATCCTCGTCGGACAGCACGGTGTAAAAGCTTCCGATCCCTCTCAATATACTGCCTGTCATTCCCTACCTCTGCCTCTATTGCAGCACGGCGGTCGCTTCGCTCTTGAAGCTGCCGTCCAGATACAGCCGCCAGGTCATCACGCCGCCCTGCTCGCTGCGCAGCTTTACGCTGATCTCGGTTTTGCCCGCCTCCGTCAGCGTCGCGGCATACATGTCGCTCTCCTTGCCGTCCTCGCCGACGAGCGTGACGCGCACGGTCACGCCCTCCTCGGGCACGTCGACCGTCAGCGTCACGGGCGCGGAATACTTGCGCCTGTCGTACAGGCCCACAGTCATCTCCACCACGCTGCCCGGGAGCACCTCCGTGAATTTTTCCGGCGTCTGGCTGAGCACGACGCCATCCTGACGCGCGCTGTCCACGGTCTCATAGACGATGCTGCCCGCCTCAAGCCCCACCGACTCGATGCGCGCAAGCGCCTCCTCCTCGCGCTGGCCGCTGAGCTCCGGCACGATCACGCGCCCGCCGGAAACGGTCAGCTCGATCTCGCTGCCGATCTGCGCGCTCGCGCCCGCCTCGGGCGACTGGGCGATGACCGTGCCGCGCAGCTTTTCGCTGGGGGCGACCGTTGTCTCCCCGGCGACGAAGCCCTGCGCGGCGATGCTTGTAAGCGCCTCCTCCTGCGTCATGCCGACAAGCCGCTGCACCGTCGCCAGCCCGCTGCCCCGTGAGATGATGACGGTCACCTGCGCGCCGCGGCGAACCTCCTCGCCCGGCGCCGGCTCCTGGCTGCTGACATATCCCTCCGGCGTGTCGCTGTAGGCATAGCTCAGCTGCGCGGTCAGATCGGCGCTGGCAAGCAGCCGCTCCGCCGTCGCGGCATCCACGCCGGCCAGATCCGGCATGCGCGAGACGATGAACATCGACCGGTACAGCCGAACGCCGGCCACGGCGATCAGGCCGACGAACACCAGCGCTACAAACAGCGTCAGCATCCTGCCCGCCATGGTCCGGCGGGTGCGCCGGCGGCGAAGCTCGCTGACCACCGGGCGCGGCTTTTCCTCCGAGCCGCGGTGCTGCT
>JAUNJB010000123.1 GCA_030535375.1 Clostridia bacterium | reverse complement strand
CGGGCAAGACCGAGGGCTCCATGGACGCGGGCAACCTGCTCAAGCCCATGCTGGCCCGGGGCGAATTGCACCTGATTGGCGCGACCACCCTGGACGAGTACCGCAAGTACATTGAAAAGGACGCGGCCCTGGAGCGCCGCTTCCAGCCCGTGATGGTGAACGAGCCCACGGTGGAGGATACCATCTCCATCCTGCGCGGCCTGAAGGAGCGCTACGAGGTGTTCCACGGCGTAAAGATCACAGACGGCGCGCTTATCGCCGCCGCCACGCTTTCCAACCGCTACATCACCGACCGCTTCCTGCCGGACAAGGCCATCGACCTGGTGGACGAGGCCTGCGCCACCATCCGCACGGAGATGGATTCCATGCCGCAGGAGCTTGACGACGTGCGCCGCCGCATCATGCAGCACGAGATCGAGGAAGCCGCCCTCAAAAAGGAGGACGACGCCCTCTCCCGCGAGCGCCTGTCCGTCATCCAGAAGGAGCTTGCCGACATGCGCGAGCAGTTCTCCTCCATGCAGGCACGCTGGGAGAATGAGAAGAATTCCATCGGCAAGGTGCAAAAGCTCCGCGAGGAAATCGAGCACATGGGCGGCGAAATCGCCGAGGCCGAGCGCCGCTACGATCTCAACCGTGCCGCCGAGCTCAAATACGGCAAGCTGCCCCAGCTGCAAAAGGAGCTGGCCGAGCAGGAAAAGCTCGCCGAGGAGGCCAAGAGCGACAGCACGCTGCTGCGCGACAAGGTAACCGAGGAGGAAATCGCGCGGATCGTCGCGCGCTGGACGGGCATTCCGGTTTCCAAGCTGATGGAGGGCGAGCGCGAAAAGCTCCTGCATCTCGATGATACGCTGCATGAGCGCGTAATCGGGCAGGATGAGGCCGTCGAAAAGGTCTGCGAGGCCATCCTGCGCAGCCGCGCCGGCATCCAGAATCCGAACCGGCCGATCGGCTCCTTCCTCTTCCTCGGCCCCACCGGCGTGGGCAAAACCGAGCTGGCCAAGGCGCTGGCGCAGGCATTGTTTGACGACGAGAAGAACATGGTTCGCATCGACATGAGCGAATACATGGAAAAGCACAGCGTCTCGCGGCTGATCGGCGCCCCTCCGGGATACGTGGGCTACGACGAGGGCGGCCAGCTCACCGAGGCCGTGCGCCGCAGGCCCTACGCCGTCATCCTCTTCGACGAGGTGGAAAAGGCGCATCCCGACGTGTTCAACGTGCTCCTGCAGGTGCTCGACGACGGCCGCATCACCGATTCCCAGGGGCGCACGGTCGATTTCAAGAACACCATCATCATCCTGACGAGCAACCTCGGCTCCTCCGCGATCCTTGAGGGCATCGGCGAGAGCGGCCAGATCACAGAGGCAGCGCGCAAACAGGTGGAGGGCATGCTCAAGACGCACTTCCGTCCCGAGTTTCTCAACCGGCTCGACGAGATCGTCTTCTACAAGCCGCTCACCCGCGGGGAGATCGACCGCATCGTCGATCTTCAGGTGGCCGATCTCAACCGCCGCCTCAAGGACAAGCAGCTCACCATGGCGCTCACATCCGCCGCGCGCGGCTTCATCGTCGCGCAGGGCTACGATCCCGTCTACGGCGCACGCCCGCTCAAGCGGTTCATGCAGCGCGCCGTGGAGACGCTCATCGCGCGCAAGCTCATCGCCGAGGATGTCCAGCCGCGCACGCAGCTGACCGTCGACTACGACGGGGAAAGGCTGCTCATCGATTCCGAGCCGGAATATACGGTGTCCTAATTATAAAAGGAGAGGTAACCATACCCAATAACCGGTATGAGTTACCTCTCTTTTTATGTGACAAATCCTTTATCTTTGTCAATGCCGCTTTAGTCGCGCAAGGGCAAATCGAAGTTGGCGGAGTTTTAAGCGATCATGTTTTACCGAACAGAATCCATAAGTGAGGCAGGCTGTATGGAAAAGCCGAAACGACAGTTGTCAACCTTCTGCTTTTTGAAATTCTCCGTTTGTCCTCTCATCCTCGGATCAGCCGTACATTCCGCTCATACATCGCCGGAGGCAGCATCTGACGGTAAAGCGAAAGCATGCGCTTTGCCCAGTCCTGCGCAGGCAAATCCCCCGTGCAGGGCAGCACGAGGATGCTGTATTCCACCTCGAACAGCCAGATGCGCACATTGGTCAGCTGTGCTCCTGCCTGCACATAGAAGCGAATCCTTTTGCGCGCCTGCGCCTCATCCGGCGCGGCCTTGGGCCGTTCACATTCGATCAGCAGGACATCCGCAGAGGCGGCATAGTGCGCGCGCAGCGCAGAAAGCAGCGCCGTGCCATATCCCCTGCCGCGCGCCCGTTCCTCGACAGCCAGGTAATCCAGCAGCAGCGTGCCGCCCTCTTCAGGGCGATACACGAGCGCATAGGCGACCATCATGCCGCCGTCGTACGCGCCAAGCACATCATAGCGCCCCGCGCGCTGCATGTTCAGGATCGTATGCAGTTCCTTGAGCTCGCTTGGCGGAAAGTCCCGGCGCATCTGATGGGCGTAGAGCAGCCGGGTGCGCGTCTCGTCAAACGGCCTGAGCGTCAGCATGCCGCATCCTCATCGGGCGCGGCGGCCACGATGTTGCGCACCCAAACGCCCTTTTCCACCAGGATGAAGCCAATCACGGCCTTGACCAGCTCCAAAGACTGCACGACCAGGTACAGCGGCACGATGGACACCTCCGTCATGTTCGCCAGCAAATACGCCGTCGGGATGCTCACTGCCCAGGTGAACACGCTGTCAAACAGAAAGGTGATGATCGTGCGTCCGCCGGAGCGGAGCGTGAAGTAGCAGCAGTGGCAGAACGAATACAGGGGCATCATCGCCGCAACGACCCACAGCATCTGCTTGGCAATCTCGCGCACGTGCGGTTCCGTGTTGTAGATGTTGGGGATCAGCGGCGCGAGTACCACGAGCAGCGTCGCCATCACCACGTTGGACGCCACAGAAACGACGATCAGCCGCCAGGCCGTCTGCTTCGCCCTCCTGATCTGATTGGCCCCAAGCGCCTGGCCGACCATGATCGCCACCGCATTACCCATCGACAGGAAGACAACCTTGAACAGATTGCTGACCGTCGAGGCGATATTGCACGCGGCCACCACGTCTAGCCCCCGCACGGAATAGCACTGAAGGAGCACCGCCATGCCGGAGGACCAGAAGAATTCGTTGATCAGCAGCGGCATGCCGCGCAGCGCGATATCCCTGCACAGGCGCCCCGGCACATGCAGGCTGCTGTACGCGCCCTGGATGAACGCGAAACGATGGCTTTTTGCATGCGTATAAATGATGATAATCGCCATCTCCACATAGCGCGAGAGCACAGTGGCGATGGCCGCGCCGGTCACGCCCAGCTTCGGAAAGCCGAACGTGCCGAAGATCAGGAAATAATTAAACACGAGGTTGACCAGAATCGCCACGACGCTGGCAAGCATCGGCAGCTTCGTTTCGCCCACCTCGCGCAGCGTGCTGGCATATACCTGCGACACGGCGAACGGCAGCAGCCCAGCGAGCATCACCATCAGATAGTCGCGCCCGAAGGTGAGCGTGCTGAGGGCGTCACCCTCGCTCGTGCCCGCGGCCAGATAGGACGAAATCAGCTGATCCGGCACGGCTAAAAACACGCCGAATGCGGCAGCCAGCATGGCCAGCGCAATCCAGCACTTCACGCGGAAGCAGTGACGCACGCCCTCGTCATCCTGCGCGCCGGCAAACTGCGTCGCGAAGATGCCCGCGCCGGCCAGTCCGCCAAATATGCAGAGATTGAAAACGAACAACAGCTGATTGACGATGGCGACCGCGGACATTTGCAGCGTGCCCACGCGGCCAACCATCACATTATCGAGCAGGCTGACGACGTTGGAAACCGTATTCTGGATGATGATAGGCACGACAATAGCCACCACCTGCGCATAGAATGCGCGATCCCCGATCAGTGTGCCGCGCAGATCCGCGCGCGAGCGTTTGAGCGACATCCTTGTCCCCTCCATGCCTTTGTCCTGTGTTGGCAAAATGATCGCGGACGCCGCCCGGTTCCTTCCCATGCCGTCTTTGCCCGCAAGTGTATACGATCCTTAATATAGCACATTTATCCGCGGGTTACAAGAGCCCCATCAAAAGAATCTCATTCCATAAAGAAATCCGTCAAATGCGGCGCACTCCCTGTTCGTTGACATTTTTCGCTTCACTGTTATAATAGGTACGGCACTACAAAGCGATGGAGGGACAGATATGGAGCAGATTCACCGAGTCCGATGCGGCACCGTCAATTGCTACATCATTCAGAACGGAAGCGTGGCTGTTCTCGTTGACACGGGCATGAAAAAGCACCGTGAACGCATTCTAAAGGCATGCAGTCCCTTTGACATCCGCCTCATCGTGCTCACACACGGGCACGTGGATCATGTGCAAAACGCTGCATATCTGTCGGAAAAACTGCACGCTCCCATTGCCATAAACAGGGAGGATGTGCCTTTGCTTGCAGACAATACGCTCCAGCCTTTGTACGCGCAGACGCCCATGGGCAGGCTGATGCATTTTGTCTCCATGCGCAATTTCCGCCGGGAGCGCATTCCCCCATTCTCTCCTTCCATGCTGCTCAAGGATGGTGATTCCCTTAACGCCTACGGCATCTGTGCCAAGGTTGTCGCCCTTCCAGGGCACACAAACGGTTCGATCGGGCTTGATATTGCGGGCCACTCCCTCATCGTTGGCGATGCGTTGATGGGCCTGCCCCGCCCAGGCCTTCCTCTGCTCTACCATAACGGCGCAGCCATGCGAGCAAGTGCGGCACGCATCGGCGGATTGGGGGCGCGAATCCTGTACTTTGGACACGGACGGCCCGCACCCCGGCATGCCGGATGATGCATTTCCCCGCTTCACATTCGCCTGCCGTCTGCGATATACTGCAGCCGAGCAGAATTCACATACAGAGAGGAGCTCCTTGCCACAATGTCAAGCGGTGAACTCAATTTGTGTTGAGGAAAGAGCGTTGGGTGAGAATCTGACGCAGCGGTTGAAAAATTGATGATCTGGTGCTATACTATCAATTAGTTAGATGTTGCTAACCATTGGCATCAATCGCTCGCAGTGGCAATCGGAACTTATGAGAAGGGAGTGCATACACATGGTCACGTTTTTACTTTCATTGCTTGCAATTTCGGGAATCTCCCTCATGCTGTTTTCGGTGGTCGCACTAATACAGGACAAAAGGCTGATGGGTTCGGCACCCAAAGAAGCACAGAAACTTGTACAAGCCAAACCAGAACGCTTCAAAGGTCAGCATATACTCGGATGGGTACTATTGATTGTTGGTCTTCTGATGCTTATAGCGGATTTCGTTATTGCCGTATGGGATGGAGTGAGTAATGGCTTCGCTTTCTGGCAGTTTTTTGCGAGGTTTTTGATTATACTTTATGTGTATAAAGCTTATGATATGGTCTGCTTTGACTTTTTGCTGATGACTCGCTCGCACTTCTTTGAACATTATTATCCCGAGCTTGAAGGGGTCGAGGCTTATCACAAATACGGTTTTAATTTGAAAAGCCAGATCATCCGCATAATTATGTATCCGTTTATCTGTGCCTTTATTGCGTGGATATGCACGATGATATGGTAGACGCGCGTGCCCTCTGTTAAATAAAATTCCGATTTGGAGGAACGAAAGCATGACTGAAAAAGAATATAAAGACTTATCCGTAAAGGAGTTTACAAAGGCGGCGGAAGATTATGAAACCGATAAGGCCGGGATTTACGAAATGTGCAAAGCGGACTATCCCGACATACTCTCCGAGCTTGAAAAAGAGCCGTGGGACATGCTTCTTGACGCGGGCTGCGGGCCGGCACCCATGATCACCTTGCTTTCGGAAAAATATCCGGACAGGCATTACACAGGAATTGACCTGACGCCGAAAATGATTGAACAGGCCAAGAAAAAGAATATCCCCAACGCGGAATTTGTCGTTGGAGATTGCGAAAATCTTCCGTTTTCGGAGAACAGCTTCGACGCGATTATCTGCGCCAACAGCTTTCATCACTATCCGAACCCGCAGAATTTTTTTAACAGCGTACAGAAAGTCCTGAAGCCGGGAGGCAGATTGATTCTGCGCGATTACACGGCGGGTACGTTTGTCCTGTGGCTGTGCAACCATATTGAAATGCCGCTTGCGCATCTTGTGGGCCATGGCGATGTGGCAATGCGGAGCGAAGCGGAGATCCGCCAATACTGCGCAAAAGCCAAGCTTACGGTGGAGTGCTTTGAACGGCGAAAGGGCATGCGAATGCACTGCATTGTCCGAAAAAAGAGATAAGCTAAGGCGCTTACACAAAATTCAAGATTATCCCCTGTTCTCCCGCGCCGCTGGGTTGTGGAGCGTTGACTTGGCTGGCTCGGCCAATACCGCAGGCTGTGGAAAAATTGGCACGCTTCTTAACCTCTGCTCAAATTCTGACGTTTGCCCTTATTGTCATCCTGACTATAATTGTACTCCAATTCCTCGTGTATTGCTCCGTTTCGTATGCTCATTGCAGCACCCTGAGGGATTCTACCTGTTTTTTCTGCTTGCAAAGCGGTTGAAACCGCCGTTTATCGGTCCATTGTGACTCTAGATCACAAGAGTGTCTGCCTCCGTGTTCTCATCTCCCATCCGGGACCTCTGCGGCACGCATCGGCGGATCGGGTGCGCGAATCCTGTACTTTGGACACGGACGGCCCGCACCCCGGCATGCCGGATGATGCATTTCCCCGCTTCACATTCGCCCGCCGTCTGTGATATACTGTAGCCGAGCAGAATTCACATACAGAAAGGAGCTCACACCATGACCTTTTCCATGATTCACGAAAACTACAATGTCTCCGACCTCAACGCATCCATCGCCTTCTATGGCAAGGCGCTCGGCCTGCATGAGGTGCGCCGCAATGTCGCATCCGACGGCTCCTACATCATCGCTTTCCTGGCCGACGATGCCAACGGCTTTGAGCTGGAGCTCACCTGGCTGCGCGACCATCCGCAGAAATACGACCTTGGCGAGTGCGAATTCCATCTGGCCTTCCGCGCCAGCGACTTTGAGGCCGCCCACGCGCTGCACAAGGAGATGGGCTGCATCTGCTTTGAAAACGAGGCGATGGGCATCTACTTCATTACCGATCCCGACGGCTACTGGCTGGAGATCATTCCCACGCGCTGAACCCGCAGCCGCCGCAGAAACGCGGCGGTTTTTCTGCACCCAGTTTCGTCAATTTCCGAACATTTTTTAATCACTTTTCTGATTCATTCGACAAAATCGTCATTTTTGCCCTTTTTGGGCTTTACAATGCACGCATCTTGCGGTATGATATCGACGTCTTCTTTTTTATTGTGTATGGATAATGATCAAGGAGGAAGAAACGAATGAAAAAGATCATTGCTCTGGTGCTCGCCGCCGTGCTCTGCCTGGCCGCCTGCGCCGCCCTGGCGGACGACATGAAAATCGGCGTCATCCTCGTCGGCGACGAAACCGAGGGCTATACCCTCGCCCACATGAACGGCATCAAGGCCGCCGCTGCTGATCTCGGGCTGGCCGACAGCCAGATCATCTGGAAGTACAAGATTCCGGAGGATCAGACCTGCTATGACAACGCGCTTGACCTCGTGGGCCAGGGCTGCAACCTGATCATCTCCAACTCCTATGGTCATCAGACCTATATGGCGCTGGCCGCCGAGGAGTTCCCGGACGTCGACTTCGTCGCCATGACCGGTGACTTTGCCGCCATCTCCGGCCTTGACAACCTCAAGAACGCTTTTACCAAGGTGTATGAGTCCCGCTACGTGTCCGGCGTCGTGGCCGGCATGAAGGTGGCGGAGCTTCTCGAATCCGGCGAGCTTTCCGCCGAGAAGCAGCCCAACTCCTTCGACGCGGACGGCAACGTGAAGATCGGCTACGTCGGCGCGTTCAACTACGCCGAGGTCGTCTCCGGTTACACCGCTTTCTTCCTGGGCGTGCGCTCCATCGTGCCCAATGTGACGATGGAGGTCATGTACACCAACTCCTGGTTCGATATCGACAAGGAAGGCGCTGCGGCTGAGGCGCTCGTGGCCAACGGCTCCGTGATCATCGGCCAGCACGCGGACTCCACCGGCGCCCCGGCGGCCGTGCAGAAGCTGCTTGACGCGGGCACCGTCTGCTACTCCATCGGCTACAACATCGACATGCTTCCCACCGCGCCGACCGCGGCCCTGACCTCCGCCACCAACCAGTGGTCCGTGTTCTACAAGGAGCTGTTCACCAAGAAGATGAACGGCGAGACGATCGAACAGAACTGGGCGGAGGGCTATGAAACCGACGCCGTCGCCATCACCGAGCTGGGCGCCTCCTGCGCCGCGGGCACCGCGGAGAAGGTTGCCGAGGTTGAGGCGGCCATCAAGGACGGCAGCCTGAAGGTCTTTGACACCGCGGTCTTCACCGTCGGCGGCGAAACCGTCACCAGCGCTCCGTGCGACATGACCTTCATGGATTATTCCACCATGACCGCCATCTACGAGGGCGAGACCTACGAGGCGATCGTGGACGGCGTGTTTGAGGAGTCCACTTTCCGCAGCGCTCCGTACTTTGCCCTGCGCATCGACGGCATCGTGGAGGACGCTCAGTAAACGAGCACGAAACGCCCGGCCACCCGGCCCGGCTCGGAAAAGGGAAGCTCTCATTCAGCTTCCCTTTTCGCGTCTTTGATCAACAGTAAGGAGTGAGCGGCCCCACATGGAATACGCCATTGAACTGCGTCACATCACCAAGACATTCGGCAGCGTTCAGGCAAACCGCGACGTCTCCCTGAGCGTTCGCCGCGGCGAAATCCTCTCCCTGCTCGGCGAAAACGGCAGTGGCAAAACGACGCTGATGAACATGATTGCCGGCATCTACTACCCCGACAGCGGCGAAATCGCGGTGGACGGCAAGCCGGTCGAAATCCGCAGCCCGAAGGACGCCTATGCCCTTGGCATCGGCATGGTACACCAGCATTTCAAGCTGATCGATGTATTCACCGCGGCGGAGAACATCGCGCTCGTGCTCGACCACAGGGAAAAATACGATATCAAGGCGATCAAGGCCAAGGCGCGCGCCATCTGCGAACGCTATGCCTTTGACATCGACCTCGATCAGAAGGTGTACGAGATGAGCGTCAGCCAGAAGCAGACGCTCGAAATCATCAAAATGCTCTATCGAGGCGCGCAGATTCTCATCCTCGACGAGCCGACGGCCGTGCTCACGCCGCAGGAGACGGACAAGCTCTTCGCCGTCATGCGCAATATGAAAGCGGACGGCAAGTCCATCATCATCATCACGCACAAGCTGCACGAGGTGCTGGCCATCTCCGACCGCGTCGCCATTCTGCGCAAGGGCGAATACGCCGGCACGGTGGAGACCGCCGAGGCGACCGAGTCCTCCCTCACCGAGCTGATGGTCGGCAAGAAGGTGGAGCTCAACATCGAGCGCCCGCAGCCGGTGAACCGGCATCTGCGCCTGAGCGTGCACAACCTGAGCGTGACCAACGCGGAGGGTGTGCGCGTGCTCGATCAGATCTCTTTCGAGGCGTTCAGCGGCGAGATCCTGGGCATTGCGGGCATCTCCGGCAACGGGCAAAAGGAACTGCTGGAGGCCATTGCCGGCCTGCAGGTCACCGATCCGCAGTCGAGCATCGTCTACTACCCGGACGATGACCGGGATTCCACCGCCGAGCAGCTGATCGGCA
>JAUNJB010000265.1 GCA_030535375.1 Clostridia bacterium | reverse complement strand
TCCCTGGAGGAGTCGATCAAGACATACGAGCAGGGCATGGCCGTGGTCTCCCAGCTGGAGGAGCTGCTCGCGCAGCATCGCAGGCGGATCGAGCAGATCGATCCCGACACGGCGGAAATCAAACCGTTTGAAGGGGAATGAAGCACATGTATCAGGCGCAATACGGCCGCTATGTCGGCATGGTGGAGGAAACCATCGCGGCGCTTTTGCCGCAGACGCAGGAGGATTGCCCGAAGATGGGCGGCGTGATCCCTGCTCACCTGTGTGAGACGATGCGTTACAGCCTGCTGGCCGGCGGAAAGCGCGTGCGCCCCGTGCTGCTGCTGGCGGCCTGCGAGATGCTCGGTGGCGACGTGGAGGAGGCCAGGACGGCCGCCGCGGCGCTGGAGATGATCCACACCTATTCGCTGATTCACGACGATCTTCCCGGCATGGACGACGACGATTACCGCCGCGGCCGGCTGACGAACCACAAGGTGTACGGCGTGGGACACGCGATTCTGGCCGGAGATGCCCTGCTCAATTATGCGTATGAGTGCATGCTGCAAAACGCGTTGGCGCATCCTGAGCACCTGGAGGGACATGTGATGGCGATGAACGCCATCGCCGGCCGCGCAGGCGTGAGCGGCATGATCGCCGGACAGAGCCTCGATTTGCTCAGCGAGCATATGGAGCCGGACGCGGACAGGCTGGCCTATATCCACGCGCATAAAACGGCGGATCTGCTGACCGCGCCGCTGCTGGCCGCGGCGTATATCGCGGGCGCGGACGAGGAGGATTTCCGCGCGCTGACGCGGTTTGGCATGTGTGTGGGCCTGGCGTTCCAGATCGACGATGATCTGCTCGATGTCCAGGGGGATGCGCAGCAGATGGGCAAACAGACGGGCATGGACGCGCAGCGGGGCAAAATGACGTGGCCCGCCCTGGTGGGCGTCGAGGCGTCCAGGGAAAAATCCGCGTATCTGTGGGATCAGGCGGAGGATGCGCTTGCCCGCTTCGGCGAGAGCGCGTGGTTCATGCGCGCCTACGCGGAGAAGCTGCGCATGAGGAAGAAATAACAGGGGGTTACGACCAGTGAATATACTGCTTGACATCATCGGCAGCCGTCCCATTCAGGCCGCGGCGCTGGCCTGGGCGGTGGCACAGGCGCTCAAGGTGTTTTTGACGCTGGCCATCAGCAGGAAATTCGATCATACCCGTGTGCTCGGCTCGGGCGGCATGCCCAGCTCACACTCGGCCATGGCCTGCGCGCTGGTGACGACGATCGGTTATCGCGAAGGGTTTGACTCCTCGTTATTTGCGCTGGCCTTCTGCTTTGCCGGCGTGGTGATGTATGACGCGGCGGGTGTCCGCAGGTCCACGGGCCGCAACGCGGCGGTGATCAATCACCTGATTGAGGGCCTGTCGGGCAATGGATACACGTTTGACGAGGAGCGGCTCAAGGAGCTGGTGGGTCATACGCCGATTCAGGTGCTGGCGGGTGCGCTGCTGGGCATTTTCATCGGCGCGCTGATCGCCTGACGCGCGCCACTGACCGGGCACAAAGCCCGCGACGC
>JAUNJB010000264.1 GCA_030535375.1 Clostridia bacterium | reverse complement strand
GACATTTTCGAGCAGATAATACAGGCAGATGCCGCAAAGCCCCGCCGCCGCAAAAGCGGCCTCCTGCCGCACGGTGACACCCCTGAGCCTGTGCGGACAGACGATCATCAGCGCCGCGTAACCGATCACAAAGCGAATCACAAGAATCGAGAGCGGCGCCAGCTCTGCGAGCAGCAGTTTGGTGGAAATGAACGTGGTGCCCCAGATGACGACCGTGACCAGCGCGGCCAAATGCCCTTGTTTATTCTTCATATGCCCCTCCCGATTGTTCCCTGCCTGAAAGAATGCTGCCGTACATCCCGGGTGTCAGACCGAAAAATCTGGCAAAGTGGTTCGTCAAATGGCTCTGATCGGCATAACCCAGGCGTGCCGCCACATCGGCAGGCATTTCTCCCTGCTCCAGCAGCCGCCTCGCCTCATTCATGCGGATGACCTCCAGATAACGATAGGGCGTAATCCCCTTCTCCCGGGCAAAAGCACGCAGCAGTGTCGACTTGCTCAAAGACGCGCAGCGGCATATATCCTCCAGGGAAATGTGCTCGGAAAAGCGCTGGCGCATAAAGGCACACGCCCGTTCAATCTCCTTTGAACAGGCGGGCAGCTGCGCCTCACGTGCGGAGCAGCGCCCGACAAGCAGGGTCAGCAGCAAGAGAAAACGCTCCTCCCTCTCTATATCCATGCCACCCTCCATGACGATCCCGTGCAGCGAACGCAGACTGCACGCAATGTCGTCGTCCCGGATGACATTGTCCGGAAAGATTGGCGGCTGTTCGCATTCCTCCGCGACCTCCCGCGTCCATCGCAGCATCGTCTCCACAGAGATCTCCAGCGCGCGATAGTCCATGCTGTGCTCGTCGCTCTGCACGCAGGCGTGGCTGTCGCCCGGGTTGAAAATGAGCACATCGCCCGGCGCGATATCGTACACGCTGCCCCTGCAGGTCAGCTGTCTTGCGCCTGTCTCGACAAGCCCGATCACATAGTGCTCATGAAAGTGGCTCGGAAACGGCTGCATGATGCCCTGAAACCGATAAGCCGTGATGCACAGCACGTCGTCGCAGACCATCGTTCGAATCGCCTTTTCCACTGCGCGCGCCCCCTTTCATCGCCCATTATACCACGCTGCTCCATGAAATTGCTTGTACAATATCTTCAAATCAATCCCGCGCATGCAAATGCACGGTCAGCGGCCAGTGGCCGCTCACCCCTCCCGAAAACCGATGCAAATTGCCCGACTCGGGCGAACGCGGCCGTTTTTACGCAATTCCTATAAAGCGAAAAAGCGCGCCGTGCGCGCTCCCTCTTCCGAAGCAATTTAACACTCCAAAGTGTTTCTGTGCTCGCTGTCCGGTTTTTCGCGCAATTTCCTATAAGTCGAAAAAGCGGACAGTGACCGCTCACCCCTCCCGAAAACCGATGCAAATTGCCCGACTCGGGCGAACGCGACCATTTTTTCCGCAATTCCTGTAAAGCGAAAAAGCGGCCAGTGGCCGCTTCCTCTTCCGAGAATCGCTGCAAATCGCTCGACTTAGGCAAACGCGGCCGGTTTTTTACGCAATTCC
>JAUNJB010000263.1 GCA_030535375.1 Clostridia bacterium | reverse complement strand
CCTGCTCGCCCAGCAGCTTCTGGGTGATGCCCGAGCGGTGCATCTCCCGACTCAATACCGAGGCAATGCTCATCCGGCACATCATCTCCTTTGGCGCATCGCCGCCGTCCCATGACCACAGAATATGGATTCTGTCGTCATACTGCCGCCCTGCACCGCCCCGGCAGCCCGTTTGCCGGGCTAAAACAGGCATATCAAACAGGCCTTCGCAAAAAATCGCTTCGCAAGGCCTTTTTGCTGTGCCATTCATCAGAAGATTTTCCGCATTTTTATTCCAGTGCGCTTGAAAAATGCAAACGGACGTGATATAATGATGGCGTTCATATACAGGAGTTTGACCACAGAATCCATATTCTGTGGTTTTTTTGTGCGCCCGCACCGGTCAGCCGCTAAATCACCAGCTTCATCTTGTTGAGCGTGCGCTCGTGCTCCCGCTCGCTCACGGCGACATAGATGCGCGTCGTCTCCAGCGACGAGTGCCCCAGAATATCCGCCAGGTGCGCGAGGTTCTTCTCGATGGCAAAGTAGCTCCGCGCAAACAGGTGGCGCAGGTTGTGCGGAAACACCTTGCTCTCGCTCACGTGCGCCTGCCGGGCCAGCCGCTTCATATCCCGCCAGATGTTGCTGCGGTCCAGCGGCTTCCCGCTGCGCGTGCGGAAGATGCACCCCGATTTGATGCCGCGTTTCCTCGCGTAATCGAGCAGCATGGCGCGCAGCGGCCTCTGCAGCAGAATCATCCGCCGCTTGCCCTTGAGTGCCACCGCGGCGCGGCCTCCACCGTCACATAGCGCAGCTCGCTCACCCGTATGCCCGTCGAGCACAGCGTTTGCAGCACAAAATATAACCTCTGGTTCTTTTTGGCGCGTGCGGCGGCCAGCAGCCGCCTGTATTCCTCCTGCCCGAGCTCCCGGCTGTCATCCACAAACGCGCTGCGCTGCACGCGCACCATCTGCACCATGCAGTCCTCCCTGCCAACGCTGCGCAGGTACTTGTGAATCGCCGAGAGCGCGCCGTTGACCGTCTGCGGCTTATACCCCTTTTCCAGCAGCCTTTGGCGGTAGGCCAATACCAGCTCCTTGCTGATGGGCCGTCCGTTCAGGAAGGCATAAAGCCTCCTCACCTGCCGCCCGTACTGTTCAATGGTCGCCTCTGCGCGCTCCTGGCCGCGCATCCACGCGGCGAATGCCCTCGTGCGTTCTTTCTCCTTCTGGCTCATACCGTTCTCCTTTCTCCCCGCTCTGTGGGGGTACGGTTTCCCATGCGAACCGTTGATTCCAGTATAAGCAAACTTGCGCTCCTGTACACGCCGCAGCGGCAAACCCAGCCAAAAAAGCGTCCCGTAGCCGCCTCCCGCCCCGCGCTTCCCCGCAAACCATAAAAAGGGCTGTCAGGATAATTCCGAATATTCTTAGAATATCTGGATTCTTATCCTGACAGCCCCTATCGATTGTTCAGCCCATCTGCGCCATATCCTTTTGCAGGCGCAGCAGGATGCGCTTTTCCAGCCGGGAGATGTAGCTCTGGCTGATGCCCATGATATCCGCCACTTCCTTCTGGGTCTTTTCCGTGCCGCC
>JAUNJB010000122.1:3252-10077 GCA_030535375.1 Clostridia bacterium | reverse complement strand
GGAAGTGGAAGCGCGCACGGCGCGCTTTTTGCACATCATATCGTTCAATCACTCCGGCAGATCGACGATAATCGGCGTGTGATGCACGGCGGGAAGAAACTTGCCGAGCACATCTTCCGTTCTCAGGCGCAGGCTCGACGTGTTGACGCAGGGATGGCAGCCCAGCAAGGTGCTCTCTGCCACGGGACGGTCGATGAGCAGCTGCACGCGGTTGTCCGCGTCGTTCATCAGGCCCATGATGGAGACCGCGCCCGGCGTGATATCGAGATACGCCTCCATGAATTCGGCCTCCGCGAAGGACAGGCGCGCGCTGTTGATCTGCGCAGAGAGGTCTTTGGTGTGGAAGGGCTTGTCGCCCGGCATCATCAGCAGGTAAAACCTCGTCTTCTGCCGGTTGCACAAAAACAGGTTCTTGCAGATGACGACATCCAGCACCCTGTCAACCTCCTGACAGTCCTCCATCGTCCCGGCGGCAGCGTGGTCCGTGCGCTGATAGGGGATGCCCAGGCGGTCCAGCAGATCATAGACGCGAATCTCCTTGTCAAGCCGGCCGGATGTATCCTGCGGCCTTCCCTGATATAGCTCCATGGGAAAAATCCTCCGTATTATTCAGGCTGATGCCGGGCCATGCAGGCGCGCGCCCAGGCAATGGCGGCGCGGCCGACGTCCTCCCGGCTCATATCGTCCACTTGCAGCACGTCGACATCCGGCCTGGAGAGAAACCATGCGCGTTTGAGCGGCAGAAGGCAGGTCAGGTAGTGCTCAAAGAACGCGCGGGAGCGGGTGGAATCGGCCTCCCTCCGTCTGCGCAGCGTGTCCTCCCGCGCGTCGAGAAACAGGATGCGCCGGGGCATGCAGGCGCGCGCGGCGGCAAGCTCGTTTGCCAGCGGCAGCGTGACGGCCCAGGGCTTGCCGATGGAGCGGGGATAATGCAACGTATAGAATTCGATCTCTTCCGCGCCGAAATCCATCACGGAGCAGGCAAAGGGCTGCGCCTCCCGCCAGCGGCGAACCTCATTCAGAAGAAAGAGGCGCTGTATGGCCAGATAGTCCTCGTAGACGTCCTTTTTCAGCCCGCGGCGGCGCACTTCATCGATGATGTCGAGGTTGTCCTCCGGAAAGACGCGGATGTCGGGCGCGTGGGATGCGATATAGCGCGCGGCGGATGTTTTGCCTGCCGCCATGCAACCCTGCAATGAAAGAATCAGAGACATATGCGCCCCGGATTAAAGCGGAAGGCATTCGCCCTCGCGGCAGATGGGGGTGAGATGGGCGTCCCAGATGAGGTATGCTTCGCCGCAGACGGTTTCCTCGCCGTTTTCCGAATAGACGTAGCTGCCGTCCACCAGGGCGAGGAACGGATGGATGAAGCTGTCTCCGTAGGTGATATCCTCAAAGAGCCGCTGGCCGTCTAAAATGTTGTCCTTGACCATCTGGTAATGCGGCAGGATCATCAGCTGCGTAAGGCCGAGCCCGGGGATGAAGCGCTCGAATTCGGGATCGATCGACTCTCCCTCCTCCTCCGGCTGGCAGTAGACGGTCTCGGCGCAGTTCATGGTTCCGGCGCTCACGCCGATGACGATGCCGTCAAATTCGCAGAGGAGATCGATCAGGCCGATGCGGTCAAAGAAGGCGCTCTCCGTAGGCACATGACCGCCCGACAGCAGCACGACATCGCTCATGGCGATCAATTCGCCCGCATCCTCCTCGTTGCGGCTGTCGCACAGGGCGACGTCCTCAAGCGTCAGATCGTGAAACTCGAACGCGTCTGCAAAGGTATTGGCCATCTCATCGTTGCGTTCAAAGGCGTCCGGATCGGACGCAATGATGAGCAGACGGGAGCCGGGACGCCAGTGGGCGCGCAGGCGGTCGACAAAGCCGTTGGCTTCGTTCAGGATACAGGGAAGATCGACGCCCTCAGGAACGTCGTTATCGCAGGGGCTGCTGGTCAGAAACAGGATCATGGAAAAACCTCCTCTCGCCGGGACAAATCGAATTTTGATGATCTTCATTATAACGTCGTGCGGCGCAAATGTAAAGCGGGAGAAAACGGCCTGTGAGGGCGCCAAGCGGAGAAGGCCGTGACGGCACAGCGGATGGAAAGGAAGCCCGACGCCGCGCAGGCCGTGCGCGGGGTGCTTCCGGACGGAGCGCTGGGTCAGGATGTAAGGGCGCGGGCGGGAACGCGTAAAAAAACGGCCCGATTCCAAACGATGGATTCAGGCCGTTTCGGAGGAATCAGTCCGCCCGATCCCCGGTGAATGCGCGGATTGCGGCGCTGCGCTCATCGCCAAGGATCTGATGCGCGGGGCCGTCCTCGACGATGAGTCCGTTTTCCATGTAGATGACGCGGTCGGCGACATCGCGGGCGAAGTTCATCTCATGGGTGACGACGATCATCGTGCGCTTCTCCCTGGCGAGCTGGCGGATGACGGCGAGCACCTCCTGCGTGAGCTGCGGATCGAGGGCGGAGGTCGGCTCGTCGAAGCAGAGGATTTCCGGGTCCATCGCCAGGGCGCGCGCGATGGCCACGCGCTGGCACTGGCCGCCGGAAAGATTGCAGGGGTATTCGCGCGCCTTCTCGGCCAGGCCGACCTTTTCAAGCAGAAGCATGGCGGTTTGCTCGGCGTCCTGAGGGCTGCGGCGCAGCACCAGCTGCTGTGGGGCGGTCAGGTTTTTGAGAACGCTGTAGTGCGGGAAGAGATTGTAATCCTGGAAGACGAGGCCCATCTTGAGGCAAAGGCCGCGCAGATCCCGCTCGCGCAGGTACTGCGGCTTGCCGCCCTCGCCGGTGGTGACCATCGCCTGGCCGCCGATCAGGATGGAGCCGCTGTCGATGGTCTCCAGATGGTTGAGGCAGCGCAGCAGCGTGCTCTTGCCGGAGCCGCTGCGCCCGATGACGGCGACGACTTCCCCCCGGGAGACGCGCATGGTGACGCCCTTGAGCACCTCATTGTCGCCGAAGCGCTTTTTGATATCGATTGCTTGCAGCATAGCGTCCTCCTCGTCAGTCCTTATAGTACGCCATGCGGCGGCCCAGATGGCTGAAAACAAGCGTGACCACGCCGTTCATCAGCAGGTAGAACAGGCCCGCGACGAAGAGCGGCTCCACGGAGGCGGTGCGGCTGGCTTCGTTCTTTGCGGCGCGAAACAGCTCCGCCACGGCGATGATGTTTGCCAGAGAGGTATCCTTGACCAGCGTGATCACCTCGTTGCTCACCGGCAGCAGCACGCGCTTGCACACCTGCGGCAGCGTGATGTGGAAGAAGGTCTGCGCCTTGGTGAAGCCGAGCACCTGGCTGGCCTCGCGCTGGCCCACGGGAATGGACATCATGCCGCCGCGGAAGATTTCCGCGAAATAGGCCGCGTAGTTGAGCGAGAAGGCGAGAATGGTGGCGCTCAGGCGATCGAGATTCTGCCCGGTGAGCGTGGGAATGGCGAAGTAGATGGCGAAGATTTGCAGCATCAGGGGCGTGCCGCGCATCACCAGGATGTACAGGGAAATGGGAATGCTGACGATCCTGCGGCGATTCATCCGCAGCAGCGCGACGACCATGCCCAGCGGGATGGAGAAAAGAAGCGTGCTGGCGAATATGGTCAGCGTGGTGATCAGACCGTCCTGCATGGAGAGCACGAGCTTCATCAGCGCCTGGGGGTTGTTGAAATAGATCATAGAAAGCCTCCGGGGTCAGGATTGCGCGAGAAAGGGGCGCCGGAGAGATGGTCTCCGGCGTCCCCTGGCATCAGAAGGATTACTTCTTGTACTCGGGCGCGTACTCGGCGACGATGGTCACATCGTTGGCAAACCACTTTTCGCGGATGGTGTCGAGCGTGCCGTCCTCACAGATGGCGATGAGCTGCTGGTTGACCGCGTCGGCCAGCGTGGCCTCGGCCTGACGGAAGGCGATGCCGTATTCCTCCGCCTCGAGCACCTCGGGCAGCACGGTGAACATCGACGGATCATCCTGCTGGGAGATGTAGTAGTTGCCCACCACGGAGTCGACCAGCAGGACGTCGATACCGCCCAGCTTGAGATCCATCAGCGCTGCAACGAAGTCGTCATACAGCGCCGCCGCGCCGCCGTCGATGATATCCTTCACCTGGGGATTGGCGTCGAGCACGGTCACGGAGCTGGAACCCGCCTGCGTGCCGAGCACCTTGCCCGCCAGATCGGCGGCGGAGGCGATGCCCGAATCGGTGCGGACGATCAGGATCTGCTCGTTTGCCATGTACGGCATGGAGAAGAGCACCTGCTGCTTGAGCTCATCGGTCATCGTCATGCCGGACCAGATGCAGTCGATATTGCCCGCGTTGAGCTCCATGACCTTGGCGTCCCAGGAGATCGGCTGGAGCACCAGCTCCACACCCAGGCGGCTGGTGACCTCCCGGGCCAGGTCGATATCAAAGCCGACATGTGTGCCGTCCTCGCCGACGAAGCCCATCGGCGGGTATTCCTCGTCAAAGCCCATCACGAGCTGGCCCTTGGCGAGCACATCCGCAAGGCCGGTATCCTCCGCGAGCGCCGCGGCGCAGGTGAGCAGAGCCAGAACAGCGATCAGAATGGCGATCCATTTTTTCATATTGAAGTCCCCTCTCGTTCGTTTGCTTTATTGTGTTAGTGCTTTAGCGTAATAAAGTATAACGCCGGAGGGAAGAAATGTCAATCCCTTTTTTCACTTTCTTTGAAATCTTGAAAAGAACGGTGGAAGCGACGGGTTGCATCCGCCCGCGGAATGCACTATAATGCCACCATCAAGGGATGCGCAGGGAGATGGGAGAATGAGAATCCGCTACATATCCGCAGATCCGGCGGGCAATATGACGGGCATGGTGCTCACGGCGGTGGAGCCGCAGCGGCGTGCGGCCCTGGCGGCGGCGCTGATGGCGCGGTGTTCCGAGGGATTTGAGCAGATCGCATTTGTCGACGAAACAAGCCTGTGTGGCCCGCTGCCGCGCATGGATATGATGGGCGGCGAATTCTGCGGCAACGCCACGCGGGCCTTTGCGCTGCTGGCGGCAAGGCGGAGGGGACAAGGAGAGCGAACCCTGCGCGTCTCGGTCAGCGGGGCGGCTGCGCCGGTGCGGGTGGAGCTGGAGGAGGAGCGCGGCTGCGCATATGCGGACATGCCGCTGCCGTTGGGTGTCGAGGAGATTTTACGGGAAGGGCGGAGGGTACCCGTGGTGCGGATGGAGGGCATCGCGCACGCGGTGCTGGCGGATACCGCGCCGTCGCCCGATCTGGCGCGGCATGTGCTTGCGGCTATGCCGCGGGAAGACGCGCAGGGCGTGCTCTTTGTGCAGGGCAAAAAAATGACGCCGCTGGTGTATGTGGCGGCGACGGAGACGAGCGTATGGGAGAGCAGCTGCGGCTCGGGCTCGGTGGCGCTGGCGTGGCAACTGTCGCGGGGCATGGCGGACGGTGTGCACAGCTATGCCTTTGAGGAGCCGGGCGGCACGCTTTCCGTGCGCGTGACAATGCGCGGCGGGAAGGCCGTGCGCGCCGTGATGGGCGGACGGGTGAGCCTGAGCGTGGAGCGGGAGATCACGCTGTGAGCCGGCGGATCAGCCGGTCGTCCTCACGGGGGCCGTTGTGCCCCGGACGATCAGCTCCACCGGCAGGGTGAAGTCCGCCGGATCGGGCGATTCGCCGGCGATCAGGGAGAAGATGGCCTCGGCTGCGCGCTTTCCCTTCCCGATACCGTCCTGACGGATGGTGGTCAGCGGCGGATAGCACATGCGGGCGATATCCACATCGTCGAAGCCGATGATGGAGATATCCTCCGGCACGCGGACACCGCCCTCGCGAAGCCCGGCCATGATCGCCACGGCATACTGATCGCCGGAGACGCAGATGGCGGTGAAGTGCTTCTGCTTGGCGAGCTGATGCCCCAGCGCGATGCCGCGCTCCGCGCCAAAGGGGTGCAGGCTGTTGATCAGATTGCCGGGCCGGGGCTCAATGCCCGCGGCGCGCAGGGCGTCACAGTGACCGAGATAGCGCTGATCGTTGTTGCTGAAGCCGTGATGCACCGCGCCCACGAAGAGGATATCCCGATGCCCCAGGGAGAGCAGGTGCTCCGTGGCGATGCGCCCGCCCTCGTGATCGGAGGCGCGCACCTGGATGAGCTGTGGGTCGTCCAGATAAGTGTTGATGGCCACGCAGGGCTTTCCCTGCTTCTGCACAAAGGAGACCAGGCTCTGCGGCACGCAGTCCTTGAAGATGACGCCGTCGGGATTCCAATTGTTGAGCATCAGGCGGAGCGTGGCCTCATCCGTGCCGCGGCGCATCATGAGGAAATAGCCGTGATCGGTGACCACGCTCTCCAGCCCGGAGAGCAGGACGCCCGCAAAGCCGTTTCCGGCGTAGGTCTCCTGCGGGCTGTGGGTTTCCAGAAAGGCGATGATGCGCGAGGAATGGCTCACCAGCGCGCGGGCGGACATGTTGGGCACATAGTGCATCTGCTCGATGGCTTCGAGGATTCGCGCGACGGTTTGCGGCGAGACGCGGTCGTAATTGCCGTGTACGACATTGGAGACCGTGGTCAGGCTGACGCCGACGGCGCGGGCAATATCCTTCATTGTGGCCATGGGCAATCCCTCTTTCCGATTGAATACGCAGGTTTTCCCTTGTTATTTTTTTATTATATCATGGAAAACGCGCCTCTGCAAATGCTGCAGGAAAAAACGGATGACAAAATGGCGGCTCCGCAAGAGAACCGCCGGGGAGCGGGAAAGTTTTTCTCCCCGAAGGGGGAGAAAAATATCGGGGAATGAAGAGCAGGCATGGATCGCAGAAGCGCTTATGGGAACAAACAACGGCGGCTCCGC
>JAUNJB010000122.1:0-3152 GCA_030535375.1 Clostridia bacterium | reverse complement strand
AAGAGCAGGCATGGATCGCAGAAGCGCTTATGGGAACAAACAACGGCGGCTCCGCAAGGGAAGCCACCGGGGCGTGGGAAGTTTTTCTCTCCCCGAAGGGGGAGAAAAATATCGGGGATAAAGAGCAGGCATGGATCGCAGGAGCGCTTATGGGAACAAACAAAGGCAGCTCCGCGATGGGAACCGCCGGGGGCGTGGGAAGGTTTTTTCTCCCCGAAGGGGGAGAAAAATATCGGGGAATAAAGAGCAGGCATGGATCGCAGAAGCGCTTATGGGAACAAACAACGGCGGCTCCGCGATGGGAACCGCCGTAAATTGCGCGGGGAAGAAGTTACTGCATTTTCTGGGTGGCTTCCCAGCCGGCGTTGATGGCCTCCTGATGGCTGGTGGCATAGTTGCCGATCGCCTTGGCCGTCTCCATCGGAATCGGGAAGTGCACGCACAGGTGGCCGTCGAAGTTGTTGTTGGTAATGTGCTGCGTTTCGTGCGGCGTGTTGTGCGTGGAGCCGATGTAGGTCTTGCCGTCGGAGAAGGTGACCCACACGGCCTTGGGGGTCCAGGTGGCCTTGCCGCCGAAAGCCTTGTTCATGATGGCGGTATCCTCCGCGGTGGCCGGCTCGGCGTCCATGTGGGCGTCCTTGGTCATGATGCGCAGTTTCCAGGAGTATCCGGTCGAGAAATCATACACGGTGCAGTACTCGCCGTTTTCGTAATTGCGCCTCCAGGTGTAGAAGTTGGCGTAGATGACGCTGCTCGCCTTGGAGGAAGAGCTGGAGGAGGAAGAGGAAGACGAGGAGCCGGAGACGGAAACGGTGGTGCCGCTGGCATAGTCCGCGTTGATGGCGGCGAGCGTCTTCTTGCCCGCGATGCCATCGGCGGTCAGGCCCTTTGCCTTCTGGAAGGCGATGACGGCATCCTTAGTCAGGCTGCCGAAGTTGCCCGTCTTGTTGCCGGTGTAATAGCCCAGCGCGGCGAGCATGGTCTGCATCTTCTTGACCTCATCGGAGCCCTCCATGCCCTGCTGCAGGGTGAGGGAGGTGTTGAGTGTGGTGGACGAGGAGCTCGACGAGGTGGTGCTTGACGAGCTGGAAGAGGAGCTGCCGGACAGCTTGCTGTCGATGGCCGCGAGGGTCTTGCTGCCCGCGATGCCGTCCGCGGAGAGACCGTTGGCGCGCTGGAAGCTGGCAACGGCGTCCTTGGTCAGACTGCCGAAATTGCCGGTGACGGAGCCCGTCTCATAGTAGCCGAGCGTTTTGAGGTTCTGCTGAAGCGTCCGCACCGCGTCACCCGACATGCCGTACTTGAGCAACGTAGAGGAAGAGGAACTGGTGCTCGTGCTTGTGCTCGAAGAGCTTGAGCTGGACGAGGTCGAGGAGCTGGAGGACGAGGTGCCCAGCGCCGTAGCAATTTTGGCCAGGGTCTTGCTGCCCGCGATGCCGTCCGCGGAGAGGCCGTTCTTGCGCTGGAAGCTGATGACGGCGGCTTCCGTCTTGGAACCGAAGTGGCCGGTGACGCTGCCGGTGTAGTAGCCCAGCGTCTTGAGATCCTCCTGAAGCTTATACACCGCGTCGCTGCGGCTGTCGTAGCGCAGGATGGTGGCATCATCCGAGGAGGACGAACTGGAGGAAGAGGAGGAAGAGCTGGAGCCGGAATAGCTGATGCCCGCCGCCTCGTAAAGCTCCTTGATCGTTTCCTCGCCCGCAATGCCGTCGACCGTGAGCGCATATTTCTTCTGGAAGGCCTTCACGGCCGCCTGCGTCTTTTCGCCGTAGTGGCCGGTAACATCGCCTGTATACAGCTTCAGCTGCTTGAGCGCGGTTTGAATCGTCTCGATTTCATCCGCTTCATTCCCCAGTTTGTAGCTCTGCGCCGAAGCGAGAGCGCATACACACACCATGAGCACAGCCAGCAGGGCCGTGATCCATTTCTTCTTAGACGCAATATTCATGAGGGCATGCGTCTCCTTTCATCTCAACTATGTGAATAGTTTATTACGGATTGTAACATTTGTCAAGATGATTTTAAAAAAGATGCGCGAAGAAGAAATAAATTTGCGCGATTTTGGAAAAAACACAGGCTCATCGGGCAAAATATGCGTCAAAAATGGGTGTATAGGCGATCTGACCGGCCTCGTTCCTGGCGCTGAGGAAGAGATGGGCCCGCTCGGGAACGAAGCTGACCGCGGGGCCGGTGAGTGTATGCAGGCAATCCTCGGGAACGGCCGCGTGGCGCGCCAGCGTGATGTGCGGGGAGAATGGGCCGGGCGAGAAGCACAGGCCTTTTGCGTCAAGGCCGCGCACGAGCGAGTCGTGAAGCGCCGCAAGCGGCGGATCGCTGATCACATCCAGGATCAGGATGGCGTTTTGCGCACGGCCAAAAAAGGCGGTGTCGCCCAGGGTCAGGCGCGGGGCGGGCATATCCGATATGCATTTGGTGAGAACGCCGGATGCGTCGCCCACGCGCTCGGCGGGCACGTCGCCCAAAAAGGCGAGGGTGATGTGATAGTTTTCCGCGGAGCCGTAGCGCCCGGGAATGAGCAGGGCGGCGGCCCCGGCGCGCCGCTGCGCTTCACGACGGATGGAATCGGGCAGGGAAAGGCCGAAAAACAGACGCATGGGAATTCCTTCTTCCACTGGACAGGATGAGCTATTGTAGCATGTTTGGATTGTTCGGGCAAGTGTGTTATAATGGAAAAAACGGATAGACGGGAGATTTGAGATGTTCACACTCTTGGATGTGCGCCGGGCGATTGGAAACGGGGCGTTTTTTGCGCGCGGGCGCAGCTATGCGCAGGAAGGGCGTGTGGAGCGGGTTGTGGTCGAGGAAAAGCAGGGCCAGTCGCTGTACAGGGCGATGGTGCGCGGCAGCGGGGGAATACGGTACGGCGTGATGTTCGCCTATGACGACGGCCGGGGGAAGTTTACGCAGTGCGGATGCGATTGTCCGGCCTTTCCTTGTGCGGAATTCGGGTGCAAGCATGTGGCGGCGCTGATGATCACCGTGTGCGAGCAAAGCGACGCCGAGGATGCGCTCAGGAGACGCGAGCGGCTGGAGCGTGAGCGGCGGGAAGCGCAGGCCCGCGAGCTGGAGGCGTGGCGGGCATGGGAAAGGCATCAGGCGGAGGAGCGCGAGCAGCTGGAGCGCGAGCGGCG
>JAUNJB010000121.1:7650-10180 GCA_030535375.1 Clostridia bacterium | reverse complement strand
GCGATTTTCGGAAGTGGAGGCGGCCACTGGCCGCTGCGCGAAAAACCGGACAGCGGGCACAGAAACACTTTGGAGTGTGAAGTGCTTCGGAAATGGGAGCGCGCACGGCGCGCTTTTTTGTGTGAAAATTGGCGCAACCGCTTGACAGGGAGGCGCTGGAAAAGTATAATAACAGTGTTCTAGAACAATGTTTTAAATATGGGGGACGAATGGATGGCCAGGCGGATCGAAGGCGTTTCGGACAAGCTGATATGCTGCGCACGGGAAGAATTCATGGAGATGGGCTTTCAGGATGCGTCCCTGCGGGTCATTGCGGCCAAGGCCGGAACCAGCCCCTGCTCGATCTATACACGCTTCAGGGACAAGGAGGGGCTGTTCCATGCGCTGGTCGGCGAAGTGGTGGAGGATTTTCTGGAGTGGTTTCTCCGGGAACAGGCTGCTTTTGACGACCGGTCTGTGGAGGCCAAAACGGATGTGCTGGACTATGCAGGCGATAAATTCGTGATGATGGTGGATTATCTCTATGATCATTATGATGTGTTCCGTTTGCTGGTTCGCTGCGCTGACATCGACTGCTATGAGAACATGATGGACCGACTGATCGCAATCGACAATGAGTATGCCGTGCGCTATATGACCTCCACCGGGCATGATGCCATCGCGTCCGGCCGCATGTCCCCCGAGCTGCTCCATATGCTGGCCAGTGCCTATTATTCCGGCCTGTTTGAGACCATTCGCCATGAAATGCCCAGGGAGAAAGCGCACGTTTATGTGCGCCAGCTTCGCCGGTTCTTTGTCATGGGCTGGGCAGATCTGCTGCAGATCGAAAAGGGTTGACAGCCCTTTCTTTTGCATCGCTGTTAGTTTTTTCTAACGAATTGTCATCGCAGAGGCGTTGACACGGACAAAAAGGAGTGTTGATCATGGGACAATTTCGTAAACTGAACGCTTTGGTGTGCGCTGCGCTGCTTCTTCTGGCGGCGATGTGCCTGCCGGCCCTGGCGGAATCGAACACGATTTTTGCAGGCGGCACCGGCACGACGGAGGACCCGTGGCAGATTGCCACGGCGGAGCAGTTTGCCGCCTTTGCCGACAGCGTGAACGACGGCAGCCGCGGCGGCTACGCGGGGTGCACTGTCGTGCTCACAGAAGATATTGACCTTGCCGGTATGAGCTGGACGCCCATCGGCAACATGGAGGATATGGAGGGATACACCACCATGTTCCTGGGCGTCTTTGATGGGCAGGGGCATACCGTTTCCAACATGACGTATGAGACGAATGAATTTGCCATCGGCGTCGGTCTGTTCGGCATCAATGTGGGTGAAATCAGGAATGTTAGGATGACCGATGCCGTCGTTGCCTGCATGGACGGCACGTCTCAGGCCATCGCGGCGCTGGTGGGCTACAATATGGGCGCTGTGAGCGGCTGCGAGGTCAGCGGCGCGCAGGTGACGGGCAATGCCTGCGTGGGCGGCGTGATCGGCGGCAACATGGGGCCTGTGTCCGACTGCACGGTCAGCAATACCACGATCATCGTGATCGGTGACAATGATTTTTCGGATGGACTCGTGCAGTGCGACATTGCCGAATGCGCCGGTTTGGTGATCGGCGGCGGCTTCGGCGGCACGGTGGACGGGTGTGCCGCTTCCGGCACGATCCTTGCCGAGGGCAATGAGCCGGTGGGGCTTGGCGGCATCGGCGGCTGTCTGGAGATGATGGATTTCATCACCAACTGTACGGCGGATGTGACCATCGTTTCCGCGAAGGGTGGCCATGCTATCGGCGGGCTGTGCGGCTATGCGGGCACGCACTCAAACGGTCAGATCGTGGCGGAGACGGAGGGAATTGTGACGACGCAGTATCCCTGTGTGGTGGAAAACTGCGCGGTCAGCGTGAGGATTGAAGCGCCGGAGGCAACCCATGTGGGCGGACTTGTGGGAACCGGTCTGTATTATTACGGCGAGGAAACGGCTTTTGCCGTCAGAAACTGCTCCGTTTCAGGCGAAATCGTCGGTGCGGCTGCGCCCGGCGCCATCGCCGGCCGGGCGGAGAACAGCATTATCGAAAACTGCACCTTTGAAGTTATGCTGAACGGGGAAGCGCTGACTGCTGAAGTGGGTACCACCGATTGCATGTACGAAAGCGCGGATCAGTAAAGAAAACGTTGCAATACGGGGCTGTCAGGAGAATCATTCGGGCATTTTAAGTTAGTATTTGCGGCTTTCAAAGGGGCTGTCTGTCGCCGTCAACGGTGAAAGAAGCCCCTTTTTGAGTTGCACCCCGCTAATGACCATCGTTTCCGGGGACAAAGCCGCCGCGGGCGCAGCTGCGATCCCCAATAGCGCAAAGCGCTGTGCGGACCGGGCGAAGCTTATCGGGAAAAAAACATGCTGTTCGGTCGGCCGGGAACATGAATCTGCGATGCAGGATTCTCAGGCAGCCGCGGAGCTTCTATTGACATTTTTGTTAGTATGTGCTAATATTTGCGTAAGAACGAATATTCGGGAACAGGCGGACAGGCTTTGCC
>JAUNJB010000121.1:0-7550 GCA_030535375.1 Clostridia bacterium | reverse complement strand
CTTAAAAAGGGACGCTTGCTCACGACGATTTGGATTGCGGGGCCGACGGCCGCAGCGGAGCTTACGGCGCTCATTCGCCAAAGAGAAGAGGAGGAGCCCGGATGAAGATTCTTATCGAGACGATCGCGGTGACCTTGATTTATGAGGCGTTTGTCGTCGGGCTGATTCTCGTCAAAGGCGCCGTATTCATGATTAACGATTATCCGCCTGCCATTAAAAAGCGGGTATTTGAGCGGAAGCTGGTCGATGAATCACAGCTGCCAAGCAAAAGAACCGGCATACTCAATGATGTCGTGGGCGTTGCCCTGATGCTGCTTTTGTTTGTGGGCACGTCTTACGGCATCAACGCGGAGCGATCCTTCTGGCCCGCCTTTTTTCAGGCATATCTGTTTGCAAACGGGATATCATGGTTTGACGCCCTGATCCTTGACTGCGTGTGGTTTTGCCATTCCAAACGGTTTATCATCCCGGGAACGGAGGATATGGCAAAGGATTATCATGACTACTGGTTTCATATCCGGTTTGCCGTCGTGGGGCTTGCGGCGCTCGCCGTTCCCGCGGCGATATGCGGCGGAATAGTGGTATTGCTCGCCCATGTGTTTTAAATCACTGTAAATCTGATGACGGAATGCGAGGAGGAATGATTGTGAACAACGTGATCCTTTCCCTGTTGGGGCTTGCCGGGGGAATCCTGTGCGCGATTGGCGATATTCTGTTTGATCTGAAGGGCAAGGGAAATGAAAAACTCGGCACTTCGGGCAATATCGACAGCAACTGGATCAAAATGCCGTACTGGCGGTTTGGGGCTTCCATTCTGGTCGCCTTTGCGGGGGATGCGCTGATCGGATTCGGCATCTATTCCCTTGTGAGGCAGATGGGGGAGTCGCATGGCATGCTGGCTGCGGTCACGGGCGTGTGCGGCTATGTCAGCGTCATCGCCGGTTTTTTTGTGCACACCGTGCTGTGCATTCAGCCGATCATCTACAAAAAGATCATGGAGACGGACAACTTCAAGCTGGCGGACGATACGCTGGAGGCGTATTATAAGGCGGTGCTGCCGCCGTTTTTGATCGGCTATGGGTTCATACTTGTCGCCACGGTTTGCGTGATCGCTGCGATTCTCACCGGTGTGCTCGCGGTGCCCAAGTGGTGTGTGCTGCTGAATCCGTTCGTGTTCCTGCTGGTGGGCGTGGGACTGAGGAAGCTGAGTCCGGATCGTTTTTACGATCTGCCGGGCATCATCATGCCGAGCCTTGGCATGGGAATGTTCGGGGTGATTGGCCTGATCGGCCTGCTGTAACGGATGAAGGAAGAAGGAAGACTGGCGTGTGGGTTACCTTGATTCTGGCGATGATCCTGATGGCGACGCTGTTTTTCATGATCCTGGTGGCGGTTGCGCTGGTTCAATCGAAAATGCTGTTCAAATCCGCGCCTAAGGATATTCAGGCAGCCGCGCTGGAGCATGAGGAGCGCTTTCGCGGCGCCAGAATGCTGGGCTGGGTGATTTTAGCCGTCTGTGCCGCGGGCTTTGTGGGCGTGTTTGTTTACGCCGGATGGGACGGGTTGCGGCGGGAATACGGATTCTGGATGCTTGCGGGCAGATATCTGGCGATGCTGTATCTGCTGAAGGCATTCGACATTCTCTTTCTTGACTGGTTTCTGCTCTCGAAATCACATTTTTTCCAGCATTTTTACCCGGAGACGGAGGGCTGTGCCGGATATCATCAGTTCGGGTTCAACCGGAGGGAACAGCTGGCGCGGATCATCCTGTTCCCGTTCATCGCCCTGCTGCTTGCGTGGATATGCACGCTTGCATAGGCCGACCGCGCGATTCAGGCTTTCTTCACTTAGTGGGGAATTGCGTGAAAATTGGCCGCGTTCGCCCAAATCGAGCGATTTGCAGCGATTAAGCGCCTCGGAAGTGGGGCGCGCTTTTTGTATGTGGACCGGACGTTTCTTCGGGATGGCCGGCCCGTGTTTTTGCGGGCGCATGCCTTGACGCATATAAATGCGCGTGTTAAAATATACAGGATTAAGAAGGTTTTTCTTTAATCCTACTATGGTTTGTCGGGTCTTCACGGCGCTGCCGTGAGATATCATTTGGCGCATGATTCGGTGCGCCGGGAGGCGTTTCATGAAGAAATCCTGGCTGCTCGTCCTGGTGCTTGGGGGTACGGCGGTATCCGCGATCAAGCAGGACCGGGGGCATAATCTGATGAGCCTGCCCTCATTTCACGGAATAGCGGAGGTGCGCTCCAGCCTGCCCGGGCGCATGCGGCTGTATATGCCGTCCATTGCGCAAAAGCCACAGCAGGCGATACAGATGAAGGAAAAGCTGGAGGGCACGGGCGTTGTGTGCGGGGTTGAACTCAATCCCCGGACGATGACGGTGCTCATCCGCTATGACGAGAGCAAGGTGGAGGCGGCCGTCGTGGAAGGGGCCGCCATGAAGCTGATGGGCCTGGACGACGCGCTGCAAAGGGCTCCAGTGAGCCGGATGGAGGCGGGGATGAAGGCCCTGCTTGAATCGGTGAACCGTGGTGTTTTGGAGGCTACCGATGGCCTGGCGGACGCCAGAATGCTGGCGGGCTGCGCGCTGACGCTCGCGGGTGTAAAAAGCCTGGTGACCTGCGGCGCGGCGCTGCCCGGCGCGATGACGCTTTTGTGGTGGGCGTCCGGTCTGTTCGGGAGGGGCGGCCATGGGCAGGATTGAGAACGGCTTCGTGCGCTATTGCCTGAAGCCCGCCGTATCCTGCAATCTGCCGGGGCGGCTTCGCATGACGTTTCGAAGCTATAAGCTTCTGCCCAAGGAGGCGCTGCCCTACCTCCACTATATCCGGGATGTGCTCACCATGCTGCCGGGGGTGACGGATGTGCAGATCAACCCGCGCATCGGCACGGTGCTGGTATTGTACGATCCGGAGACGACCGCGTCCAGGCAAATTCTGCGCTGGGTGGATATCGTGGTGGACACGGGGCTTGAACTGGCCGGGGAAATGGATTGGCAGCATATGGCGGCGGACGAGGCGGATCTGGAGCGGATGGTTCGTTCCCGGCTGATTCTGCGCCTGCCGCAGGCAAAAGAAGGGTAAATCAAGTGCTGAAAAAAGAAACGCAGAAAAACTGGATGAAGGGTCAGGTGGCCCACAGCCTGCGCGGACGGCTGCGCCTGAGGGTTTCAGGGCTGAGCTATCTCTACGCGGAGCGGGAGGAAATCGCCAGGGCGCTGGCCTGCATCGACGGTGTGGCACAGGCGCAGGTGACGCCGTGCACGGAGAGCGTGCTGCTGTGCTATGATCCCCGGCGGATCGACAGCAGAGATTTGGAGGAGCGGGCGGATATGCTCTTTGCCCGCTATGCGATGACGGCCTACCGGGCACGCCATGCCTGCGCCGCGCCTGAGGAGGCGGAGACACCCATGTCCACCGCGCGGCTGACCCGGCGCCTGGCGGTGAACGCCGGCGCGCTGGTGGTGGGCAATACCCTGTTTACGGGCAGCCTGATGGGCAATGGGCTGAGCAAATTCACCTCGGTGGAGGCATTGGCCAGCCTCGGCCTGTCCGCGCCGATGGCGAAAAGCGCGTGGAACGGGCTTCGGAAGGATATGCGCCCTAACGCGGACTTCCTCACGGTGACCTCCATCGTCGCCAGCCTGCTGCTGGGCAATCCCCATTCCGCGCTGATGATCCTGGCGCTTTCCGATTTGGCGGAGCTGATGACCTCCTTCACCATTGAGCGCACCAGGTCTTCCATCAAGAAGATGCTCTCCGTGGATGACAGCGAGGTCTGGAAGGTGATGGAAAACGGCCGGCTCAGCCACTGCCCCATCGGCGAGCTGAGGGCGGGGGACGTCGTCTGCGTGCACACGGGCGAGAAGATCGCGGTGGACGGCGTGGTGGTTTCGGGCAGCGCGGTGGTTGACCAAAGCGCGATCACCGGCGAGTTCGTGCCTGCCGAAAAGCGCGAGGGCGACGAGGTGTACGCCGGCACGGTGGTCAAAAACGGCAATGTGCAGGTGGAGGCCCGCAAGGTGGGCGATCAGACGGTCGTCTCCCGCATCGTGGGCATGGTGGAGCAAAGCGAGCTCAAAAAGGCGCCGATTCAGCGCTATGCCGACCGCTTTTCCAACTATCTGGTTCCGCTGAATTATCTGCTTTGCGCGGCGGTTTGGCTTGTCACGCGCAATCCGCAGAAGGCGCTCAAGATGCTGGTCATCGACTATTCCTGCGGCATCAAGCTCTCCACCGCCACGGCCTTCTCCGCCGCGATCAATACGGCGGTGAAGCGGGGCGTGCTGATCAAGGGCGGCGCATATATCGAGCAGATGAGCAGCGCCAATACGGTGCTGCTGGACAAGACCGGCACCATCACCGAGGGCAGGCCCAAGGTCGTCTCCATGCAGATGCTCGCGCATGACATGGAGGAAAGGGATGTGCTGGCCCTGGCCATGGCGGCCGAGGAGACCAGCACCCACCCGCTGGCGGGCGCGATTCTGGCATATGGCCGGGATATCGGCGCGCAGATCCCGGCACACGGCGAGGTGATCACCGAGGTATCCCGCGGCAGCCGCACCGAGGTGGACGGCAGAATCATCCGTGTGGGCAACATGAAGTACATGCAGGAAAACGGCGTGCGCGCGGCGGAATCCCTCGTGGACGCGCAGGGCGCGATTCCGAACTACGTGGGCGTGGACGATCGGATGGTCGCGGTGCTTTTTGCAATGGACAGCCCCCGCGTCAACGTGAGGCGGGCCATCAACGCGCTGCATTATGACGGCGTTGGGGATATTGAGATGCTGACCGGGGACATGGAGTCCCAGGCCCGCGCGGTGGCGGAGCTTGTGGGCGCGGACGGCTTCCGCGCGCAGCTTCTGCCGGAGCAGAAGGCCGAGGCGGTGCTCAAGCTGCAGACGCAGGGCAACGGCGTGATCATGGTCGGCGACGGCATCAACGACGCGCCCGCGCTGGCTTATGCGGACGTGGGCATCTCGCTGGGGAGCAAGTCGACGGATATCGCAATCGAGACCAGCGATGTGGTCATCAACCGGGACGACCCGATGATGATCCCGGAACTGCGCCGTCTGTCCCGCGCCACGATGCGGATCGTGCAGCAGAATTTTGCGATGGTCATCGGCATCAACACGGTGGGATTGGTTCTGGGGGCATCCAGCGGCATTTCGGTGATGATGAGCGCGCTGATGCACAATATGTCCACCATCATGGTGGTGGCCAATTCCCTGCGGCTCATGTTTTTCCCGCCGATGGAAGGGAGGTAGTCGCCCATGCGTGAGGAACACGGGGCGCTTCATCTGGAGGTCGTGTCCGCGATTCCCGGGCGGATGCGCTTGATGCTGGAAAAGCCCATTGAGGATGAGACGCCCTTTCGAAGGATCAACGGCATGCTGGCGTGCCGGTACAATCCGAGGATTCGGACGCTCCTTTGCCAGTATGACAGGGAGCGCATTCACGAGGAGGAGCTCATCGTCCGCATCGGCGCGATCTATGCCGGTCTTGCGGGAACGAAGCTGCTCCATGTGAAGCGCTCGGAGGAGGAAGGGTTTTCGATGGCCCCCAGCGGCTATCTGGCCCTGGCATGCATCACGCTGGACGGGGTGATGACGGCGGCCGCCTCCCCGCTGACGCAGGTCACCCGCTGGCTCTCCGCCGGAGCGACCCTGGGCGCCGTGGTGGAGCATGGGTATCAGGAGCTCCATGTGCAGGGCAGCTTTGATCCTGAGGTCATGTCCGTGGTCTATCTGATCAATTCCATCGGGAAGACAAACGGGTTCCAGGCCAGTCTGCTGGCGTGGATCGTCACGTTCGGGCGGCATCTGATCCCCAAAGCGCCGCGCGAGCAGGTGTATCTGGTCCGGCGGAACAATCAGGCCGTCATCCTGACGCCCGTCATCTCAGGGGAGAGCAAGAGCGCCTTTGCCGGCAATATTCTGCGCAGCGGCGTGGAAGCGCTGGCGCGCAAGCCATCATGATATCTTTGGACGCACGCGCGTCCTGAGGATAAACAGCCAATTGAATCAAGGAGGAAACAGCTATGTTGAATGTCACCATAAGCCCCATGGTCAAGGGGATTCTCATCGGCGTCGGCGTGAGCGCGGTTGGATTCTATGCGTACAAGCGCAACGAGGAGAAGGTGGATAACTTCATGCGCCGTCATGGAATTCATGTGGAAACCCCCAACGCGGGATATGAAACCATGTCCGTGGAGGATCTCATGCGCGCGAAGGAGACCATCGAGGATCTGATCGCCGAGAAGGAAATGCAGGAGCAAAGCGTGACCGTGGAAGCGGCGGTGGAGCCGGTGTAATCCGCGGGCCACGCAGCGAAGGGTTCCCTCTATGACGGTCGGGACATGAGGCACAGCATCATAGGGGGAACACCTCATCGTTTTGAGGAAAATGCGGCGATATCCGGGCACCGGAGAGGTGCTTTTCTTTCGGAAGATGGTTAGCTAATGCTAACGATAAAACATGTGCATGATTGCATAGGCCGCTGAAGGCCATGGCCACGCATCAGCGGAGGCATTGCGGATGAGGAGGGAAAATATGATCGAGAAGAACCCGAGGATGTATGGCAGATTGATTCAGGCGATCCGGCCGGTGCTGGTTCGTCACTATGGACGGGAGCGGGCGGACGAAATCCTTTGCGCGGCGGAACCCGTGTATGATCGTTTTCTGGTGGAAACGCCCTCGATCGGCGGCTCGAAAAACAAGATGAACAAGAGTCTGGAGATGGCGCTGCCGTTCTTTGCCATCTATGAGGCGTCCGGCCGCAGCTTGACAGAGGAAATGGTTGATGAGATGATGGACGTCGTCATGGTCAGTCGGTATCGAAGGATCGGAAGGGTGCTCAACATGAATCGTCTGGATAAGCCGTGGATTCGGAGGCTGGCATACCGCTTCGCGCGGAGGATAGCCGACGAGATAAACGCGCACAGAGGGAAGGATTGGAACAACACGTGGGGGATTCAGATTAATCCGGAGGGACACGATCACGGCCTGGCGGTGACGCTGGTGGGCTGTCCCTTGGCGGATTTTGCCAAGGCGCATGGCTACATGGAGATCATGCCCTGGCTGTGCGGCACGGACGAGAAGGCCGCGTCTGCTCTCCATGCCCGGCTGATTCGCCATCATACCGTGGCCCAGGGGCATGAAACCTGCGATTATTGGTTTGTGGGCGATAAGGATACGAGTGCGCGGTAATTCCTCATGCAGGGGCCATGCCGGCAGGGCAAAGGGCCGATGGCAGGCGCCCGGAGCAGTCGGAGAGGATCTGACAGGCCGTGTTGGAACGATTCCGGCTGGTAGGTGAGCGAAACTGCCTGACCGGGCGGGAAGCAGCCTGAATACCGGGCCGTCGTAATGCGCACAGGTGGCGCGGGCCGGGAACACGGCCGAATAAGTCAATTTGTTTTCAAGGATGCCTCCGGTGAAGGTGCGGTTAGGATTGAGCCGTGTCGGAATGGGGACATTCATTCGCCGAATGCCGGCGGGCCGGATTCCGAAGGTGCGGCGGCATCATGGCGGGGTTATATGC
>JAUNJB010000120.1 GCA_030535375.1 Clostridia bacterium | reverse complement strand
AGGTGGAGGGGCCCGATGAGGAAAAGGCCGCCGCCGAGCTGGAGGCGTGGATGCAGGCGAACCTGTAAGGAGGCCAACATGCTGACGATTCAGGGCAAAGGCGTATCCTCCGGCATTGCGGTAGGGCCGGTCTTCTTCTTCCGCAGGGCGGAGAAGGCCGCCTCCCGGCACATGGTGAAGGATACGGATGCGGAGTGGCAGCGCTTTCTTGCGGCTCAGGCTCAGGCCATCGAGGAGCTGGGAGAGCTGGCCGAGAAGGCAAGGGCGGAAGCCGGCGACGACGCGGCACTGCTGTTTGAAACCCACCAGATGATGGCGGAGGATCTTGACTACGTGGACGCCATCGAGGAGGCGGTCCGCGGCGGGCTGAACGCCGAGGCGGCCGTGGAGGACACGGGAAATCAATTCAGCGCCATGTTTTCGAGCATGGAAGACGACTATATGCGGGCAAGGGCGGCCGATGTGCTGGATATTTCCAGGCGCATCGCGGGAATTCTCCAGGGCGTGAGCGAAAACGCGCTTGCACGCATCGAGACGCCGGTGATCCTCGTGGCCGAAGACCTGACCCCAAGCGAAACCATTCAGCTCGACAAGCGCAAGCTGCTCGGCTTTGTGACGGCGGCGGGCTCAGCCTCGGGCCATACCGCGATTCTGGCGCGTACCATGGGCATTCCCGCCGTCATCGGCATCGGGGATGCGCTCAAGAGCGAGCATGAGGGACGCGAGGTCATTATCGACGGCGCGACCGGCGAGGTGGTGCTGGAGGCGGATGTGCTGATTCGCGAAGCGATGCTCAAAAAGCGCGCGGAGCAGATCGCGTTCAAGGAATTGCTGGAGGGCATGAAGGGCGAGGAGAATGTCACGCTGGACGGCCGGCACATCAAGGTGTACTGCAACATCGGCGGACCGGACGATATTTCCGCCGTGAAGGTCAACGATGGCGGCGGCGTCGGGCTGTTCCGAAGCGAATTCTTGTATCTGGCGTGCGAGGATTATCCGACGGAGGACGAGCTGTTTGAGGCGTACCGTTCCGCCGTGTCGGCGATGGAGGGCAGGACGGTCATCATCCGCACGCTGGATATCGGCGCGGACAAGCAGGCGGACTACTTCCGGCTGGACAAGGAGGAGAACCCGGCCATGGGCCTGCGCGCAGTGCGGATCTGCCTGACGCGCCCGGAGGTATTCCGCACGCAGCTGCGCGCGCTGTACCGGGCCTCCGCCTACGGCAAGCTGGGCATCATGTTCCCCATGATTACCAGCGTGTGGGAGCTGCGCGAGTGCAGGCGCGCCTGCCAGATGGTGCAAAAGGAGCTTGAGCAGGAGGGTGTCGTCTTTGATCCGGCCGTGGAGCTGGGCGTGATGATTGAAACGCCCGCGGCGGTGATGATCAGCGACAGGCTGGCGAAGGAGGCGGATTTCTTCTCCATCGGCACCAACGACCTGACGCAGTACATGCTGGCCTGCGACCGCCAGTGCTCACACCTGGGCAGGTTCTATGATCCGCATCATCCCGCCGTGCTCAGGGCGATTCGCCAGGTGACGGAGAATGCGCACAGGTATGGCAAATGGGCGGGCATCTGCGGCGAGCTGGGCGCGGATACTGAGCTCACGGCGCTCTTCCTCGCAATCGGCGTAGATGAGCTTTCCGTGTCGCCCAATATGGTGCTTCCGCTTCGCTATGCGATCCGCGGCATCGACGTGGGGAAGGAGCGGGAGAGGCTCCTGGCCGAGCTTGACAGCGACGCGCAGTGACGCAGGCTCCCGCATCATACATTGTTCCTGTGAATATTACATCTAAAAGCTTATGATAATTTGTGCATATTTTTCGTAGACAATTTGGTGGATTCGTGATAGAATGACAATAATCAACTGAATAAGTTAGAGGATTGTTACCCTTGTCAAAGGGGCATTACCCGAAGCCACCGGTTCATATGGACTGGTTTGCTTTGGGTATTTTTATTGCAGGAAATCGCCGGCGCACAAAAGCTGTAAAACCGAAGCGGTTTACTGGCCTACGGAGATTGGACGGTGTGCAGAACATCGCACCGTCTCAGAAATAAGGAGGAAAAAACCATGGCAACAAACAAGCAGATTGCGGAGAATGTTCTGCAGGCGGTGGGCGGAAAGGGCAATGTCACCAACGTGACCCACTGCATGACACGTTTGCGCTTCAACCTGAAGGACGATAAGATCCCGGACCAGGCGGCCGTCAGGAAGATCGACGGCGTGCTGGGTGTCGTCGCATCCGGCGGACAGTTCCAGGTCGTCATCGGAAACAATGTGGCCAAGGTCTATGAGGAGGTCTGTGCGATCGGCGGCTTTGCCAAGAAGGAGGCCGTCCAGGAGAACCTTGACAAGCCGAAGGAGAAGCTGACGGTCAAGGGATTCTTCGGAAAGGTTCTCGACGGCATATCCGGCTGCGTGGTCCCGCTGATCCCGCTGCTGATGGTGGCCGGTCTTCTGAAGATGATCCCCGTGCTGTTCAGCGGCACGCTCGGCATCATGAGCGCGGACAGCGATTTGTACACGCTGCTGACCTTTACGGGCGATGCCGGTCTGTACTTCCTGCCCATCGCCATCGGCTACACCGGCGCGAAGAAATTCGGAGCTTCCCCCGTTCTGGGCATCCTGCTGGGCGCCATGCTGGTGCATCCTACCTTTGTGGCCATGGCGACTGCCGCGGAGCCCGCTGCCTTCACGGTGTTCGGCATTCCGTGCACCCTGGAAAACTACGCGCAGACCATCGTGCCCATGATCCTGGCCACCTGGTGCATGGGCTATGTGGAGCGCTTCTTCAAGCGGCACATTCCCGAATTCCTGACGACCGTGTTTACCCCGCTGCTCACCATCGTCGTCATGATCCCGCTGACCTTCTGCTTCTTTGGTCCCGTGGGCTACTGGCTGGCCAATGTCGTCTATGCCATCCTGAACGGACTGCACACCGTCGCCGGCCCGTTCGGCTACGCGGTGGTCTGCGCCCTGTGGCTCCTGCTGCTGACCACCGGCATGCATCAGGTGTTGATCGCGATGGCTCTGGTGAATCTGTTTGCGGGCAATCCCGACAACTTTGTCATGTCCGCCTCCGGCCTGTCTTCCTTTGCCACATACGGCGTGATCATCGGCGGCTTTATCTGTGCGAAGCGCAAGGAGACCCGCACCGAGCTGGGCGCGTACTTCCTGTCCAACTTCCTGGGCGGCGTCGGCGAGCCTGTGCTCTACGGCTTCATGCTCAAGTATAAGAAGCCCTTGATTGGCCAGATCGTCGGCGGCTTCGTGGGCGGCCTGGTGGCCGGCTTCGCCAATGTCACCGTCTATCAGGCGATGCCCGTTCTGAACTTCCTGAACTTCCTGGGATATGTCGGCGGAAGCGCCAGCAATGTTGTCTGGGCCGCCATCGCGGCAGTCGTGTGCGTGGTGGTCGCGGCTGGCGTCACCGCCATCGTGGGCTTCGACGAAGAGGGCAAGAAGCTTTCTGCCTGAGTCCGGCCTGAACATCGGTATAGTCACTGGGCGGGCGCGGCGGCAAAACGTCTGCGCCCGCCTGCCCTTTTAGCAGGAGAACAAGAATGTCGATTTTCACTTCCGAGCGCGTATCTGCGCATCTGACGCGCATCATCACCCCGTGCGGCGTGTGCATGTATCTGGCGGAGGGCACGCAGAGGGCCGCCCTGCTGGATACGGGCTTTGGCTTCGGGGATCTCAAGGGATATGTGGACGCCCTGACGGAAAAGCCCTATGTGGTTCTGCTGTCCCACGGACACATGGATCATGCGGGCGGCGCCGTGCAGTTTGACGAGGTTTACCTGAACGAGCGCGACTGGGCGCTGGAAAAATGGCACAGCACGCGCGAGCGCCGCATCTTTGATGTGCATCACGGCCCGGGCGGCATGCCCGCCGGCGTGACGGACGATGACTTTCTGCCTTCCCGCACGAAGCCGTATCTGCCCCTTGAAGAGGGGGACGTTTTTGACCTGGGCGGCGTGACGGTGTGTCCGGTCGCTGTGCCCGGGCATACGGCCGGCTCGCTGGTCTTCCTGCTGCCGGAGGACCGGATAGCGATCTTCGGCGATGCATGCGGCGAGCACACGCTGCTGCTCTTCCGCGAGAGCGCGCCCATCGCCGAATACCGAAAGGGACTGCTTCACATGCAGGAGCAGGCGGACAGATTTGACATCGTGCTGCGCAATCACGGCAGCTTCTGCTCGCCCAAGCAGATTCTGGCGGACAATATCGAGCTGTGCGGCGATATCCTGAACGGCACAGACGCGGCGATCGATTCCGATTTTATGGGAATGAAGGGCCGCCTGGGCCGCCCGCATGAGCATCCGGGAAAGGTGGGCAATATCCTGTACGATCCGAATAAGCTCCGTTGACCGGGCACGATATCTCGTTGCCCATGGGGAGATATGGCAATGAAGATTACAAAGAAGATCAATAACAACGTGGCTCTGGCGATTGACAGCGCCGGGAAGGATGTCGTGGTATTCGGAAAGGGCATCGGCTTTCCGGCCATGCCCTATGAGCTGGAGGATCATTCGAAGATCCAGCGCACATTTTACGACATCAAGGCGAGCTATGTGGAGCTGGCGACCAGCCTGCCGGAGGATATGATTCTGCTTGCCGCGGATATCGCGGAAATGGCGCAGGCGGGCCTTGACTGCAAGCTCAACCCCAACATGCCCTTTACGCTGGCCGATCATCTGAGCTTTGCCATAGAGCGCTTTACCAGCGGCATGCAATTGAGCACGCCCCTTTCCTACGATGTGGCGCACTTCTTCCCTGTGGAGGTGAGCCTGGGACAGCGCGTGCTGGAGATGGTGAAGGAGCGCAAGGGCATATCCCTGCCCGAGAGCGAGGCCGTCAGCATCGCGCTGCATTTGGTCAACAACGAGATGGAAAACAGCGATATGCACGCCACCCTCAAGGCGGCGGAGGTCATTCGCGATGTCACAGGCATCATCGAGCAGGTTCTGCACATCCGGCTTGATACGGCCAGCTTCAATTATTCCCGGTTTGTGATGCACATTCGCTACCTTCTTCAGCGGATGGAGCAGGACGATCAGGAGCAAAACGGGATGAGCATCGTGATGAGGCAGCTGCGCTGGCAGTATCCGGATATCTATCGCTGCACGCTGGCCATTCAGGATT
This sequence comes from Clostridia bacterium, assembly GCA_030535375.1. Taxonomy (GTDB): domain Bacteria; phylum Bacillota; class Clostridia; order Christensenellales; family Aristaeellaceae; genus Ventricola. Next base: position 5,159 of record JAUNJB010000120.1, on the reverse strand, counting down.
ATCTGCACAATAGCTATCACAGGCATTGCAGCCAGGATGAGATGCTGTATTTGTTTATGCATATCAACCGGCTCAACGAACGCAGCAAGAGATGAGGAGGGAAGAAGGATGAAAAGACTGTTGCTCCGGGCGGACGATCTCGGCTTCAGCGAGGCCGTCAACCACGGCATCGCCGCCACGGTGGAGCGGGGCCTGATCCGCAACTGCGGCGTCATGGTCAATATGGCGGCCACGGAACACGCCGTCAGGCTCTTTGAGCGGATTCCCTGCTGCCTGGGCCTGCATTGCAATGTCAGCGTGGGCCGTCCGGTGCTGAAGCCGGAACAGGTGCCCACGCTTGTGAACGAAAACGGGCTCTTTCACAGCAGCCGGGAGTACAGGAACGCGCGGGAGGAATTCGCCTCCGTGAATGATCTCGTCCGGGAGCTGACGGCCCAGTACCGGCGTTTTGTGCAGCTCTTTGGCCGCAGGCCCGCGTATTTTGAAGCGCACGCCGTGGAGAGCCGGAATCTTGCGGTTGCGCTTGAGCGCGTGGCGCGGGAGCATGGATTGTTCTATCAGCCCTCTTTTCAGGATTTTTGCCTCGGCACGACGCATGTGACGAATATCCCCATTCGCAGCATGGCGCCCGATTATGACGCCAGAACCGCGCTGATGAGGGCGCTGGCCGATGTCGGGGAGGACGGATGCTATCTGTACGTCTGTCATCCCGGCTATCTCGACGCTTATCTGCTCAGAAATTCGTCGCTGACGCTGGCGCGGGCGGACGAGGCGGATATGCTCTGCGATCCGGAGACCGGGCAGTGGCTTTCGCGGCGGGGATGGATATTGACGACCTATGACGAGCTGGCCCGTGGGGATAGCCCCTCGGATGGCAGCAAAGCGAATTCGGAAAGGACAGATTGAAATGGGTTTTTTTGACAAGCTGTTTGGAAAAGAAAAGGACGGCGCATCCGCGCCCGTCTGCGAGCCGCTGACCGTGTACGCCGTGACGGCGGGCGAGGTCATTCTGCTTGCGCAGTTCCCGGATGAGCTGTTCAGCCAGGAAATGCTGGGGCCCGGCTGCGGCATTCTCCCCGCCGAGGAGATCGTGCGCGCGCCGTTCAACGGCACGGTGACGCAGCTGACGGATACCGGGCATGCCATCGGCGTCACCAGCGATGACGGTGTGGAGCTGCTGATTCACATCGGCGTGGATACCGTGGAGATGGGCGGTCAGGGATTCAAATCGCACGCGGTCGTCGGCCAGAAGATCCGCAGGGGCGACCGGCTGATTACCTTTGACCGCGATGCCATCAAGGCGGCTGGGCATTCGGAGGCCATTGCCGTTGTGGTGACCAACAGCGACGAATTCTCCGCGGTGAAGATGAAGGCGAGCGGCAAGGTGAGCACGGAAGATGCGATCCTGACGCTCAGCCGATGAGCCGGCTCTGGCATCGGGGCAGCGCTTGCGGACGATATGAACGCTGATATGGAGGAAAGCTGATGAACCATCGCACAGAAATCCTGGATTTGCGCACGGCGCTTCAGGTGCTGCGCAGTGCGCAGGGCCAGCTGGTGGAGACGAATGTGGAGGTCGATCCGGCGGCGGAGCTGTCCGGCGTGTATCGCCATGTGGGCGCGGGCGGCACCGTCATGCGGCCTACCGTGGTGGACGGGCCGGCAATGCTGTTTCACAATATCAAGGGACATCCCAATGCCAGTGTGGCAATAGGCGTGCTCGCCAGCAGGGCGCGCGTGGCCGAGCTATTCGGCTGCAAAAAGGAGGAGCTGGGGCGCCTTGTGATGGAGTGCGCGCACAAGCCGATCCAGCCTGTCGTCGTATCCGGCCCGGCGCCTGCGCAGGAGGTCGTCCATTTGGCGGACGATCCGGACTTTGATCTGTTTAAGCTGATTCCCGCGCCGACGAATACCCCGGTCGATGCCGGCCCGTATATTACGCTGGGCATGTGCTATGCGACGCATCCGGATACCGGACTCAGCGATGTGACGATCCACCGCATGTGCATCCAGGGAAAGGACGAGCTTTCGATCTTTCTGCAGCCCGGCTCCAGGCACATCGGCGCCATGGCCGAGCGCGCGACGGAGCTGGGGCGGACGCTGCCCATTTCTATCTCCATCGGCGTGGACCCGGCCATCGAGGTCACATCCTGCTTTGAGCCGCCGACGACACCATTGGGCTTCAACGAGTTGTCCATCGCCGGCGCGCTTCGTCAGCGGCCCGTGGAGCTGGTGCGGTGCGTCTCCATCGCGGAAAACGCCATCGCCAACGCGGAATACGTCATCGAGGGCGAGATCATCCCGGGCGTCAGGGTAGTGGAGGATCAAAACTCCCATACGGGCTTTGCCATGCCGGAGTTTCCCGGCTACAACGGCCCGGCGAGCCGAGAGTGCTGGCTGATCAAGGTGAAGGCGGTGACCCATCGCCGCAATCCCATCATGCAGACCTGCATCGGCCCGAGCGAGGAGCATGTGAACATGGCGGGCATTCCCACCGAGGCATCCATTCTGGGGATGATTGACAAGGCACTGCCCGGCAAGGTGCTCAACTGCTATGCGCATCGATCCGGCGGAGGCAAGTATATGGCCGTGCTGCAGTGCAGAAAGACCGTGCATACCGACGAGGGCAAGCAGAGACAGGCCGCGCTGCTGGCGTTTTCCGCGTTCCCGGAGCTCAAGCATGTGATCCTCGTCGACGAGGACGTGGATATCTTCGATACGAACGACGTGCTGTGGGCCATGAACACCCGGTTTCAGGGCGACGCGGATATTGTCACGATTCCCGGCGTGCGCTGCCATCCGCTCGATCCGAGTTCCAACCCGGCGTATACTGGCTCCATCCGGGATGTCGGCATATCCACGAAGACCATATTTGACTGTACCGTGCCCTTTGCGCTCAAGGAACGCTTCCGCCGCGCGCCGTTTATGGAGGTTGACCCGGAAAAATGGCTCCGCGGATGAGCGCCGGACCGGCATGAAATGATGAATTGGCGGACTGCCGTTTTTACGGGGCAATCCGGGATTGTTATCCTTCCAAACGGGAGGAGCATTACCCAGGACTGCCGGTGCTTTCTATGAAGGCGTCGGTGTGTCTTGGGTTTTTGTTTTCAGCGGCGATCTTCGCAGGCAAAGAAGGGAGGAAAGAAGGCCGGGGGAAAGCCGTTTACGATGATATCGCGGGGACGCGCGCCAAATGCAATCCGGGCGTCGCGCAGACGCGGTGATGATGCTTGATGACCCCATTGATGATCCGATCAGGAGGAAAAAACGATGAAACTGAAAAGGTGGCTCTCTATCGGCCTTGGATTGGTGCTGGCGCTGTCGCTGGCCGCCTGCGGATATGCGGAGGGCTTTGGCGGCTTTGGAGGGCCCGGCGGCCCGGGCGGCAATGTGGAATACTATGCCGTCAGCTCCGAGCCGGTTGTGATCGACGAGGGAAAAGTGTATACGGTGACGCTGACCATCGAGGACCCGGCGGCATATCGCTGGAATGTGGCGGACGGCGCGGACGTGACCGGATGGTTTGTGCAGGAAGACGGCGCGCCGGCGTTTGAGGGCGAGGCGGCTTCGGCGTCCTCTCAGGACGGAGAGACGCTCGTGATCACGCTCGACGCGGCGGCGATTTCCGGCTTCGGTTTTAACGGCCCGGCAGGCATCAGCGTGTGCCCCGCGGGCGACGCGATCGTGCCGGTGAGCGGCCCGGCGGGCTTGATGAGAATCCAGGCGAAGGCAGTCGGCACGGTGGAGATCCCCGTCATCAGCGCGGAGGGCGAGGTGTATGGCAGCGGCTTCTCAAACGGCATGTCGACGGTCGTCTCCGACCCGGGCGAGGGCATGGTGTACACGGAGGGCGCAACGCTGGTGCTCACCATGGATGGCCTTGATTCCGGCCTGATTGATTCCGGCGCGGCCGTGGTTTCCATCGCCGACGGCGATGGCTACTTCGTCTCCGATTATGCGCTCATCAATACGCAGCTCGGCGGCGAGTGGACGGACGGCAGGCTGACCTACATGCTCTCCACGGGCGATCTGATCTGGAGCGTCGAAGGCTATACCGAGGGCATGCTGAGGGACGGCGAGGCGCTGAGCTGGAGCTGCTTCGGCGGCGACGGCAGCGGCAACTATTATATCAACCTGAAGGTCAGCGGCATCACCTACAACGGCCTGCCGGTGGCGGATCAGATCGTGAAGGTGCACCTGTATGCGTATGGCCGCTCCGCGACGGATCTGGCGGTTATGAACTTCGGCACGCTGACGCCGAGCTGGTCCTGGGACGGGGAGGGGGAGAAGCCCATCCTGTGCGACGCTTACGAGGATGATTTTACCATCCTGTGGCCGGCGGGTATCGACGCCTCCGCGCTCAAGGCGGAGGATGTATCCGTTGTGCTGCGCAGCGCCTATGGCGATGAGCTGGCGCTTGAGGCCGGCACGGACTTCGTGCTCAACCTGGCCGCGGCTGGAAGGACGCAGATCGCCGTGCGCTATCAGCACTGGGCCTTCACGCCTGTCTACTCGACCATGACGATTCGCGTGGACGGCGCCAGTCTGGCCTATGACAGCGAGAACTACAGCCTGGGCGGCCTTGAGCAGACCTATGATATCGCCAGCGTGTACGCGTACAGCATTCAGTCCGGCGGTTCCATGGAAATCGACCACGGCGTGACGTTCACATACTACGGCGTGAAGCTCGATTCCTGGGAGCAGGTGCAGATCCCGATCGTGTATCGCCTGACCACGGAAGGTGAGGACGGCGGCGTGCTGTATTACGCGCAGAGCGAGAGCGGAGAGGGCTATCTCACCGACGATATCGGCGAGGCCGTGGTGTACGACGGCACCGGCGCGGAGGATTACAACTATCAGTTGTTCGACGGCCACATGGTCGTCATGACGCTGCGCTATGGCCAGACCGAGGAAAAGACCGTGGACGGCCAGAGCGTGACCCTTTCCAAGGTGTATGCCAGCGGCATGCCCGATCTGAAGACCATCTCTGTCGATCCGTACGGCTCCATCGAGCCGGTGAATCCGCAGATCGAGACACTGCCCGGCTATGTGCTCGGCGAGACGTGGCTGACGCACGGCATGTGGCCGTGGCTCCCGGCCTTTGGCGCGGGCTGGGTGGAGAGCGCCGAATAAGTGGATATAATCCAAACATTTCAGGA
>JAUNJB010000119.1 GCA_030535375.1 Clostridia bacterium | reverse complement strand
CCACTTCCGAAAATCGCTGCAAATCGCCCGATTACGGCGAACGCGGCCATTTTTTTCGCAATTTCTTATAGGGTAAAAAAGCGCGCCGTGCACGCTCCCATTTCCGAAGCACTCCACACTCCAAAGTGTTTCTGTGCCCGCTGCACGGTTTTTCGCGCAGCGGCCAGTGGCCGCATCCACTTCCGAAGCACTTCAACACTCCAAAATGCTTCTGTGCTCGCTGCACGGTTTTTCGCGCAATTTCCTATAAGCCAAAAAATACCTGTATGCCGGCCGGGCACTGCGCCCCTGCGGCATACAGGAAGTGTTTTTCAGTCAATTCAGTCAATATGGTAAAGCCTCTGCGCATTTCCATGGAGAATCAGGCCCTTTTCCTCCTCGCTGATATCCAGCGAGCGGACAAAGTCCGCGCCCTCCAGCAGCCAGGGCTTTCTGACCGGGTAAGAGCTTCCGAACACGATATGATCCGCCCCCAGAGCCCTGACCGCACAGGTCAGTTGCTCCCTGCCCCACGGCTGCGCGTGCGACATCTCAAAGAACAGATTGGCCCTGAGCTGCTCACGGATGCGATCATTGTCATCCTGGAAGCGCGAGACGGCCTCCTGTGTCTTCGGCTTGTGGGGCAGCCAGAGGCTCGCGTATGCGAAGAAGCCGCCGCCCAGCATGGAATGCACAAGCTTTACATTCGGATGCCTGTCAAAGAATCCGGAGAACAACTCCCTGCCCACCGCCGTGCACTGATCGACGCAGCGGCCATAGCTGCGGCGCAGATTGTTATAGGCCGTCAGGCTGTCATACTGCACGGGAACCGGGGAGTGATGGACGTAACAGGTCGCCCTGCGCTCATTGAGATAATCAAAGAACCGTTCAAACTCGGGTGCATCCAGATACAGGTTTCCGTAGTGTGCCGAAAGCTGCACGCCGCCCATGCCAAGCTCGTCAAAGCAGCGGTCAAGCTCCGCGAAGACGGCCTTCGTGCCGTGCGGGGGAACGACGGCGAGCGTCTTCATCCTTCCGCCGCTCCCTGCGGCGTGCTCCGCCATCAGGGTATTGAAGCGGACGCAGGTTTCAAGCTTCATCCATTCCTGCTGGCAGGAGAGCTTCAGCACCGCTTTATCCACACCGGCTGCGTCCATGTCGGCGAGCTGTGTCTCAAGCTCGTAATCTCCCTGCACATAATTGAGGTTTTCGCTGCCCTTCGGCTTCTCAATCACGTACTGGCGCAGGCCCGTCTGAGGATTGATACGCAGGCTGCCATGAATCCCGTATTCAAACGGAATCTCCGACAAAAAGCGTTCGGCCGCCTTCTCGTCGGTAAAAAGCTCCTCAGGAAACCAATAGAGATTTGCATCGATGACCATGTTTTTATCCTTTCCTTGGGAAACATAGCTGCCTTCGGATCTCCGGCAGCGGTTATCTGATCTTGCGATTGTCGTACACGACGGCGCATCCCGCGTATTCGAGCTTGCGCTTCCATTCGCTGTCGTCGTGCCACTCCTTGGGCCCGTCGCCCGGATGCGGCAGACGCCGCTTCCAGATGGTTCTGCCCTGCTCGTCCTTCTTCACATAGTTGTTGAAAGGCGGCATGCAGAACGGCACGCCCTCCGTGCCCGCGAGAATCGCCCGGCAGTTTTCAAGATATTTTTCCACAATGTCCGCATCGACGCTTCCGCCGCCGCCGTAAATTGCGTCGTAATCCCCGCGATAGGGCACAAGCCTCTCCATGAGCGCCGCCCAGTTGGCGACCGTCGTATTGATCGGCTTGCCAAAGGGCATGCCCAGCTCGTCGCCGGAAAAGAGGATGCGCGCTTTGCGGTCAAGCAGCGCGATGCTGCCCACGGCGTGATCCGGTATCTTGAGCACGAGCAGATCGCGCCCCGCGAGGGGAATTTCATCGCCGTGCTCCACGATCTGCACGTTGTACGTGCGCGGGAAATCGATCCCATCAAAGCTCGGGAACGGGATGGTGGCCAGCTTGACGCTTTCCTCCGCCATATACGCCAGATCGAAGTATCCGTCGTTGGCCGTGTGATCAAAGTGATGGTGCGTATTGATGATCCGCGGAACCGGCAAACCGCACAGCTGCTCGCAGTATTCGCGGATGTTGCCGGCGCCGTAGCCGGAATCGATCAGGATGGCCTCCGTATCCCCCGCCAGCAGGTAGGAGTAATCGCCGTCGCTCAGAATCTGCCAGGTGGCGGGCGCAATCTCCCTGCTCCGGTAATAGGGCTCATCCATCGGGACGCACAGCCCCTGCTCATCCTCCAGCAGAATGTCGTGCTTGCAGGAAAAATCGATCGCTTTCATACGTTCCTCCTCCAAATCACAGCACGTCGCCGTTGAGCTCTTTCGCGCGGCAGCAGGAGATAAAGTGGTTGGGCTCGATTTCCTCAAGCTGCTGGGGCTTATGGCAGTTCTCGCAGGCATATGGGCAGCGCGCGGCAAACCGGCAGCCCGGCTTCGGATCGATCGGCGAGACGACCTCACCCTCCAGGCGGATGCGCTCATGCGGATGGTCGATATCGATCGACGGAATCGCGGAGAGCAGCGCCTTCGTGTAGGGATGCAGCGGCTTGCGGAACAGCTCCTTGGACGGCGCGGTCTCCACCAGCTGTCCCAGGTACATGACGCAGATGTCATCCGAAATATGGCGAACGACGGAGAGATCATGCGTGACGAACATGTAGGTCAGTCCATGCTCCTGCTGCAAATCCTGAAGCAGATTGAGCACCTGCGCCTGGATGGAGACATCCAGCGCGGAGACGGGCTCGTCGCAGACGATGAACTTGGGATTGAGCGCCAGCGCGCGCGCAATGCCCACGCGCTGACGGCGGCCGCCGTCCAATTCGTGCGGATAGGCATGGCGCAGGCGCTTGTCGATGCCGACCATGTCCATCAGGCGCTCGGTCTGCTCCTGAATCTCCGCCTTGCTCTTGCAGCGCCTGGAGAGGCGAATCGGCTCCATCACAGTCTCCTCAACGGTCTGGCGCGGATTCAGAGAGGAATACGGGTCCTGGAAGACGATCTGCATCTCCTCGTTGATCTTGTGCAGGCGCTTCTTGTCGACGTGCGTGATGTCTTCGCCCTCAAAGAAGATCTGTCCGTCCGTGCTTTCAAGCAGATGGATGAGCGTGCGCCCCAGTGTGGATTTGCCGCAGCCGGACTCGCCGACCACGCCCATCGTGTGCCCCTTTTCGATCCTGAAGGATACATCGTCCACGGCGTGCAGGGTGCCCTTCGCCGTCTGGAAATACTTCTTGAGATGCCTGGCTTCGATCAAAGGCGTTGCCATGCTCATCCCTCCTTCCTGTCGACCATGCAGCAGCGGCACATGTGCCCGCCGCCGAGATCACAAAGCTCAATGTGTTTGCCTCTGCACGCCTCCGTGGCATACGGGCAGCGCGGGCTGAACGCGCAGCCCGCAGGCAGGTTCGAGGGATCGGGCGGAAGGCCCTCAATCGGGGACAGGCGCTCGACATCGGTGCTCATATCCGGCAAAGAGCCGAACAGGCCCTTCGTGTACGGGTGCGTCGGCCTGTGGAACAGCTGCTCCTTCGTGCCGTACTCGACCACCTCGCCGGCGTAAACCACGGCCACCGTGTCGCAGACCTCCGCAACGACGCCCAGATCGTGCGTGATCATGATCATGGATGTGTTGTACTTTCTGCGCAGTTCGCTGATCATGTCGAGCACCTGCGCCTGAATCGTGACATCCAGCGCGGTGGTCGGCTCGTCCGCCAGCAGCAGCTCCGGATTGCACGCCAGCGCCATCGCGATGACCACGCGCTGCTTCATGCCGCCGGAGAACTGATGCGGATACTCGCGATAGCGCTCGCCCGGGATGCCGACCATCTCGAGCATCTTCACGGCCTGCTCCTTCGCCTTGGCCTTTCCGCACTTTTCATGCAGCTCGACCACCTCGGCGATCTGCTCGCCCACGCGCATGATGGGATTGAGCGCGGTCATCGGGTCCTGGAAGATCATGGAGATGCTCTTGCCGCGGATTTCGCGGATTTCCGCGTCGGACGCCTTCATCAGATCGTGCCCGCGATAAAGGATCTCGCCTCCGCGCACCTTCGCGGGCGGATCGGGCAAAATGCGCAGGATCGCCTTGGCGATGGTCGTCTTGCCGGCGCCGGTTTCGCCGACCAGGCCGATGGTCTTTCCCTTTTCAAGCGAGAAGGATACGCCGTTGACGGCGTGAATGATCTGCCCGTCGGAGGAATACTCCACGACAAGGTCCTTGACGGAGAGCAGCATATTTTCGTTTGCCATTTTCCTTCCCTCCTCAGTTCTTGAGCTTCGGGTCGAGCGCATCGCGCAGGCCGTCGCCCAGCATGTTGAAGGCCAGCACGACCACCATGATGCACAGGCCCGGGAACAGGCACAGATGCGGGTAGCGCGTGAGCACGGCCTTGCCGGCGGAGAGCATCGCGCCCCACTCCGGCGTCGGCGGCTGAATGCCCAGGTCGATGTAGGAGAGGCTCGCCGCCTGCATGATCGTGTTGCCCACGCCCATGGTGAAGGAGACGATGATCGGTGAAATCGAATTGGGCAGGATATGCACGAGGATGGTGCGCCACTTCGGGCAGTTGATCTTCTCCGCCGCCTCGATGTACTCCTGATTGCGGATGGACATGATCGATCCGCGCAGCAGGCGCACGGTCATCGGCACACCGCCGATGGAAAGCGCGAGAATCGTGTTAAAGAAGCCGGTGCCCAGCGCCGCGGCGATTGCAATGGCCAGCAGCATGCCCGGAATCGCCTGGATGATATCCAGCAGGCGCATGACTACATTGTCCACCTTGCCGCCGAAGTAGCCCACGATCGAGCCGATGACGATGCCGATCAGCGTGGAGAACACCGTGGCGATGATGCCCAGGCTCAGCGACGCGCGGGCGCCATAGAGCAGGCGGGAGAAGATGTCGCGTCCGAGGTCGTCACAGCCAAACCAGTGATCCGCGCTCGGCTTGGCATACATGTTCATCATGTCCATCTGCGCGTAGGGGTACGGCATGATGTACGGGGAAAGGATCGCAAGGACGATCAGCACCAGCACGATAATCAGGCCGCCCATGGCCATCTTGTTCTTCGCCAGACGGCGCAGAACCTGCATCAGCTGCCCCTCTTTGCGCCTGCGCATACCGGGTTTCGCGTCACGCATGTGCCTTGCCCCCTTTCTTCTTTGAAGATCCCTCGTAGCGGGCCTTGATTCGCGGATCGACGAACGCGTAAATGATGTCGACCAGCAGCATAATCAGGCTGAAGAGAATGCCCAGCACGAGCACGCCGCTCATGACGATCGGGTAATCGCGGCTGCTGATGGCGGAGGTCATGTAGCTGCCGATGCCGGGAATGGAGAACACGTTCTCGATGACGACTGTGCCGCCCAGCATCATGCCCATGCCGTTGCCGACGATCGTGATGATCGGGATCAGCGCGTTGGGCAGGATATGACGGGTCAGGATCGTCCACTCGGACAGGCCCTTCGCGCGCGCCGTGGTCACATAATCCGAACGGATGACCTCCAGCATGGAGGAACGCGTCTGGCGCGCCTGCGTCGCGATGCCCGCGAAGCAGTTGGCAATGCAGGGCATGATAAAGCACGTCCAGCTGTCGATGCCGTAAGCGGGCAGCACGCCCAGATTGACCGCGAAGACGACGACCATCATCAGCGCGAGCCAGAAGCCCGGAATGGAGACGCCCAGCAGCGCGACAAACATGCAGAAGCGATCCGCCAGGCCATTGCGGTGCGTCGCGGCGATGATGCCCAGCGGCGTGCCGATCAGAATCTGCAGCAGCATACACGAGCATGCGATGATCAGCGTGTACGGCATGCGCTCAAGCAGGCCGTCGATCACCGGCGTATTGTAGAAATAGGACGTGCCCAGGTCAAGGTCGATGAACGTCTGCTTGAGATAGCGCAGCAGGCGGACGATGTAGGGATCGTTGAGTCCCATCTCCGCGCGCTTGGCTTCAATCTGAACCTGTGTGGCGCCCGCGCCCAGAATTGAGGCAGCAGGATCGCCCGGACACACATACATAATGGAGAAGATCAGGATCGCGATGCCCACGATCACAGGGATCATCCACAAAAGCCTTTTCAGTATGTATCGGCCCATACTCTCACCCTTTCACCTGCCCCATCCGGGGACAGAGGATTTTCGTTTGAAAAGCCAGGGGCGGTGTGGCGGAAACATCCACCGCACCGCCCCCTGCTCATAGAGTTATTTGCTCTCTTTCGCGAAGAATCAATACTCGCAGGCGCCCGGGGTGACCTGACCGCGCGGGTCGGTCGCCAGCGTCTTGATGGTGTCGGTATGCGCCACGTTGCTCAGCTGCTGGCACAGGCCGATGCCGTAGCACTGCTCCTTCAGATACTGATGGAAGGCATCCATGGTCTCGGCGTTGTGGCCGTCCACGTCCATAGCGGCCTCAAGCAGGCTCTGGAGGGTGTCATCTTTCACAAAGTTTTCGGCGCCGCCGTGCACATAGCCGGTGCGGTCCCAGTTGAGCTTCCAGACGTTGACCAGATAAGAGGTGGAGCCGGCCTGATCCAGCATGATGTCCCACTGGTTCGGCTGATACTTGTACTCGTTGAAGAGCTGAGAATCGTACACGCAGATCTCAGCGTTCACGCCGATCTGCTGGAGCAGAGCCTGGATGACGGTCGCAATGCGGGTATCCACAGCGCCGTTGACGAGCATGAGCTTGACGGTCTGGCCGGCGATGCCGGAGGACTTGGCCAGCTCGGTCGCCTTCTCAAGGTTGTACTCGTAGTACTCCTCATCCAGCCACTTGGCGTCGTGATCGGAGTAGTTGGTGTTGCCCCAGGTCTTGACCGCGTTGCCAAGGCCGTTGAGCGCGCCCATGACGATCATGTTGCTGTCAAGCGCGTAGGCAATCGCCTGACGGGCCTCGACGTTGCCGGCGAAGATGCCGGTATCCTCATCGCAGTTGTAGAGCAGCAGGTAGGTGACGTTGTCCGGGATCTGGGAGACCGTGTAGCCCTCGGCGCCCTCAAAATCGGCGATGTCGGTGGCCGCCAGCCAGACGGACACGTCGATGGACTTGGTCTTGAGCGCGTTGGTCAGCTGTGCGCTGTCCGGGATGATGTCAAACTCGATGACATCGGCGTTGTGCTTGCTGGTCTTGGGGGTCTTGCTCTCATCCGTCTGCCAGTAGCTGCCGGTGTTGGTGAAGACGATCTTCGAGCCGGAGACATACTCGCTGATGGCATAAGCGGTGGTGGACACGGGATCGGTCGCCATCTGATCGGCGGACGCCTCATAAGCGGCGCGCGTCACGATCGGGCACTCCATCCAGAGCGCGCCCAGATCGCCGATGGCCAGGGCGGTGAACTTGAACTGAACGGTGTAGTCGTCCAGCACCTCAACGCTCTCCACGGAGCCGAGCTTCGGCAGGTTGCCGGACGCCTTGGCGGTCTCGTAGCACCAGGCGACATCCGCGGCCGTCAGGTGGTTGCCGGCCTGATCGTAGATGTAATCATAGATCGTGCAGTTGTAGGTCAGGTCGTCGATCTTCTCGTAGTCCTTCATCAGGACGCCCTTCATATCGCCGCCCTCGGTAGAGACGAGGAACTCATACATGGTGTACAGCACGCCGATGCGGCCGGCGGACATGCCCTGGAACGGGCCGAGCGCCTGGGGATCGTGCGCAAGGCCGACGACGACCTTGGTTTCGCCTTCCGCGGACGCAAAGGCGGCAAAGCAGCTCAGGCACAGCGCCAGAGCCAGGATAAGGGACAGAACCTTTTTCATAAATAGACCTTCCTTTCCGAATTAGAGTGACATTTTTATAGTCAGCGCCTGTTCTGTGACGCTTACTAACCCATGATGGACAACAGCTCGCGCGCCTGCGCCTCGAGCAGCTCCGCCGCGCCCGGCGCGAACGGAGAATTCTGTGCCTCGTACATGCAGCGCTCATAGGCCGACAGATCCGCCATGTATTTCGCCCCGCCGTTGACCATGGTGGCCACCAGCGTGTGCTGCGCCGGCGAGGCATCCGCAATCCGCTGTGCGCTCACGGCCGTCAGCTCCGGCCTCACACCCAGAATTGCAAAGCCGCCGAGCGCCAGCAGCTCGATCGTCTGCTCCTTTTCACCATCCGGCTCATAGACTGTCCGGCGGCAGGGGGCGAGTTCGTGAAGATTGCGGTTCATCTTCTTCGCCGGGGCCGCAAAGGTTCTCGTGCGGACCGACGCCGTACCCTCGATGGCCTCGAAGCCGCCGTTCTCGATCAGCCTCTCCGCCTCCCCGGCCAGCTGAGCGCCCAGCCTTTCCGCGAGCGCTATGCCCGCGTCGCCCAGATCGATCATGCTGTATCCGCCCCGTTCATCAGGCGCGTATCCCTTCGCCTTCCGAATCGGAGCCGCGTCCCCCGCAGCGCCGACCAGGAAGATCACCACAGCGCCCGGATATTTCTCCTCAAGCGCCGCGCATGCGATGCCGGCCAGATCGCCGGAAACCGCCTTGCCGCCGCAGCTGAGTTCCAGACCGTCCAGCACGGAGGACTGCACGGCCAGATGCAGGATCAGCGCCTTTGTCCTTCCCTCCGCCTGCGCGCGGACGACCGTCAGCGTCCTGTCCACGGGGCCTTGGCCACCGCAGCCGACCCACCAGCCCTCTTCAAGCTCGATGTCACGGCTGGCGGCCACTCCGCTCTCGCCCTGCGCCGCGCCGAGCACCGAATCCCCGGCGGATGCCTTCGCCCCGGCGATCGCCTCGCGCGCCGCCGCATGAACCGCCTCGCGCAGCTGCGCCTTGCGCGCGCGCTCCTCATCCGTTTTCAGCAGAAAGTCCGGCATGAAATGCGGAGCGGAGAACGTATGCGTCACCACGACCCATGTGTTTTCGATGGCTGTCTGCGCTTCCTGTGCGCACAGGGCGCGCAGCGAAGCCGTTTCATCATCCGGCAGGGATGTCATTTCCACGCTCAGCAGCACAATCGGGCTTTCGCCGATCAGCGCCGCGCGAACATGCAGCGGATGAATCAATTTGGAAAAGCCCTCCGTCGGGAAAAACCCCGCCGGAAACCGAATCTCTGCGCGACCCGCACCAAGCTTCATCGTCAATGCTCCTTTTTCACCGGGAATATGCCCAACATCATGATTTCATCTCATCATATGGCTTTAATTTTCTGCTTATTTTTTATTCATTTCATCTACTGCACACATTATATCACCGTCATTCTTGACAATCAAACCGCATTTTGTTAGAATTTATGCTGAAAATGGATCAATCCCCTATGCCGCGCCACAGAAGACGGATGGATGGGAAACGCTTTCGGACGCCGTTTTCCCGCGCTTCCCGGATCATCCGCCAAACACACCCGATCATTCAGCGAAAGCAGAGAAAGAGGCGATCACTTTGGAGCTGGATTATATCCGCGAGTTTGTTACGCTGGCCGAAACCGGCAGCTTTCAGGAGGCCGCAGATCTTCTCTTCGTCGCCCAGTCCTCCCTCTCCAGGCACATCAAAACCCTGGAGGAATCGCTCGACGTATCCCTCTTTGACAGGACGACGCGCAAGGTGTCCCTGAATCGCTACGGCAAGCTGCTGCTTCCCTACGCGAAGGAAATGCTCCGCATTCAGTACGACATGACGACAGCCTTTGCCAACGAGCGCCATGAGATTCAGGGCACCGTCACCGTGGGCTCCATTCCCATGATGAAGCCCTACCATATCACCGATGTGATCGCGCAATTTCAAAAGGAAAACAAATCCTATAACATCGACATCATCGAGGCGGATTCCATTCAGCTGATCGAGATGCTGCGCGGCGAAAAATGCGATTTCGCGTTCATCCGCGAAACGGATGACTCCGACAACGAGTTCAACAAGCTCGCCTTCGCGGAGGATCGCCTCTCGCTCGTCGTGCACCGCAGCCATCCTCTCGCCTCCAGGCAGACGGTTTCCATCGCCCAGCTGCGCGACGAACCCCTTCTGCTCATCGGCAAGGACTCCACCATGTACAAGCTCTGCATCCGCATCTGCCACGCCGCGGGCTTTGAGCCGCGGATCGTCTTTACCGGCAGGCGCGCGGACAACATCATCGACCTCGTCAGCAAGGAGATGGGCGTGGCGCTGCTCATGGAGACCCCCGCCTCTTCGCTCATTAACGACAGCGTCCGGATGCTCCAGGTGAATCCGACCGTCACGACCAAGATATCCCTCGCGTACCATAAGACGCACAAGATGAACAGCGCCGCTATGCACTTCCTCGATCTGGTCAAGTCCCTTTAGCCCTTCCGAACACATCAAAAGAAGCTGTCGGGACAAGCCGGAACCAGGCCCAAGAAAAGCGCGCCGTGCGCGCCCCCACTTCCGAAACGCTTCACACTCCAAAGTGTTTCTGTGCCCGCTGCCCGGTTTTTCGCGCAGCGGCCAGTGGCCGCCTCCACTTCCGAAGCACTT
>JAUNJB010000118.1 GCA_030535375.1 Clostridia bacterium | reverse complement strand
AATTTCCTATAAGTCAAAAAAGCGCCCTGCGGCACGCACCATGTCCGCCGTATCAAGGCGCCGTGAGCTGTGCCGTGTCTGTCCGGCCAGCGGCTGGCAGAATGAGGTACGTGAACGAGGGATGGCAAGTCACCGCCATCCCCCGTATTCTCCTGCGGGCAAACCCGATCAACGAGCATATCCGCGTGCCTCGCTTTTTTCCCGCTCCTGCGATGGGGCCGCCCATTTGCACCGTCCCCATCGCGGGGCGCACATCGCCTCAAAGGACGGCCGGGCGGGCGAAACCGGATCGATCAATTCCGTTTCAGCCCGCGCCTCCGATTGGCCGCGCTTATTCCTGAATCGCGCGCGCTTCCAAATAGTAGCGCTTCTCCTGCGCGTGTCCCATGGAAAACGTCTTGCGCGGCAGCATTCCGTCCGCGATCACCCCCGCAAAGAGCTGGCTCTTTTCCATCGGCGCGAGCAGGAAACCGATGGCGTTTTCCTGGCGCGCAAGAGACATCAGCACATCCTCGCCATGGATGTAATCCGTCTCTCCCCCGTGCGTCTTCAGATAATCATCGAGGAATGCCTGCAGCACGCCGACGGCCAGCTGGCTCTTTGAGCGGTCCAAATACACCGTGCCGTGCGCCTCGCCCATGATCCATTCCACCGGATAGCCGTCCCCGGCACAGCTCGTCTCACGGAGGGCACCCAGCAGCGCGGGCGCATCCACCCCTGTCACGATGCGATGGATGGGCTCAAAGATCTGGGCCTCATCATGGATGTTTTCCAGCTCCACCAGCGCATAGCGCGCGGGATGGCGGGAAAAATCCATCCCGGGGCGTTTCTGCTTGAGCTCCTCATAGCACGCCTTGGCCGTAGCCAGGGAATGGTTGCCATCGCCGGCCGCAAAGAGCATCGGCCTGCCGGGCAGACCGGCATAGCGCGCCTGCGCTCCGGCCGAATACGCGGCCAGGCTTTCGTCAAACGCACGGGCGGCCTCGCCGCTCACCAGCCATCCGGCGATATGTCCGCCGCCCTGCATGAGATCAAACTCATAAAGCTTGTCAAAGCCATCCTTCGCCGCCGCGACCGGCTCGATCAGCGTGCGCCGTGCATCGTCACACAGCAGGATGATATGCGGCAGCTCCAGCAGCGCGCCTCTGCGGATGTTCATCCTCGGCGGAATGCGCTCGACGACGGTTTTTTCCGTCGCGCGGATAGCCGCATCCGCACCGGGCTGATAATCATACGCCTCCAGATCGACCGCGCCGATCAGTCCCTTCCGGATCATGCCGTTTTGCAGCGTGCGCTCCACGTAGACGTATGCCTGTGGATACAGCGCAAAGAGCCCATCCTCCGCATAGGTGCGCATCGTCTCATGTATCGCTTCCGTCCGCGCCCGCTCATGCTCGCCGCCCAGCTCCGCCTCCGGCAAAATGAGGTTCAGCGCCGACGGCGCGGCGCCCACCTGCGCGCGCACCTCCTCCCAATACTCCGGCTGGGAGGAAAACTGATCGCAGGCCACCACGGCCCACTTTTCAAAATCGCTTACGCGCGGAATCAGGATGTCCGCCGGTCCAAACACGCTCATATTTCCAACCTCCTCGTTCAAAAATACCCGTAAATAAAAGGATTTTCTCCTCATCCATGGGGAGAAAACCCGTATCGCATCAGCCGTGCCGGACGCCCTCCTTGGCCTCCAGCAGGGAGAAAGCGATGTTGATCGCGTGATCGCCCACGCGCTCCAGGCCGGAGACAATATCCGAGAAATAGATGCCGGCCTGCGCGCTGCACTTTCCCTGGCTCAGGCGGCTGACATGGCGGGTCTGCAGGCTGCGCTCCATGTGGTCGATCATGTTCTCCAGATCGGAGACCTCCTGCATGTGCGCCGTATCGCCGGTGACAAACATGTGGAGCGACTCGTCCAGAATGCGGTTGATGAGCTTCATCATCTCGCGCAGCTCCTCCGCGCTGACCTCCGTCATCTTGATGCCGTTCTCGTACATCTGCGGCAGCAGCTCGACGATGCTCTCCGCGTGGTCGCCGATGCGCTCGATATCGCTGACCACGTGGAAATACGCCGCGATCATGTTCGCATCCGCGATAGGCAGGGTATTCTGGTTGATTTTGACCAGATAGTTGCTGATCTGTTCGTCAAGGTAATCGATATAGCGCTCCGTCTCAAATACCTGCGCGCTGCGCGCGACATCGTCGTCGATCAGGCAGTCGATCGCCAGATTGAGGTTTTTAAACGCCATATGCGCCATCCGCTCCATCTCCTGCACGGCCAAGTAGACCGCGACGGCCGGATTGGGGAGCGTGGTGGCGGAGATGAACTGGAGGGCAAACTGCTCCTCCGGTTTCTTCTCGTCCTCGCCCGGCACCAGCAGATAGGTACATTTGACGATCAGATCCATAAACGGATAGAACACGATGACCTGGAAGACCTTGAACAGGAAGTGCGCCCAGGCGATATTGCGGCCGAGATTCGCGGCGTCGTCGCCATGACCGCTGAAGATGTAAATGATCTCCTTGATCTGCGGCGTGAAGACCAGCAGGAGCACGAACATCAGGATCGTGCCGAAGACATTGAACAGCAGATGAATGAGGGCGGCCCGCTTGGCGTTTTTGCTGCCGCTCGCGGAGGCCAGCAGCGCCGACATGCAGGCGCCGATGTTGCAGCCCAGAATGACGAACATGCTGATATCCAGATCGATCAGCCCCTGGGAGGCCATGACCACCAGAATGCTGACCGTGACCGAAGAGCTCTGTACCACGGAGGTAATCACAAGGCCCAGCACCACGCCGAGCACGGGATTGGTGAAATGCGACAGCAGATCAATGACCTCGGGGATCTCCCTCAGCTGCGTCATCGCAGCCGACATCGTGCTGATGCCCACGAACAGCACGCCGAAGCCCAGCACGATTTCACCGGTCTTGCGCACCATGGGCGTCTTCACATACTGCACCATGATCGCGCCGGCGAATATGAAGATCGGCGCAATCGCGCTCAGCCGGATCGCGACAAGCATCGCCGTGACCGTCGTGCCGATGTTCGCGCCAAGGATAATGCCGCAGGCTTCCGACAGCTGCATCAGTCCGGAGTTGACAAAACTGACCACCATGACCGTGGCCGCGCTGGAGGATTGAATCACGGCAGTGAAGAACAGGCCCACGAGCAATCCGAGCAGTTTCGTCTTAGTAAAGGCCTCGAGAATGCTGCGCAGCCGGTTGCCCGCGACCTTCTCGATGCCGCGGCTCATCATGTTCATGCCATAGATGAACATGCCCAGGCCGCCCAGCAGCTCAATAACGATGAACAGCATAGCTTTTCTCCTCGCGTACAGTTCGATCTTTTGTTCACTTGTCCGCATGGCCAACCGTGGACGCACGGTAACCAAACGCTTTCATCATACCATATCTCCGGGGAGAAATCCATATATTTTTCTTAACCCGCGAAAGGTTCGCACAGTGAAATGCAGCGCGCAGCCCGTTTCCGTTTCGGATACATGCCCCTAAAGTATATGCAATATGCGGCTTTTTCCCAATTTCACTTATAGCAAAAAGATGCGAGTGGGCAGGCCCTTCCCGCATCTTTTTGCAATTGTATTTTTACGGTTCCGGCTGAGCCTGACGGCCCCTCCTTCCCGCTTACAGCGCCAAGCGCACCAGGCGCACCACGCGGTCGACTGCCGCGGCGTCCACCAGCATCACCCGTCCGTCATCGCTGACCGCCAGATACGTGTCCGCGTCGCGGGCATACAGAGCGGCCTGCGCCGTCACATCGCTTTGCGAGGTCACATTCACTGTCAGCAGGGCGTCACCAACGACCTCCTCATTCACACGCGCCGTGCCCGTGAGCGAGGCAAACGCCTGCCAGAGCGTCTCGTCCGCGCTCTCCTCATCCGTCTGCGCGTCACCGGCGGCGTCCGCGCTCTCCTGCGCATCGCCGCTGTCCCCGGCGTCCGCGTCAGTCTCTTCGGCCTGCACGGCAATCGTCACCGTCTGTCCGTCGCCCAGTGTGAATACCGCCTGCGCCAGCTCCTCATAGTCAAGCGGCACCAGCACGCGCGTCCAGAGCGTTCCGACGTTCGCAGAGAGCAGGGCATCCACGCTGTCCGAATCGATCGTGTAAACCATCACGGAGCCGGCCAGCCTCGCGTAGCGGCTGCCCTCTCCGTCCTCCGCGCCGATCAGCAGCGTGCGCGCCGCCTCGTCGCCGTCAAACAGCGTGATCGCCGTCGCGCCCGCGTCGTCAAGCGTCCACGCGCTCAGCTCCTCATCGGAGGCCGATGTCGCAATCAGCGCGTTCCACGCCAGCCCCACGGCATCCTCCGCCAGCTCCTGCACAGCCTCGCCGTCCAGGGCCTCGCCCGTCTGCGCATCATACCAGTGCTGCGTGGAGTCGATCGTGCGGCTCTCCTCGAGATAGACCACATCAAGCGCATCGCCCACCGTCAGGCGGGTCACGTTCTCCACCTCAGGCATGGTCTCCATTTCGGCCAACTGGGTGAGCGTCTTGTCGAACATGTCGCTGAGCGAATCCTCGACCGTGTAGATCGCATCCGCCTGATCCGACGCGCTGACATAGTAGCCATCCGCAAACGGCGTCGCGTCGCCCATGGCATACGTCACCTGCGTGCCGTCCGTGCCCTCCGCGGTCACGGTGAATGCGGGCGCGTCCAGGCCATAGTCCGCCAGCGAACTCACATCCTCCAGCATGCGCGTCG
Organism: Clostridia bacterium; assembly: GCA_030535375.1. GTDB lineage: Bacteria > Bacillota > Clostridia > Christensenellales > Aristaeellaceae > Ventricola. Next base: position 5,932 of record JAUNJB010000118.1, on the reverse strand, counting down.
CGCTCAGGGCAACGATCTTCTTGGCCAGCGCGTCAAGCGCGCTCTGGTTGACGGGGAAGCTCGTGTCGCCCGCCTTCTGCCAGATGCCGTCCTCCCGGACGAAGTGGTATTCCGTCTCGCCGTCCGCCCAGATCAGGCCGCTGAGCGTGTCCTCCGTGAGCGCGCAGAGGTCAAATGTTCCCTCTACCTGCTCCACGGTCTGCGTCTGCGTGGCGCTGTTGATGGCGCCGTAACCGGCCAGAAGCCCCGCAAGCACAACGAGCAGGATCAAAAGCTTCATCAAACGTTTCAACGCCGTTTCCTCCTCATCCAAATCACAATGCCCGTCAGGACAAACGCTGCCGGAATGCCGCCGATCATCACCGCGCTCCAGAAGGAACTCTGCGCGCCGGTCAGCGTCAGCGTGCCGCCGTCAAGGCTCTTGGCACGGATGGAGATCGTCTCCTCCTGATCGCAGAGCCACTCCAGCGCATTGAGGAACAGATCGCTGTTCGCGCCGGAGACCATGGCGTTCACCGAATCCTCCAGCATCACGGACGAAGTCAGCCATACCAGCCTGCCCTCGCCCAGCTCGGATGCCGCACCGATGTTGAACGGGCCGTCCGTGTCGCCGTCCTCTCGCTCGGTGGTGGTCATATCAAGCCCCGCAATCTTGCCGTATGCGGAGTCGGACGTCGTCAGCAGCCAGGTGATCGACGCGCCCGTGCTCTCCTCCGTCTCCACGATGGGCTGCGCCAGCGGCATCAGGATGTAGTAGCCGCCCGTCAGGATGGGCTCCGTGATCTCATGATCCTGTGCGTCCGGCAGCAGATAATACGGATAGCGGTTCAGATGCATCATGCTGTCGCCCTCGACGATCAGGCTCTCCTGCACGGTCAGCCCCATCGCCGCCGTCACGCGCAGCAGGTTGGGCATGTCCTCCGCCGTGAGATAATCCGTCAGCAGCACGACCTTGCCGCCGCTTTGCAGATACGCGATGAGCATATCCGCCTCGTCGGCGCTCAGGTCGGTCATCGGCGCGTTGATCAGGATTGCACCCGCATCCTCCGGCACGCTCTCCAGGCTCAGCAGGCTGAGCGACTCCGTCTCCAGATTGTCCCGCTCGATGAGCTGCGCAATCGTCTGGCTGAGTTCGCTCTCTCCATGGCCGCTGAGCGCGTAAATCTTGGGAATGTCCTCGCTGGTCACGTAATGGATGGCGTTGGTCAGCGCTTGCTCGCCGTCAAAATCCGTGGTCGTCACGTAGCTGTACGTGCTGTAATCCATGCTGTAGCTGGTCACGAAGATTTCGTCATAGCTCACCAGCCTGTATTTGCCGCCGCAGTCCACAATCACGCTGTTGGCATACAGCCGCGACGTGCTCAGTTCATAATTGTCAAGGAACGTGGGCCGCTGCGTCGGATCGATCGTGGTGACCTTCACGTGATCGCTCTGTCCCGCGTAGCGCTCCAGCAGGCGCAGCACCGTATCGTCCTCGTTGCCGGACGTCGCCAGCAGATACAGATCCACATCCTGATCAAGCGTGGCCAGGATGCGCTTGGTCTGATCGGACAGCGTGTAGATGGACTGCTCCGTCATATCCATCTGCGTGACGCTCTGCGGCAGCGCGGAAACCATCAGATTCGCCGCGGCCGCGATGGCGATCACGATCACCGAGGCGAACGCCGCATAGCTGCCCGCGCGGAAGCGCCGGCCAAACATGCGCTTGAATCCTGCACTCAGCTTCATTCGCTCCACCTCCGCTTCTCCATCGCCTGCACCGTCAGGAACAGGAACACCGCCGCGATGGACACGTCGTACACCACGGCCGTCCAGTCAAACACGCCGTTTACGAACGTGTAAAACCGATCAAACACGCTGAGCTTGGTCATGATATCGCCAAACAGCCCCGCAAACGCCGCGCTGTCGCTCAGATACCCGACGTACAGACCGCCGACGAGCACAAGCGCCGTCGCCGCGGAGACGATCGGGTTTTTCGCCAGGGCGTAGAGCACCAGCGCAAAAAGCAGCGCGAAGATCGCCAGCGCGATCAGGGAAGCGAACGCGTCCGTGGAAACAAAGCCGGCCAGAGCGCTCATGAAGTAGAGCAGCAGCATGACGACCAGCGTGATGACGGCCGCCGCCACCTGGCTCTCCGTGATCGAGGAGATGAACAGGCCGATGGACAAGAGGCACGCGCCCAGCAGGAAAAAGCCCAGCAGCGAACCGTATGCCAACGCCATCGGCACCGCGCCAAACTGCGAGAGGATGAGCGGATAGAGCGACATCACCAGCATCGGCACGGCCAGCACCACCAGCATGGCCAGATATTTGCCGATCACCACGCTGTAAAGCGGCACGGGCAGGGCATAGAGCAGCTGATCGGTGCGCTGCCGCTTCTCCTCGGCCAGCGTGCGCATGGAGAGAATCGGCACCGCGATCAGGTAGATGAAGCTGACGGCATCCAGCACATATTCAAAGTTTGCATACGCGCCGCTCAGGTTGTAGGCCATCGTATAGATGCCCGCGAAGATCAGCAGAAACGCCGCGAACAGATAGCCGAGCACGCCCTTGAAGTACGCGCCGACCTCGCGCAAAAAGACAGCTGTCATGGCTGCGCCTCCTCCTTTTCTTCCGCATTTTTGCCCGCCTGCGCCTCAGATGAGGGCGCGTCCTGCGTGAGCTCCAGGAATACATCCTCAAGGCTGGCGCGCTCGCGCACCATTTCAAGAATGGGCATGTTTGCCTTTGCAAAGCGCACAAACAGCGCCTCGCGCAGGTCCTGATCGTCCCGCGGGGTGATGTCCACGTGCGTGCCCTCCTGCGGATCGTCGGGGCCAAATCCCGCCGCTTCCACGCCGTCCAGCGTCTCCAGCACGCGCCGCACGTCCTCCTGCTGCGCCTTGACCAGAAGGCGCAGCGTCGTCCTGCCGGCAAACAGGCGGGTCAGATTGTCCGCCGTATCGCTGGCCACGAGGCGGCCGTGGGAGAGGATCATGATGTGATCGCAGACGGCCTGCACCTCGGTGAGGATGTGGCTGGAGAGCAGTACCGTGTGCTCGGCCCCAAGCTCGCGAATGAGCTCGCGAATCTCGATGATCTGCGCCGGATCGAGGCCGACCGTCGGCTCATCCAGAATGATCACCTGGGGATTGCCCAGCAGCGCCTGCGCGATGCCCACGCGCTGCCTGTAGCCCTTGGACAGGTTGCCGATCAGCCTGTCCTTCACGTCGCCGATGCGCGTCCTGTCCATGGCGGAGGACAGCTCCCTCGTCCATGCGCTGCGCGGCACGCCCTTGGCGCGCATCACAAAGCGCAGGTACTCCTGCGGCGTCATGTCCGTATACAGCGGCGGCAGCTCCGGCAGATAGCCGATCAGCCGCTTGGCCGCCCGCGGCTCCTCAAAGATGTTGTGCCCGCCCAGCAGCACATCGCCCTGCGTTGCGCCCAGGCATCCTGTGACAATGTTCATTGTCGTGGATTTGCCCGCGCCGTTTGGCCCCAAAAAGCCGTAGATGCCGCCCTTTTCGATGGAAAAGGACAGATCGGACACGGCGATGTGGCTCCCGTAGCGCTTTGTCAGATGTTTGACCTCGATCAAAGCGGTCGCTCCCTTCGAAAGAATTCCTATAAAGGATAAAGCGCGATTGTCATGCGCGCATGGAATGAAAATGAAACATCTGTGAAGGAATATGGCGCATCCTCCCAATTGTGGCAAGGTGTTGACACTTTTGTCCGCCGTGTGGCTTTCTTTGACAGAAAAATGATTGACTTCCCCATCGCAATCTGATAGAGTGAATCTGTTATGCGCGAAGGAGGCGCATGCCGCTTCCCTCCGCCGCTCAATCGCAAAAAAAGGAGTCCTGATGATGAAACGCGAAGGCTTTCAATCCCGGCTGGGCTTTTTGCTGGTAAGCGCGGGATGCGCCATCGGCATCGGCAATGTATGGCGTTTTCCCTTCGTCGCCGGGCAAAACGGCGGCGGTCTGTTTGTGCTGTTCTATCTGGTGTTCCTGCTGATCATGGGCGTGCCCGTGCTGACCATGGAGCTGGCCGTGGGCCGCGCCAGCAAAAGGAGCGCCGTACAGGGCTACCGCGCGCTGGAGAAGCCCGGCAGCAGGTGGCACATTCACGGCTGGTTCTGCATGGCCGGCTGCTATCTGCTGATGATGTATTACACAACCGTCTCCGGCTGGATGGTCAGCTACTTTGTCAAGTTCGCCTCGGGCACGTTTTCCGGTATGGACGCCGATGCCGCCGGCGGCGTATTCTCCGCGCTGCTCGCCAGCCCCGGAGAGATGGGCCTGTTCATGGCGCTGACGGTGCTGGCGGGCTTTGCGGTGTGCAGCCTTGGGCTGCAAAAGGGACTGGAGCGCATCTCCAAGGTGATGATGAGCGCCCTGCTCGTGCTGATCATCGTGCTGGCCGCGCACAGCCTGATGCTGCCCGGCGCCAAAGACGGCGTGCGCTTCTATCTCCTGCCGGATCTTGGCCGCGCCGCGGCGCAGGGTATTGGCAGCGTGATCACCGCGGCCATGAATCAGGCGTTCTTCACCCTGAGCCTCGGCATCGCCGCGATGGAAATCTTCGGAAGCTACATGTCCCGGGAAAACAGCCTCACCGGGGAGGCCGTGCGCATCTGCGCGCTTGACACGTTCGTGGCGCTGATGTCCGGCCTGATCATCTTCCCGGCCTGCTTCTCCTTCGGCGTGCAGCCGGACGCGGGGCCGTCGTTGATCTTCGTCACCCTGCCCAACGTGTTCGTCAGCATGGCGGGCGGCCGCATATGGGGCACGCTCTTCTTCCTGTTCATGACATTCGCCAGCTTTTCCACGGTCATTGCCGTGTTTGAAAACCTGCTCTCCTGCTGCATCGACACATTCGGCTGGAGCCGCAGGCGCGCCGTGACCGTCAACTGCGTCTTCATCTTGCTGGCAAGCCTGCCCTGTGTGCTGGGCTATAACGTGTGGAGCGGCCTGAGCCTGATCGGCGGGCGCGACGTGCTGGACAGCGAGGATTTCCTGGTCAGCAATCTGCTGCTGCCCATCGGTTCGCTCGTCTATCTGCTCTTCTGCGTCACCCGCTGGGGCTGGGGCTTTGACAGCTATCTCGCCGAGGTCAATACGGGCAAGGGCATCCGCATGCCGCGCGCCCTGAAGCCCTATTTCCAGTTTGTTCTGCCGCTGCTGATTCTGCTGATTCTGATCAAGGGCCTGATCTGATCCCGCACAAAAGCGCGCCGGGCGCGCTTCCTCTTCCGAAGCGCTTCACACTCCAAAGTGTTTCTGTGCTCGCTGCACGGTTTTTCGCGCAATTTCCTATACGTGCACAAAAGCGCGCACGCCGTCCCTTCAAAACGGTGTGCGCGCTTTTTGATTTGCTTATGCCCTCACATCCCGATGGGTCAGAATCAGCTTCGCCGCCGCGGCAAACGCCAGCAGGAAGAGGGCGCAGCTCGCGATAAACGCCGGAAAACCCCCGGCGAGGACATCCTCGCTCCTGCTGGAGTTCATGCCCATGATCATCAGCGCGTAGGGCCAGATCAGTCCCGCGCCCTTGCTCGCAAGGAGCATGCCGGCCACGCTGCCGCCCAGCGCGATGAGCACGGGGATGGCAAACGTGCGGATGACCATCGCCAGCAGCAGCTCCAGCGCGGCGACGGGCAGCGCGCCGATCGCGCCGCGCAGCAGCCAGGAAAAGACCTCCATAGGCGGCCAGCCCGGAAGCCGCGCCCAGAGCTTGCCGCACAGCAGATAGAGCGCGAACACCCACAGCTGCGTGAGCAGCGCCATCTTTGCCACGGCCGCGAGCTTGGCCATGTAGAGCATCACCGGCCTGACCGGCGCGCTCATGATCAGATTCCAGTTGTGCCCCAGGTGCTCAAGCCGCCACAGGTAGGCCGCGTATACGCCCACCAGCGGCGCGAAGAAGAACATCGCATAAAACAGCGTGT
>JAUNJB010000117.1:7152-10667 GCA_030535375.1 Clostridia bacterium | reverse complement strand
CCTCCGGCTGCCACTTGCTGATGTAGCTCTTGCGGCTGCGCACCTGCTGGGAAACCTCGCTCATGTCGGTCTGGCGCTCCAGCTCCTCGTCGTCCGGGATCGGGTAGCGGTGATCGATCGTCACCGTGTAGTCGATGTCCGGCAGCTGCGCCGCGCCGTAGATGCGCGCCATGCGGATCAGCGCGTCGGTCATAAAGATCAGCGCCGCGTCCCATGCGTTCCACTTCTCCTCGCAGCGGCTCATCAATCCCCAGTACAGCGCCTTCATGCTCTTGCCGCTGGTGACAAAGCCCTTGAGCTGATCCGGGCTCACGTTGGGCACGCTGAGCAGGTCGAACATGTCCCCCTTCACGCGGTCAAGCACATGCTCGATGCGCGCGTCGTAGGCAAATTGGCTTTCGAGGATCTCCGCCGACGTTTGGAACGCACTCGCCGGGTCGGTCTGCGCATCCACCAGCGCACCCGGCGCAATCTTGATCTTGTCCATCGTCTCCTCGGATGCGTCCTTGAACACCCGCATCGGGAACATGGAAAAGCGCAGCGCGTCGAAATCGTCGCTCTTGAGCCGGTTGTACTTGTCCTGATCGTCCCACAGCTCCGCCACATCGCTCTCGCCGCTCATGTCGCCGGTCAAACCGTCGTTGATGATGATATAGACCGGGATAAAGTCGAGCCCCGTGTCGGCCTCACTGTACGTCTCCTCGACCAGCACACCATTGCCGTCGTATACGCCCTCGGAGAGCAGGCAGCGCCCATCCTTCAGCTCGTACTTCTGCCGCCAGATGCGCTGCTTGTCGCGGTCGATGCTCTCATTCGTGTGATAGAAGAAGATCACCTTTTCGAGCTTGTCCACATCCTCCGCGGCTGTCTGATAGACAAATTCCAGCGAGGAACGAAACTGGATGCCCAGCGGCTTCCCCTTTCCGCCCGTCAGCTTGAGCGCCACGCGCTTGCCGATGAAGCAGTCCCGCGCCCCCTTGATGAGCTTGTCCGCCCAGCGTTCGCGGCGCAGCAGGTCGGCCAGCCAGTCCTCGATTTGCGCCGCTCCATCCGCATTGCCGTCCGTCGCCGTGATCTTGATCTCCGGCTCATTGCCCATCATGAAACGGCTTTCCTCCTTGATGAGCTTTTTGATGAAGTTGGTCGCCATCACGGTCGGCTTATAGTCAAGCCCGTCCAGCTGCGGCTGCCACAGCTGTGCTCTGCCGTCGTACAGGTCGTACAGTCGGATGATCTTGCTCATCTCCCGCGTGACCTGCGTGCCGAGCAGTCCGGCCAGCTCCTGCTTGATCCACTCCGTGCTGCCATATTGATACGCCTGCACTTACCTGCGCGCCCCCTTTCCGCTCCTGTTCTTCGTCCGCCTGCTGCGGTAGATATGCTCCCGGTTGCCGTATGCCGTCGCGTCGATCGTGTGATCGTTGCCGTCTGGATACCGTTCAATCATCTGTCCGGTCTTATCACGGGCGTACTCATAAGCCGCAAATTCGCGCACGGCGTTCGGGCAGGTCACGGGATCGATCACGATCTGGTCGAGATCCCGCAGCCAGTCATATCCTGTCTGACGGCTGTTTTTCCCCTTCGCCACGCCGGTGATGTTGATCTTGTGCTCTGCGCGCAGATCGGCAATCACCTGCTTGGCCGCGTTATCCGCACGGATCAGCTCGCCGTGCCGGGCTATACGCCTGCAGGCTGCGGCGATCTGCTTCGTCGTCATCTCGCTTTGATAAAACTCCTCGTAGATATACAGCGTCCGCAGCTCACCCGCCTCGTAGTAGCTCTTGACAATGGTGTTCGGATCGACATAGCCGAAGTCCATGCCGATGTTGGGCTTGAGCTCAAAGCGCACGCGATCCGCCATGCCGATCGGCTTGATCTTCACATTCTTAAAGACCGCGCCGCCCTCGCCCGTACACTCGCCCAGATACGTGTGCCGGTAGGCCGTTTCGTTGCGCGCCTTCAGCTCTTGCGCGCGCCTGATAAACGTAGGCCCCAGCCACTCGGCAGGCACCATCGTGTAGTCGCTGTGATGCACATAGCAGCTCGCGGGCGGGTTTTGCGCCAGCTTGTTCACCCAGTTGTTCGCGGATTTGGGCGGGTTATAGCTGCACAGCGCAATGCCGCCCGGCCCGCCGCGCAGCGCGGAGTCGAGCACGTTGTCGATCTCGGCTTCGCCGTCGTACTCATCCAGCTCCTCGAACCAGACGTAGCGGAAGTAGCGCCGCCGTTTCAGCTTGATGGATTTGATCTTGCGCGGCTCGTCGAGGCCACGAAAGACGATCTTTTGCCCCGTTCGCGTGCTCACGATCTCCATCGGGCTGACGGTCGCCTCCCAGTGGTCGGCGACGCCCAGCGTCTCAATGGCCCAGAGCATCTGCTCGAATACGCTCCCGCGCAGCGTGTTGCCCACCTTGCGCAGCACCAGCGCGCAGGCGCGCTCGTCGCGTTCAAGGCCATGCACGATCATGAGGCTGACTGCCGAGGACTTTGTGCTGCCGCGTCCGCCGCCAAGCAGCGCCTTGCTGTACATGCCCGACTCCACCGCCTGAGCAGCCTCGTCAAAGCATCGAGCCATGTTCTCGTGCATGCGGCGGCCTATCGCCTCAAGCTCTCCCTCCGGGCGCAGGCGCTTGCCCATGATCTCCGCCAGAGTATTTTGCGCAGCCATCTACTCACCGCCTTTGACATGAAACGCGCGCCAGTGTAAAACCAAAAAACAGACGCCGGAGCGTCCGTTGTTTAAGCGTGAGGCGGCGTGTGCGTCTGCACGCCGCCCTATGAAAAGGGAGGAATTTATATGCCGCCTTGTAGCTCATGCGCTGCTTCGGCGGATATCGCCCGTTTTCATGGGATGGCTTGCGGCGTCACCGCCGCAGGCTGTAACGGGCATAGCTTCGCCCTCCGGCCTCTCCTCCGAGGGCTGGCTTTCGCGGGGCCTTACCGCGCCCCTGACTGTGTTCGGGCCCGCTATGCGTGGGGATTGCTCAACCCGCCGCCGCGTCAGCCCTGCTTTTTCGCTCTTACTCACTCACAAACCCGGCATGGATCGTGACCTCGCGCTTGCCTCCCGGCAGATCCATCATCACCGTGATCACGCCCTGCCGTGCATCCGCGCATGTGATCTCGTGCGGTGCGTCGAGCAGCGCGCCCTCGACGACCCGCGTCACGCCGTCCGTCCGCACCACCTTGGTGCCGTTCACGCAATGCCAGTAGAGCGCCATCAGGTTGCCCATCTGCTCCTCCGGGATCGCCTCGTAAGGCTCGCCGAGGATGCGCAGCACACCCTTCATGTGCCGCAGCGCCTGCCACATTTCCGGCGTCATGGCGCAGCCCACGAACACATACCCCGGCATGAGCACGCGCTGCCGCTCCTGCATGCCCTTGCCGGTGCGCACCTGATAGTGCTCGATGGGCAGCAGCGTGTCCGTATCCCCGATGCTGTAGGCATCCAGCGCCACGTCCTGCTCCCAGCCCGTCCTGACATGCAGGGCGTACCATTCCTTATTGCCCATCCG
>JAUNJB010000117.1:0-7052 GCA_030535375.1 Clostridia bacterium | reverse complement strand
AAGGCCACGCCGTCGTCGTCGATCGTGCCCTCCATCAGGTCAATGCCCTTGGCCGTCAGGCGGACGAGCGCCTCGCGCGGCGGGTTCTTATCCAGGGCGATAGGCTCTCCGCCCATATAGACCGCCACATATCCCTTATCGGCCAGGTAATAGATGTGCGCACCAATCTCCGCGGAGATGTGCGGATCGTCCGGCATCATCGCATACTCCAGTGAACGCAGCACAATGGCCGCGGTCTGGTTATCGTAGAGCATGCTGAGCAGCGTGCCTCGCGCGCATTTACGGCGCGCGATCGTCATCTTGTCAATCATTTCCCGTTCCTCCCTTCGGATTGTTCGCGGACAGCATCGCAATGATCTGATCCAGCTTGCGGTCGTGGTTGGCCGTCACTCGGATAAAGTCCTCGCGCAGCGTATAGGCAAAGGGCAGATCAGCAATCGTCCTGTTCAGCTTGTCCTCCACCTCGCGCATGCGCTCCTCATTTTCCTGGATGCGTTTGTCGCTCTTGTCGATCGACCGTTTGAGCAGATACGCGACAATGCTTCCAAGCAGCCCCACGCCTCCGGTCACTGCCCAGAAAATGTAATCCTCCATCGTCTCATCCCCCATATGAAAAGGCCGCAGCCTCTTAACTGCGACCATTTTATCCTGTCTTCATTTTTCCTTCCAGTGACCTGCGTCACACAACATCGAACATCGTCACCTGACCGGGAACCGCCTCATTTTTGACGATCCGCCAAAGATAGCTTTCGCTCACGTTGTACCTGGCGGCCAGGCGCTTCGAGTTTTCGCCGTTGTATTCCTCTTTGATGTGCCGGTCTCTTACCCCGCTCAAAAGGTTCTCGATCTTGGGGAAATAGATGTTCCCGCCGCTGTAGTAGTCTACGATCTTCAGCATGGTCTCCATGCCTACGACGTCCGCCAGCTCCAGCATGCCTTCGTGCTGGATGTCCTCCAGCCTGATGTCCTTTGCCCATTTCGGGATCATCCGCTCACCTCCCGCCTGCGCTCTGCGCGCCCGCCGTCCCGCATCGCCTTGAGGCCGTCGATCACGCAGCTCGCCTGCTGCGGCGTCAGAAATCGCACATCGTCCGCGCCGCACATGCGCCGGATATATCCCCGCAGTCTTTCCGGCTGATCCGCCCAGCCCATCTGCCGTACCAGCATGGCAATCATCCGCTGCTGCGCGGCCGTTGCCCGTCCGTCTCCTGTGCGCACGGTTTCACCCGCGCGCATCCTCAGCTCGTCGATCATCCTGCCCGCTTGCCATGCCGTCAGTGTGCTGATGCTCTCGACTCCGCTGATCCTGTACGCGATTGCGTGCAGATCATCCCTGTCCATGCCCAGCTTCCGGCCAAGCGCCCAGATCGCTTTAACCTGCCCGGCACTCGCTTTGTATGCCGCCATGCCGCCGCCTCCTATCTCTTATCCAGCTTCACGCACAGCGCGACAATCCCCGCGCCGATCAGCCCGGCCAGCAAGCCGCCCGCCAGAGACATAAGCAGCTGCATCTCCACAAAGCTCACTGCGCCAGCGCATCCTCGTCGATCTCGTACCCGAAGGTGTCCTCGACCTCCAGCGATGCGCCAACCTCCGCGATCTCGCTGGGGGCATATTTCTTCAGCGCGTCCTTGTCGATCTTCGGCGGGGGATAGACCACGCACTCCTGCATGCCGCGCTCAAGCAGCTTGTCGATGATTGCCGCAACCTTCGCCGCACCGGTGGGCAGCTTGATGCGTGAGGAAAGCCGGAACCCCACCTTGCCAAAGGTCAGCACCTTGCTCTTCGCCTTGCCCATGTCCGCGCGATGCTCCTGTGCATACTCCTTCAGTGCCGTCTCCAGCATCGCCGTGCTCTCCTTCAGGGGGCGTGCCTTGGCGTCCGCAGTTGCCTTCGCCGTGGCGATCTGCTCGTTCATAACGTTTTCGATTGCGTTCAGGTCGCGCCGGTTCTCCCCGATCTGGCGCAGGGCGTCATCCGCCTCCTGCCAGCTCGTCAGCCGGATCGCGCTTCTGACCTTCTGTCTGGCCATTGTTCTTCCTCCTCTTATGTTCCTGGTGCCAGGCGCAGATCGCGCCCGTAAAACTCGATCGTGGTGGTTCGGCTCACATCCAGCAGCCGGGACGCTACGCGCTCGCCGTACAGCGCGGCGAGCTGCTCCTTGCGGATGTTCGTGCTGATGATCGTGTGCAGGCCGTTGTTGTTCCGCTCGTTGATGATCTGGAACAGGTATGAGCTTGTGCTTTTCGTCTGCGGCTCCGTCCCCAGATCGTCGATGAAGAGCAGGTCACAGGTCTGTAGGTCCTCCGCTGCCTTTCCCTCGCTGCCGTCAAACTGATATTTGCGCATGATTTCCGCCATCCGGTACGCCGTCACCCGGCGCACGAGGAAGGCCCTGTCCATCACGCGGGAGGCGATGCAGTCCGCCACAAAGGTCTTGCCCAGTCCTGCCGCTCCGTAAAAGATCAGGTTGGGCCTGGTCGTCTCCGGGAAGTCCTCGGCATACCGGCGCGCCGCGCGCTCAATCCGGCGCATGTGCTCTCGCTGGCTCGCTTTCCTGCCCGGAATCGGTTCATCCGGGAAAACGCTTAGATCGAACTGCTCAAAGCTGTGCGCGCCCAGTCCGCCCTTGCGCTCGCTGCGGTTCTCCTCGTCCATGATGCGCTGTTTCACACACACGCACAGCTCATGGATGGGCTCGCCCACATAGCCGGTATCCCGGCATACCGGGCACCTGTAAATGGGTTGAAGATAGTCCTGCGGGAAGCCCTCGCGTTCCAGCGCCTCACGGATATCCCGGTTCATTATCTCGATCTGCCCCGTGAGCATCTGTGTATCCGCGCCTTTTCCGGCAAATGCCTGCCTCATGGAGCGCGTCAGCAGTTCCCGCCGTTCACCCAGCAGCCTTGCGATTTCGGTCGACTTATCCCTTGCTTTCTGCTCGCGCATTCGCTCCTCACGCCGATTGTTTGCGCGCATCTGCTCGTATTCGCCGAGCAGCCGCTTGATCGTGCTCGATGTATCCATGTTCACCTCCTTGACCATAAGCGCCGCGCCCCGCCGTCCGGCAGGGCGATCCCGGCTTGCACGGCGTCAAAGCCATTCGCCGCCAGTGGCGGATACAGGATGGCTTTGACGCCGAAGGTTGGGGCCTTGCGGTCTTTATTCATGCTTCTGCATCTGCCTCGTCGCCTCCGCCAGCGTGTTGCCGCGCGGCCGATAGCGGAAGCCGTACTGCCTGTAGAAAGCGCTGTCTCCAAGCCGAAGCCAGTCCTTTGCCGCCGCAACCGCGTTCAGCTTGCGGATCATGTGCCCGTCGCCGTCCCGCACGATGAGCAGCCCGCCGTTTTGTCTTGCCGTCAGCATCTTTCATGCCCCCTTATCCTTGCAGCTTGTAGCATCTCGCGCCCGCGAGAATCTCCGGCGTCACCGTCCCGCCCGCGGCAGCCTCCAGCGCCATGCCGAAGATCTCGATGAAGTTGCCCATGCCGCCGTGCCGCGTGTCCGTTGCGATCAGCGCCAGCTCCGCCGCCGCGTGCGGCTCCACATCGTACTGAGACAGGATCGCGCGCGCCTCGTCAGGCTTGATGCCCGTCAGCTTGATCTCGTATTTGCGCCGGTAAAGCTGCGAGAGATTCGACCGTCCGCTGCCGTGTGTCAGGATCTCTTCAAGCCTCGGCGGCCCGGCCAGCACGATCGGCGTCGTCGTCTCGTCCCAGAGCTGGCGCAGCAGCTCAAACTTTTTGACATCCCAGCCGTTGTAGAGATGGTCGGCCTCGTCAAAGATCAGCATGCAGTCCTCACGTCCCGCCAGTTCGCGCTGGATGCGCCGCACGCGCTCGTCGTTGCTGCCGCCCGCCGCAATACCCAGGCTGTCCGCGATGGTGTCCAGCAGGTCGCGCATCCGCATGGTCGACCGGCATACGATCACATGTACGCCCGGCACCCGTTTGGCAAAGTTCCTGATGATGGTCGTCTTGCCGATGCCCGGATGCCCGACCATCACGCACATCTTGCGCTTCTCCCGCGTCCATTCCAGCAGGCCAATCGCCTCGGTAAACTCCCGCGTCTGGTAGAGCTCGATCTCCCGCTTGTACGTCTTCGGCTCGCCCGCTGTCTCGCCGCTTTCTTCCTCCGGCGTTTCCGCTTCCTCAAGCTCAACCGCGGCCTGCGCCTCGATCTGGCTCACCCATTCCTCCAGCTTGGCCTGCATCTCCGGCCGCAGGCAGCGGATGCTGCCGTTTGCGAACATCGATATCATGCTCCGGCTCACGCCCGTCGCGTCGCTGATCTGCTGGAAATTGTACCTGTATCGCACTCCGCCCACCGTCACGCCCTTGTCCCGCAGCAGATTGATCCGCTCCTCCAGCGTCAGCTTGCGCCTCGCCAGCAGTTCCCTTGCCTCCATGGTTTGCACCCCTTTCATTCGTTTGCCGCCCGGTTCATCCGCGCCCGGCGCAGCCGTGTAACCGTCACCACGTCGCCCAGCGTCACGCCCTGCATCGCCTCGCGTATCCCGGCCTCGTATCCGTCGCACCAGCTGGCCTCTTCCCTGCGTTGGGCATCCATGCGCTGCATCGCGCGCGTCCGGTTGTCCAGCTCCATGCGCATGGCTTCGTTGTACCGCTGTGCCTTTTCCATTCCGTGCGCCGCCACCCGGCGCTCGTGATCCTGCACGGCTTTCAGTGCGCCGTAATAGCTCGTCACCAGATGCGCTCCGATGAGCGCTCCGCCGCTGAAGAGAGCCAGTCCCGTTAAAACGTCCATATGCTTCCTCCCATATGTCTTTTTCAGCCCATGTCAGACCGGACTTGTTCGCCCGGCGCAGCCAGCGCCTGATAGCGCAGGCCGGTAAAGCTGTGAGCGCCGCGCCCGAATCGCTCCGGGCGGCCCCGGCTTCCACGGGGCTGGGCCTTGGGCTTGTATTCCGTCAGCAAACTTTCAGCACGTCCTTGAGCATCGCAATCCGCGAATCTCCCGTTACACACACCCGGCGGTGACTGCCGTTGTTGTAGTGAATGAAGATATCCTCTTCGCCGGTGTACACGCAAGCTATGTCCTTGGTGCAGTACCGTTCCCGGAAATATTCCAGCCTCAGTATGCCGCAGTCGGCAGCCTTCAGACAGGCCGTCAGTTCGTTCTCAACATATGCTTTCTTCGCACCATAATCAGTTTCGTACATAACGTTCCTCCTCCCTACCCTCCGGTACGTCTTCCTTATCCCTTGTGACACTTAACGCGCGCTTTTCTTCAACAGTGCTTCGCCGTTTGCGGCGATCATGCTGCGCACGGCGTTCTCGCCCGCGCTGGCGGCTTTCCTGCGCCCAGCGGCCCTCGCTGCGACCTTTTCCTTGGCCATCTCAGCGCGCTTGGCCTCCAGCGATGTGACCGTGGCCTGCCGCTGCCTCTGCTCATCAATCGCCTCGGCGTAGGCTTCGCGGCTGATCCGCTTCGTCGATTGCCGCAGATAGGCCAGCCGCTCGGTCACCCTCTTCTGCTGCCGCTTCTGGTCGGCCATGTGCGACGCGACCTTCCCCTGATCCGGCTCCAGCAGCGCCATCAGCTCAATCGGCTCGGCCTCGCAGAGGAATCGCGCACCCTTAAAGACCGTCACACTGGGGTTGTATCCCCGGTTGTAGTAGACCGTCACCTGCTCGCGGATGACCTCCGCCATATCCGGGTGCCAGTAGAGCTGATTGTTCAGGCGCACGCCCTGGGTGCTGACCATGCGCTTCACGCACTGGCTCTTGAAAACCGCCATCGTCGCCCAGTCCGGCGTATCCGACCGGGCTTTTTCCGCCTGATGATAGCGTTCATCCGGTGAAAGTCCATCCTCGCCGATGTGATTTTCGTACTTGGGCAGCAGCTTCTCGGCAAAGCACTTCGCAAACGTCTCGAAGGTCATCAGCTCGCCGCGCTCCTTCATCCGGCGCAGGATTCGCCCGTTGTCCTCCGGCCGCTCCTCCGGCGAATCGCCGCACCAGCCGGGAAACTCTCTGACGAAGTCTTCCAGCGTCCCAAACGCCCGCTCGACGTCCTTCGACCATCCACGATAGGGCAGCGCGTGATGCACGCCGACGCCCAGCGCCCTGAGCAGACCCTCTTTCTCCGAAAACTCCGCGTTCAGCAGCCCCAGATCTTCATTCACAAAGCGTTCTCCCTCGAAGCGCTGGCTTCGGTAGTCCTTGCCGTTGTCGATGTAGATGTATCGCGGCAGGCCGTGAACGTCGCTGCCCTGGGTGTACACCGCCGCCCGGCAAAAGCTGTCCGCTACCGTGTCGCTGTTTGGTTCAAGCGTCAGCTCCCAGCCGACAAACTTACGCGAGCAGGCGTCCATCCAAGCCGTCATCCAGGGACGCACGAGGCTACCGTTTTCGTCCAGGACAAACAGGTCGAGCTTGTGATGATCGCCGAACCAGACCTCGTTGACCTTCGTCGGCTTCACGCGCTTGGTCTTCTGCATATAGGCGGCTTCCCATGCGCGCTTTCCGTACCGGCTGTACGTCAACTGTGCCTTGTCGAGTGTCTGCACAACCCGATTGACCGCGTGCCGGTTTGCCGGAACGATCATTCGTCCTTCGGCCACATCGCAGAGCGGAAACTTCTCCCGCTCCGCCGGTTTGAGCGCCCGGCGCGCATTTGAGTCGTTGCAGTACACGCAGCAGCTGCACGCCGAGTCCCCGTACTCCGCCGCCCGCTCGCGCAGGCGCTCCAGCACCAGCGTCTGCGGAAACTTCCGGTTGTCGCACATCTGCGCCTCGATGTAGTCCTGCGCCAACCGGCACATGCTCTTGGTTTTCCCCTTGTCCTTGCGCTCTACCTTGTCCATGATCCCGGCCAGGCCGCGCTCCTTATAGGCCGCGTGCCAGCGCCTCAGCGTCCGGCTCGTCACACCGCACTTCGCCGCCAGCTCCTCGATAGCCGCCATGTGCCCGCGATCCATGTTCAAAATCCCGTCCACCGCCATCACAGCCTGCTGACGATCTGCCAATTTCTGAATTCCTTCATCACCAAAGGCTTCCTTGTAGGTCGCCAGATCAGCCGCGGTGACG
>JAUNJB010000116.1 GCA_030535375.1 Clostridia bacterium | reverse complement strand
AGTGGTCACAGGTGACCAAAGGTGTCCTTAGGTGTCCTCAGGTGTCCATCCCTGTCACGGCAGATTCTTGCCAAAGCACAGGGCCACGTCCTCCCCTTTGCGCGCCGCGGCATATGCGGCGCTGTCCGTCAGGCCCGACCGCACCGCTTTCAGCGCCTCACATCCGCGCCGGTGGGCGCTGCGCACGGCGCTCTCGCTGGTCTTTTGCCTCATGGCGATGGCCGCGTATGTGCAGCCCTCCACGTACTTGCTGTACATCACCGTGGAGATTCCCGGGTTGTCCATCTCCCCCACCAGCCGCAGCGCCTCCATCACTTCCATGTTGTAGGCCGCCTTGCGCGCGCAGATGCCGCGCTCGATCTCGTCCGCGCGTGCGGTCAGGTTGCCCAGCCTGTCCCCCGCGCCGCCGCGCCCCTGCGCGTCCGTCGGCCGCGTCACCCGCGTCATGACATCCCGGATGCCGTGCAGCATCGCTTTCATGCGCCTCACGTCCCTCTCATATGCCGCACAGCGGCGCAGCACGTCCATCCCCGTCATCGTCAATCCTCCCGCCGCTTCCGGGCCGTCGCCTCGCCGCCGCGCCGTTGGCTCCTCTCGAGGCGCTCCCGCAGGATCTGCGTATCCATGCGCTCCGCCCAGCTCCACGGCAGCCGCATGCAGATCTCCCCGCACAGCCACTCGCGGGCTTGTCCGTCCTCGCTGCGCTCCCAATATGGCCACTCGCGAGGGCTGATGACCATCGGCCGCCCGCATCGCTTACAGCGTACGCGTGCCACCGCGCCCTGCTCGCGGATGGCGGGCAGGGTTTTCCGTTCTGCTTTGCTCATGCCTTGTTATCCTCCATGTTTCTGCGGATGCGCCGCAGCGCTCCGGCCATTCTCCATGTGCCCACAAGCGACATCACCCGGTCAAACTGGCTGGCCTGGATGTCGCCGGCCGCCCGCGCCCCGGTTGTCTCCCGGATCGTAGAGCGTATAGCCTGGGCAATTCGTCTGTCCGCCCCTGCCGGCAGTCCTTCCACGCGCATGATCTCCCGTGCACGCGCGCGGATGGCCTCCTGGATGGCCAGTTCCTGCGTCCGGCTCACGCGAATGAGGGATAAGGCGTGGTTCAGCTTCGCCAGCTCGCTCTGCTGGGCGAGAATCGCACCCGCCAGCTGTGCCGTCTCCCTGCGCAGCGCCTGCACCTGTGCAAGCATCGCCTGCTCTCCCCGGGTGTATGGCGCGATCTCCTTTTCGTCAAAACCGTCCGCGCGGACGGTTTTCTCCCCGCTCTCCGTGGTCTGCCCGTCCACGGCGATCAGCTCAAATACCGCCATCCGTCTCACCTCCGCATGCCGCGATCACCTGCATACACCACTGGCCAACCATCCGCGCCTGCCCGATCAGCAGCTGTCGTGTCTCCCTGTCGGGCGGGCTGGCAAGCCGCGCCAGCTCTCCCGGCGCGCGCCCGGCCTGGGCCATCAGCGCGCCGATCGCGCTGAGGATGCGCGTCTCCGGGCTGCTCTGCACGTCGCCCGTCATCGCCCCGCGGGCCAGCGCGGTCTGCGCGTCGTCCAGCTGATCCGTCAGCTCGTCGATCTGCCTTTCCTTCTCCCGCAGGGCCCGCTCAAGCTCGGCGCGCAGCTTTTCGTTTTTTTCCTCCGCCTCGCCAAGCAGCCTGCCCAGATTTTTCTGCCCCTGCTCAAGCGCCTGCACGCGCTGCTGTGCGGCCTTCGTTTTTGCCCGTTGCTCGCTCTCCGCTCTCTTCGCGTCGGCGACGGCGGCCTTCACGGCGTCATCCCGGCGGTCTCTCAGCAGCGCGATCTGCTCCTTCTGCGCACCGACGACGCGGAGGGCCTCGTCCCGCTCCGCTCGCGCCGCCCGCACGGCCTCCTGCACCTCCCGGCTCGTGGCGCGCCCGGCATCGATCCGTGCCGCCACCTCCTCGCGCTCCCCGGCCGGCAGCGTCAGCAGCGCGCGGATCTTCGCCATCCCCAGCCCTTCCAGTGTGCTGCCGGCGGGCAGCTCCCGGGCGGCCTGCATGCAGCGCTGCGCCGTTCGCTCATTCATGCCCGCATGCCGCTGCACCCAGCCCGTCCACTCGCCGTGCGGCACGATGCCCTCATCCTTCGCGGCGTTCAGCCAGCGTCCGATCTCTACAAGGTTTCGCGCCGCCGCATCCCGGCACTGTTCAAGATTCGTCTCGATCACCGCGCGCCGCACGGCAACACTGATCTCTGTGCTCATGGTCCCGTCTCCCTTCGTTCGTCAAAAGGCATTTCTAATTGCTCCGCATCAGGCACGGGGGCAAATTCTGCCTCCTTCGCTTTTTTCGCAGTCTCGTCCACGCCGTCGATCGTCTCGCGCGGGATCCACAGGTAGCGCTGCTGGTGCCCGCGAATCGTCTTGTTCCGGCATGGGTCGCTCTTGTATCCAAAACAGATTCCCTGTTCAAGCATCATCTTGCGAATTGCCGTATAGTTCGGGCCAATGTCTGTGCCCCGGTCTTTCAGCGCCGTGTGCACCGCCCGGTCGATCGCGCCGGGCTCGAAGTAGTAGAAGCTTGCATCGCGGTATCCCACCATGCCCGGCCCCACATAGCCGCCGGAAAGCGCGCTCATCTCGTCGGTATCGAGAACACGCACACTCCGCATCCTCACCAGGCTGCGGATGGCGTCCATGTAGATGCGCACCGGGTTAGCCTCCTCGATGGTCATTTCCTGCGCCAGCATGTTGGCGCGCACGGCCTCCCAGCACGTGTGCATCCAGTTTTCACGCATGTCCGCGTCGATTTCGCCTGCGTCGATCATGTAGTCGATCATCAGCCCGCATCCCGTCATCAGGTGTACGCCCGCCTCCAGGATGCGCGCATGCTCCCTGGGCGCCGTCGCGTCGCCATACACCGTGCGGTGCGCCTCCTCAAGCCGTTCCCTCAGCTCGTTCTGCAGGCCGGAGAAGCGGGCCAGCAGCCGCTCGATGTATCCGCGCATCGCCGCGCGGTATTGGCAGTCGGTCGCATCCTGTCTGTACATGTTGAGCAGCTCCACGTCCCCGGCGATCTCTCCTCGGGCCACGTCGATCACGTATAGCCTCAGCATGCGTCCGTTGTTCAGGCCGGGCAGCTGCTCGCCCGTCATGATGCAGGTGCATCGTGCCGGGCGCTCCCGGCGCATCTTGCGGTCGGCCGTCAGGCCGCCGCGCTCCGCCCTGTCCGCGATCGCCGTGATCACGGCCTGCGCGGTCGCGTCCATCTGGTTGCGCCTGCGCATGTCCGTCTCCGGGTTGTAGTCGTCCACCACAAACAGCGCATCCTTCGCATAGTAGGTTTTGTCGCGCACCTGGTTGGCCGTCTCCTGGAAGCTGGCCGTATGCCGCCGCAGGTAAAACTTGCCGAACATGCTCTCGATATATCCAACCAGCGTGGATTTGAAGCTGCCCGTCCGTCCCACCAGATAGACCACATAGCTCGGCGGATCTCCCATGTCCTCCAGTGTGCTGTACAGTGGCGCGAGAAACGCCTGCGCCAGCAGCGGCAGCACAATCCGGCCGGGGATGCCGCTCATCAGCATGTAAAGCGCCCTCGCGCCGCTTCTCTCCGTCACGCCGTCAGGCAGGTCAAGGCAGTAATAGCGCAGGTTGTTTTGCAGCTCCACGCTCACGCCCTGCGCCCCCACCGCGCCGCCGTTGTACAGGTAGCAGGGCACGCCGTCCACCACGCGCATGCCCGTGTGCCCGTATACGGTCCGCCGCACGGCGATCTTCTGCCCCGCGCGCATGATCGCGTCGCGCACGTATTCCCGCGCTCCCTTCTTGGCCCGTATGTTGCCGCGAAACTGCCACACGTTGCTGGGCCACTTCATGGCCTCCAGTTCCTCGCTCTCAACCCGTGCGTCGGGCAGCTCCTCGTCCGCATATGTCCCGCCGATCACGTACTCCGTGTGCAGCTCTCCGCCGTCGTCGCGCGTCACCGTCTCCTTGGGAATGGGCACGAAATCGCACAGGATCTGCGCGCCCCACTTGGGATCGACGCGGCACAGCCTCCCGTATTTGATGCTGTAGCCCGCCACGTCGTAGTATGGGTCGCCATTGTCCCCTCCCTCTCCGTCATCGCCTCCCCCGCCTGCCGGCTGCTCGCTCAGGTGCGCATGCTCGTTCAGGCTCCTGCTCTTTTCTCTCTCGCCGCCCTGCCTGGGGAATGGCAGGATATTCCCCGGCGTCCATACCGGCGCGGCCGCGCTCAGTGCGTCAAATTCCGCGCAGATCTCCCTGCGCCCCCTGCCGCGCTTACGCCTCAGCCCCGCCCAATCGGTGAAATCGCCCTTGTCAAATGCGGCCCTGTCCGCATCGTCAAGGCTGTCCACAAGCCGCAGGATGCTCAATTCGCCCACGGCGTCCCTGATGTGCTTGCATATCCACTGGGCCACCCCCTCGCCGGCGCCGTCGTTGTCCGGCAGCACGATCACGCGCCCTGCGCCCCTGATCTGCTCGGTGTAGTCCGGCAGCCATTTCCCTTCCAGCTTTCCCTTTCCCCCGCCGTATGCGCTGGATACCGCGCAGTATCCCAGCGCGGCCAGGTTGTCCGCGTCCTTCTCGCCCTCTACGATGTATACCGTCCTGCCGTCCCGCTTCGCCGCGTTAAGCGCCGGCAGGTGATACAGCAATCCGGCGTATATTCCCGTGGTGGCATACCAGCTGCCGTCCGTGCCAACGCTGCGGAAGGCGAAGTATTTTTCCTTCCCGCCGTCTTCGCGCATGTGCTCAAATCGGGCCTTCTGCATCACGGTGCGGCCGTCCTCCGTCTGGTAGTCGTAAAAGCGTACCAGCGTGTAGGGTGTGTCCCGCCCCTTGCCCAGCTTCCATACGTCGCCCACCTTCCAGTGGCCGGCGGGCTTCGGTTTTTTTTCCTCACGCTTAGGCTTTGCCGCCCGCGCCTGCGCATGTCTCTGCCCGAGGTCCTCCCCCGTCATCGCATCGCATATCGCGTCCCCGGGCTTCTTGCCCATCGCTTTGGCCACTTTCGCATTGCCCGCCCCGCAGACAAAGCACCTCATCCGAATGCCGCCATCATTTCCGATCGTGAGGTGCAGGCTTGCTTCGTGATCGTCGTGGCATGGGCAGATCGCCCAGAATTCGTCATCCCGGTTGGTCTTGCTGTCGCTCACGGTCAGCAGCGCGCGCCACTCGTCAAACCGCATCCCTATCCCCTCGTCCTTCTTTTTATTCCTGCTTCCGCCGCCTGTCGGCGAGCAGTGCGGCATATGCCGCGTAGATCTCTTTTTCGTGTCCACGGCTGCGGATCGCCATGTCCTTCACGGCGAATCTTTCCACCACATCGTCCGGGATCTCCCGCATCACGCAGTCGGTCATCACGGCCTCGCCGCCCCGTTTCTCCGCGCGCTTATACGTCGCCTTCGTCATGATCAGCATCGCCGTCATCCGTCCTTTCTTCGTCCTGGGGCAGCGGCGCCGCCTGCATGGCGATCACCATCTCCCCGCTTGCGCCTTCGTACACCTGTTCCGGCGCGCCGCACTGCGGGCACGCCACCGTCACCCGCGTTCTCCCGACCCCGATCTCGTCGCATCGGATGGCCGGCATGCGTCCGCATGCCGCGCACGGTTTAATCTGTATCCTCATCTCTGCTCCTCCTGTTGGCCTCGGCCACAAAATCCTCGCGGCTTCCGCCCGTCTTAAAGTAGTGCCAGCCGCATCCGGCGTTTTCGCAGCGCGCCTCGCGAAAGATCATCGTCCGGCCGCCGGTGTAGTGCGGCGTCCATACGCGCTCCCGTGCCGTCACGGCCGCTCCGCAATGGGGACAGCCGGCAAAGCGCCGGGCACGTATGCCCCGCTCCGTAAATTCGCCCGGCCGCCAGTCGCTGCTGCACACTGGCCGCCCCGGCCGTTCATTCCTTTGCATCCTGTGCCTGCTCCCGCCCCGCCAGAATCTGCCGCACGTACAGCTCGATGTCGGCCGTGACCGATCGGGCCGCCGTCTCGTATAAATCGTCCTGCGCGTTCAGGTCGTCAATCAGCTCTACAAGGCAGGATGCCGTCCCGATGGCCAGCTCGTCCAGCAGGTCGTTCGTCTGGCCGTCTGCGCTCATGGTGATATGCTTGCCGTCATTTGCGTCCCGCTCCACTTTGAATTCGATCATACGCTTCCTCCGTTCTCTCAAACCCGTCCGCGCGGACGGGTTTCGTTTCTCCTATCATCGGCTGCAATTTCCTCGTCGGGCGCGCATTGGGTGCTTTCGGCTTGAGCGAAAAACCCCGCCCGGCGCCCATTCTCCACGGGCAGTTTGAACAGCGTCTTTTCTCTTTCGTCGCTTCTTCTTTGCCCTTCCATCCGGGCGGAAACTTGAGACTTGGCTTCGTTGGTACCACACTCAGAAAACCCTCCCTGAGATTTTTAATTCTCATCATATTCCTCCTTGACGGGTTTCATGGCCATTTCCCCGCTTTTTGCTGTACACCGTGCGCACATTTCTTTACATCCGGTGCATACTATGCTATAATCATTCCGAAAGGAGATGAATAGCTGTGTCTGCAACAACGACGCTGAATATCCGCGTGGATGCGGAGGTAAAGCGCAAGGCTGAGCTGATTTGCCAGGAGCTTGGCATGAATCTCTCCACCGCGATCAATATCTTCCTTCGCCAGACCGTCCGCTCCGACGGCATTCCGTTCGATGTCCGGCTCGACCGGCCCAATGCGCAAACCCTCGCCGCCATGGATGATGTGGAGAATCGCCGCAATCTGTTCGGCCCCTTCCACGACACCCGGTCCCTGATGGAGGCGCTGACGGAAGATGCTTGATCTGTTTTTTACCGCGCGTTTCAAAAAGGATTTTAAAACGATGGTCAGGCGCAGCTGTAAGGTGGAGCTGCTGGATGCCATCGTCGAGCAGCTCCGCCTGCAAAACCCCCTTCCCCCAAAGCATCGTGATCATGAGCTTTCCGGCGCATATGCCGGCTATCGGGAATGCCACATCACACCGGATTGGCTCCTGATCTATAAGGTGGAATCCTCAGCCCTCATCCTCACGCTGACCCGGACAGGGTCTCATAGCGATTTGTTCTGATCTGCGCCCTCCGGGGCGCTTTCCTTTTGCCCAAACCCGTCCGCGCGGACGGGTTTCATCTCTTCCGGATACATCGGCGTATACCCGTAGCATTCGTATTGATAGTAGGCTTCCTTGTTCCGCCGCTTGCGCGTCGGGTACGCGCTCAGCTGCTCAAGGTATTCAAATTCCCTGCCCACGTCCCGCACAACATTGCATAGCGCCTGCGCCCTGTCCCATATCGCCTCCGGATTCGGCGCGAAGCACGCGCATTGATGGAATTTCTCGCTGCGCCACGCGCCAATCTTTTTCACGTTCAGCGCGCAGGTGTAGCGCCATCCCGAACGGCTGCTGTCTGTCCGCTCTGCCTGCATGTGTCTGCACAGCTTGCATATCTTCGCTTCCATCATCATGTGAAGTCAAACCCTCCCCATTCGTCGTCGTCCTGCCCGCTGTCCTCCGCCGCCTGCCCGGCGGCTTTTTCTTTTTCAATCCCGTCCGCGCGGGCGGGGTTGCCGTCCTCCCGCACCTCGTCCATTTCCGGGAAGAGGTCGTCGATGCGGCAGCCGAGGGCTTTTGCTATAAACGGCAGTTTTTCAAATGTTCTTCCAACCGATCCGTTCTCTAAATTCCATAGCCCCTGTGCGCTTAACCCTGCACTTTTCGCCAAAGCCGTGCACGTCATCCCCTGTTTTTCCCTAATTTCTTTAATCCGCTCACCAATTCCAATCAAGCCACCACCTCCAAAATCAATGTTTTATGTATCTTCGCGTCTATTCTAATACATATTTTATTTACTTGTCAACCCAATTTTACCAATTTTAAATATTATATTTATTTCTGTTGCGTTATCTACTTTATTGATTTATCATTTAATTAAATAAAATATTGAAAGGAAGGGTAGACATGGATATCTTTACAGACCGAATTCGTCTTCTGATTTTGCAGAAAGGACTACAGCAAAAACAGCTTGCCTCTCTTTGCAAGCTGTCCCCTGCCCGTTTGAATAATTACTTGGCAGGCCGCACAGAACCCTCTCTTGATGTGCTCCAAGCTTTGTGTAAAGCGCTGGACGTCTCTGCGGATTACCTCATCGGCCTCTCAGATACACCATCCATTAAATCAGCTATCACGATTCCCCCCTCGCGAATCCCGCGTGATCCACTCTCTGATCTTCCACCCGAAGTTCGCGAAGACGTACTCTCCTATGCTGAGTTCAAACGTCAGCAGTATCTTGCCTCTACTAAGCAGCAAGAGGCGTGATTTTACCCTTTACCCGCATAAAAGAATAAGGCGCTTCTGCGCCATATAGAGGTGTTAGGAAATATGAACGATTCCATTTTGAATGACACGTTAGTCACTATACAAAATTGTCTCACTTATCCTTATCAAATAACTGCTCGTGAAAATACCAATGGTTCTTTATCTGTTCTCTTTTTTGAAAAGCTGGCACTCCGTTTGCTGATCAATAAAAAGGGATTGCATGTTGAAATTCTATCCGACCATTTAGATGATCCAGATAATCCAGCCTCGTTTGGTCTTGAATTTAAATCCATGTCAAGTGGTTACATGCGCTTTACCCTTCACAGTCCGAAAGATATTGTCCTTTTATCCTCTTCGTTGAATAACGCATGGAAAGACGCAGCCAGGTCAGTCGAAAGCTTTGGTTGTTGTCATGCTTTTATGGAGTGTTCAGATGCCAGACAGTGCCTGTATGAGAATGATTCAGGCGAACGAGGCCGTTGGTGTTGGGGATGCATGTACCATTGGAATCTATTAAATGGACGTATTTTCTACGGCAAAAACGCAAACAACGCACCAAAGCAGGAGGAGAATCACGATGTATGCAGTTGTTGATGTTGAGTTAGCAAATCCACGAGAAAAAGGTTCGATTTGTTCGATCGGTATCGTCTGGGTATCCGATAATCAGATTGTCGATCGTTTTTATTCGCTCGTTCGCCCTCTTGTCCCCTTTTCTCCATATTGTGTTCAAATTCATCAAATCACTGAGGAAGATGTGCTTCACGCCCCTACCTTTGAAGAGCTATGGCCACAACTCTTTCCCCTCCTAGAAAATATTCCTCTAATCGCTTATCATGCTGAAACCGATATTTACGCAATAGAGCGAGCAATTTACAACGCCAACCTACCAGCGCCGCACATTTTGTACGCTGACGCACTCAAGATAGCAAAATGTGTGATTGACCTTGACGGGTATTCCCTTTCCAACGTCGCCAACTTCCTTGGTATCCCGTTGGTTAATGCTCATAACGCATTGTCAGACGCAGAGACAACCGCCTATGTTATGATTGCTATTCAAGAGCACTTTGGCTTCTCCGATCTCGACGAAGTCCTCGCTTTCTGTCGTCTCCCTGTTTGTGATAGTCTAACAAATGCCTATGAACCTGATCTTGATCTGTCTTATCAACCCAAAGAAAAAATTCCATCAAAGCGATTTTCTCGTCGTCCTGTCGATTTGGCCCCACCAATTCCTCTTTGCCATGGGAACTGTGATTATTTTTCTGGGAAGTACGTCCTTCTTACCGGTAATCTCAAATGCACAACTAGAGAAATGGCACAAAAAGCCATCACAGAGATGGGCGGTATCTGTAAAAACTCCGCTTCTAAAAAAATCAATATCTGCATCGCCGGTTCTTATGATAAAGACACGCTACGCCCTGGTGATACCATCGGCAAAAAACTGCAACTGATCCTCGAATATAATACGCGCGGTTTAAATATCGATATTTTAACTGAAGAAGAATTTTTAGAAATTCTCGCACGATAACGATCAGCTCCATACAAAAAACGCCCCCAAATGAGGACGTTTGCTTTTCAATTCGCTACAAACTCGATCTTGAGCTTCATCCCCAGCCCGTCTGCCAGCCGTTGCAGCGTCCGCAGCGACGGATTGCCGCTGCCGCGCTCCATTTTGCTGATGTCGGCCTGGTGGATGCCCGTTTTCTCCGCCAGCTGTTGCTGTGTCATGCCGGATGCGATGCGCGCATCATAGACTGCCCGCATGATGGCAAATTCCGGTTCCAGCGCGTCATACTGCGCGCGCAGCGCCGGATCCTGCAGCTGCTCGTTCAGAAAGTCGTCAAATCGATTGCTCATCTCGCCTGTCCCCCTGCTCATCATGCCGCTCGTTCCCTTTTCTTCGTTCCATGTCCATGATATAGATTTTGTCCCATATTGTCAATCCCATGCTTTCCCAATTCTGTGTTACAGGTTGTTTCCGTTCCGTGACAGATGAGCACAAATTGTTTTCCCGTATTCCTTTTCGGCATCAACAGATTTTTTACTTTTTGCGAACAGATTGTTGCCATTTCGTCCCGTTTTCCCCTGAAATTCGGCTCTCCCGTATAAAAATCGTACAAGCCCGTATGGATTTTGTACGGGGTTATACGGGCTTTTATACGGGCTTTTGCCCCTCTCAATCTAGATGCCATATGGTCAAATTCGATATGTAAATATAAATGCGTATAATCGTATAGACCAGTCACTGTCTCACGGACACACATATATATATATACGTCACGCGCGCGCGTATTATATACATTTCACACGCACACTGCGGTCCAAACTCTTTTGATATGTTCTATACGATTTATACGATATTCTATTTTAATAAATAAAAACAAGATAAAAATCTATATATAGCTCAATTTGCAGGG
>JAUNJB010000115.1 GCA_030535375.1 Clostridia bacterium | reverse complement strand
CTGCTCACGCCCCACACCGCGCCCTACACGCAGGAAAACTTCTCCTGCATGAACCGGACGGCGGCGCAGAACGTGGTCGATTTCTTCGCGGCCAATCCGCTGTGACGCTTAGAAGACGTCGGCGTCGACGTCATATTCCGCAATGAAAGCCCATTGGCCGCTCTCACTGTCTGTCACCAGATACCATTCGTCGTCGATGACGTCACAGACTTCCACCTGCGTGCCGGACTTGAGCTCCCGGATGACGGGGTAATTGTCGCCGGGGCCCGTGCGCAGATTCGCCTTGCCCTCGGTCACGCCCTTGACATGCATGCCGCCGCCCCCGTGGTAATTCACGTCAAAGCGATTGTCCCGATGCTTGACGCTCATGGGAATATACGCCGCGGCCGCGTCGCGCAGATTGATGATATAAAAATCGTCGTAAAAGCCGATGACGCGATAGGTTGTCATCTTGCTGAGCGAGCCCACTTTCTTGGAATTTCGATCGGGCGCGATATAGGCCGGCACATTGCTCTCCAGCAGCGTGATTTCAAGCACATTGTGCACGACGTAATCCATGTTGATCCAGCCCTTTTTGCCCTTGTATTCGACCTGATAAAAGCCATTCTTATCCACGATGGAATTGCCGTAATCCGGCAGCTGGACGGCCGTCAGATTCTCGCCGTGCTTCACGGACGCGACCTTGCCGCTGCTTGTCTTGGCCTCGCTCCACACGGTGGCGCTCTTGCTGATCACCGTCAGGGTAAAAGCATCCGATGCGGTCACACCGCCGAAGCCGTCCACGCTCTGATAACCATCGTAGTCTCCCACATAGGAGGCCAGCTGAACCGGCCCGTTCAGCCTGCTGGTATGCCATTCTCCGCTGCCATCCGCCAGCGCCGCGCCGCCAGTCATCATCACACCGCAAAGCAGCGCGCCAATTCCCGTTTTCATCCAAGCTTTCATCGTTATTTCTCCCATCCTTTTCATTGTCCGTCAGTTTGCCGGCACAGACATGGCTGTGATCCCTAGTCACAACCATTGCTCAGGGGTATTCTTACCCCGGGGAAGAATACCTTTTGCCGGTGTACCGCGGGCTGTATTGCCGCGATTTTCAGAAGTGGAAGCGGCCACTGGCCGCTGCGCGAAAAACCGGGCAGCGAGCACAGAAACACTTTGGAATGTGAAGTGCTTCGGAAGCGGGAGCGCGCCCGGCGCGCTTTTTGATTTGTCTATAAGACGGATCAGGCAGGATAATTCATCCTCCGTTTTAGAAATTTTTTCCATCGCCTGAAGGCCGCTCACTCTGAGGGCTCATAGAAGACAAGATTTGAAAAGGTCTTCTCCATGCGCTCGTCGGGATAATGCCTGTCCAGGAATTCCTCGACCGCCCCGCGAGGCGGCTCGTCGTGATACCGCTCCATCCAGCGCAGAAGCGTGAGCCCGGTCAATCCGATATCAAGCGCCATCAGCACCGCCAGCGCGATGGTCAGCGGCCTGCCGGCCTTATTGGGAATCTTCAGCACCAGCTTGGCTCCGCGCGGATAAAACTCCTTGATCCACAGCACGCCCAGCACGGCCCAGTAGATGGAATAGAGCAGGCAGATGCGTCCGTTGAGATTGAGCGGCTGGCTGCTGTAATCCCAGGACGCCGAACCGAAGACCGTCTCCTGGAACCACGAGCAGAAGTATTCCACCGTGCTGCCGACGAGCGCACCGCCCAGAAATGAGAAAATCTTGCTGCGATTGCGGAAGGGATACAGCGCCGCCGTCAGCGCCACGGCGCCCAATCCATACACCGGGTTAAACGGCCCGTAGATGGCGCCCACACGCGGCTCATACAGGCCATAGCGCACAAAGCACCACGTCCGCTCCACCACAACCCCGAGAAAGCTTCCGATAAAAAACACCCAAAACAGCTTGTAGAACGACATGCCCTGCGCAAAATGCCGCATCTTTTTTTCGGCATAGTCGATCTGGGCGTTTGCCGGCGCAGGCGGAAAGATCCTGAAGCCGCGCTTGTTGACCCGTTCGATCTCCTTGAAGCGCGTCTCAATCTCGTCGATGAACGTCGCCTCCTCGGCCAGATAGCCGATCATCTGGTCGCGCTCCTTCTTCAGCTGCTTCAGCCGCGCGCGCACATCGGCGCGCATGGCGTCGCGCGCCTCGGGCGCCAGATCGTCCGCCGCCAGCTGATCAAGCTGCTCAAAGATTACACCTCTCACCTGCTTTCCCTGACGCATCCATGCCTCGGGCGTCAGCTCAAGCTCGTTCGTGCTCATGTTGTTCCCCTTTCCACATTGCCGTGTTCACCTTATCCTCCACACAGACGCTGTTTAATTCCATATTTTTTCCCAAACCCCTGCCCGCCGCCACTGACTCGCCGCATTTTTTGATAAGAAAAAAGAAGACCATGCATTCACATGGCCTTTCTGGAGCGGTAGACGAGATTCGGACTCGCGACATCCACCTTGGCAAGGTGGCACTCTACCACTGAGCTACTACCGCATCGCTCACTTGCGAGGGATATTATACTGCGCGCACGCAGGAATGTCAAGACTTTTTTATAAAAAAGCGCGCCGTGCGCGCGCCCGCTTCCGATCATACAAAAAAGGGAGGAACAAGCCTCCCATGTTCACATCTCCCTGCGTCCCTCGATGGCCTTGGCGAGCGTAACCTCATCGGTATACTCGAGATCGCCGCCGACCGGCAGGCCATGCGCGATGCGCGTGACCAGAATGCCCATGGGCTTGAGCAGCCGCGCGATATAGCTCGCCGTCGCCTCGCCCTCGATATCGGGATTGGTCGCAAGGATGACCTCCTTGATTTCCTCGCTGCCCACGCGTGCCAGCAGCTCCCTGATGCGGATATCCTCCGGCCCGATGCCCTCCATGGGCGAAATGGTGCCGTGAAGCACATGATAGGTGCCCTTGAAATCGCGCATGCGTTCCATCGCCGCGACATCCCGCGGATCGCGCACGACGCACAGCACGCCGTTGTGGCGGCGCTCGTCGGCGCAGATCGGGCACGGGTCCTCCACCGTGTAGTTGCCGCAGACAGAGCAGTATTTGACCGCCTTGCGTCCCTGCCAGATGGCGGCCGCGAGCTCATGCACCTGATCCTCCGGAAGGGAGACGATGTGATACGCCAGCCGCAGCGCGGACTTGGCGCCGATGCCCGGCAGGCGCGAAAGCTGCTGCGCCATCCGGGCGATGGGCTCAATCTGTCCGGCCATGCTCAGAACAGCCCGCCCATTCCGGCGCCGCCAATCTTAGCCATCTCGCTTTCGCGGGTCTCCTCGCCCTTCTTGAGGGCATCGTTGACCGCCGCAACGATCATATCCTGGAGCATCTCCACCTCTTCCGGGTCCACCGCGTCCTGATCGATGATCAGGGAGATGAGCTGGCGCTTGCCGCTGACCTTGCACGCCACCGCGCCGCCGCCTGCCGTGCCCTCATACTCACGCGCGTCGAGTT
Source organism: Clostridia bacterium (assembly GCA_030535375.1). Classification (GTDB taxonomy): domain Bacteria; phylum Bacillota; class Clostridia; order Christensenellales; family Aristaeellaceae; genus Ventricola. Next base: position 7,314 of record JAUNJB010000115.1, on the reverse strand, counting down.
CCTCCTGCGCCTGCATCATCTGCTGCTGCATCTTCTGCGCCTGGCGCATGAGCTGCTGCATATTGCCGCCCGGGATGCCGGGGAATCCGCCTCTTGCCATTGTACGTTCCTCCTCGATCGTCTGAAAAATGAGTCTTCACCGATTATACACCATTTGAGCGCAAATGAAAAGATCAAAATCGCAAAAGCCTCGCCTTCCCGCCGCGCAGACAAAAGGGCCGCAGGGTATGACGCCCTGCGGTCCTCTTTCCGGTGAATCTGCGATAGAGGCTTACGCCTTGCCGCTCATGGAGCGCTCGGCCTGCTCAACAAGACGCTTGGTCATGTAGCCGCCGATGTAGCCCGCCTGACGGGACGGCAGATCGCCGTTGTAGCCCTGCTTGAGGTTGATGCCCAGCTCGCTGGCGATCTCATACTTCATCTGATTGAGCGCGCCCTTGGCCTCCGGCACGACGGTGCGGCCGGAACGGTTGCTGCCGGACTGCTGCGTGCCGGCATTCTGCTGCTGCGCGCCGAAGTTGGTGCCCTGAGCCTGATTCTGATTCTGATACATACGGATCGAATCCCCTTTCTTTTTGCGCCGCTTCCGGCAGTGCCGCGCGCATTCGATGCGGAGCGCGGCCGGGATGCGGCCAGTCTGTTCCCTGATTACCAGCTCTGGTTAGCCATCTGGTGCTCGGCCTGCTCAACCAGGCGCTTGACCATGTAACCGCCAACGTAGCCCGCCTCACGAGAGGTCAGGTCGCCGTTATAGCCCTGCTTGAGGTTGACACCCAGCTCACGCGCGATCTCATACTTCATGTTGTTGAGCGCGTCCTTGGCCTGCGGCACGTTGATCTGATTGCTGCCGTTCGAATTGCTCGCCATGTTTTTGTTCACCTCCATTCGGTTCAGGACTATTGTGGCGCCGGCCTCCTCGCGCTATTCTGACAATTTTCGTCTGCTTTGCCATGGAAAACCCTTCCCGCTGCGGGCCGAATCCGCGTCCTTTTTCCCTCCGGAGCATCGAATCGCCCGCTTTTTTGCAAAACGACCGAATACGGGTGGTTTCCGATCACAAAAAGGCGGCCAGTGGCCGCTCCCACTTCCGAAGCACTCCACACTCCAAAGTGTTTCTGTGCTCGCTGTCCGGTTTTCCGCGCGATTTCCCAGCGGCCAGTGGCCGCTCCCTCTTCCGAAAACCGCTGCAAATCGCTCGATTTGGGCGAACGCGCCCGCTTTTTACGCATTTTCCTGTAAACAAAAAAGCGGAGCCTTCACGCTCCGCAGTCTTCCGCGATTTGGGGCGGATGATGCGCCCTTTTTAAGCACCGCTGTCACCGTGCGAGCGCTTCCTCAAAGAAGCTCAGCAGCGCATCCTCATAGGCTTCGTGATCGACAAAACGCGCCATGCCGTGCGATGCCCCCTCGATATACAACAGCTCGGCGCCAATGGTCTCCGCCAGATCCTCGCTGTGCCACGCGGGCACGTCCTCGTCGCCCGTGCCATGCACAAACAACAGCGGCAGATTCACCTGCGCTATCCTCCCAATCAAATCGCCCGACTCAAGCTCCACGCCGAACGCTGCGCGATATGCCGCGCTCAGCAGCAGCATATCCGTCTCGCCCGCGCGGGAATGCAGCGAAGAGAGCAGCTCCCGCGCCCGTTCCTCCGCGCTGCGGTAAACGCTGTCCGCCGCAACGGCCTTCACCGCCTCCGGCAGCCCATCGCACGCAGCCAGAAGCGCGGCCATCGCGCCCTCGTCAAATCCCAGCAGCACAATCCGCGCGCCCATGTCCTCCGCGAGAATCCAATCGACCCACGCGCGCACATCCTGCGCCTCCGCCACGCCGAGCGCACACAGGTTGCCGTCGCTCCCGCCGTGTCCGTAAAGATCCGGCGTCAGCACCCGGTAGCCAGCCAGCGACAGCATGCAGGCCACGTCCTGCACCTGCATATGGTCGGTGCCAAGCCCGCCATGCAAAACAAGCGCCCACGGCGCGTCCTCCCCGCCCTGCACCGGCGGATAAACCCAGCCCGCCAGCCTGCCATGCGGCGACTGCACGGCCACCTCTTCCCCCGGCGCGATGCTCAGCCAGCCGCGGATGCGCGTATCCATCTGTGAGCTGACCATCTCCGCCCGCAGCGTAAACGACGATACGTATTCCTCCTGCTCATCCTGCGCGACATCGCTGCCAAGTGTCTCCATCAAAAGCGCTCTGGCGCGCAGCGCGCCCGCGCCGAGCAGCAGCGCGGCCATGAGCAGCACGCCCAGTGCCGCAAAAAGCACCGGCCTTCTGGTTGCATAGGCTTTCAATCTGGAATGCTCCGCCTTTCTGTTCAGGATGCCCCATTATACCACAATCTCTCCCGTCAGGAAAGCGCCGTCTCAAAGCATCCCACGTCCTCCCCCGTGATAACACGCGCAGCGGCACGCCGGGCGCGCGCCGTCTCAGATCGCGGATGTTTTTCCAATCGTGATCGTTGAGATACCGGCATCCCTCGGGATGATTGGTCAGCATCCAAAGCTGCTTTGTGCCCGGCACGCCGGGCACATCCGCCCGCGCGAACTCGGTATCAAACAGATACAGATCGAGCACCTCGCCCGCCGCATCGAGCGAGACGACGGCCGTCACCGGATGAAACACGCGCTCAAGCAGCGCCGCTGAAATACTCTGTGGATTTACACGCATGGCCTTTTCCTCCGTTTTTTCTTTGCGGGATAAACCTTCCTCCCCATTGTAAGCCGGAGCGTGCGCCCCTGTACACAAACCATAAGTAGCAATCGTTTCTTTTCTGACACCGGACGCAAGACGATTGACGAATTCCCGTGAAAGCGGTAAAATACTTATAGAGGAAGAAATGAGGTGCACCATGTCCAATACCACCAAGCGCATGCTCGCCATGTCGCTCAAATCCCTGTTGACAAAGACGACACTCGACAACATCACCATTCAGGACATCGTGGACGATGCCGAGGTCAGCCGAAAAACGTTTTATTATCACTTTCAGGATATCTATGATCTGATGGAATGGACGCTCATGGAGGAGCAAAAACGCCTCCTGCCCGAAGCCATCACGCTTGAAAACTGGCAGCAGGAGATCACGAAGGTCTATGCCTATCTTCAGGAAAACCGCGCGCTCATCCTGAACGCATATCACTCCATCCAGCGCGAAACGCTTGAGAACGTGCTCATGCGCATCCTCGCGCCCCGGATCGAGGGGCTGTTCCGCCTCCAGCCGGACAGCGATCTCATCAGCGACGAGGACCGCAGATTCCTCGTGGATATCTACGCCTTCGGCCTTTCCGGCATGATCCTGCGCTGGATCGGCAGCGGCATGCCCGACGATATCGCGCCCACGATCAACCATCTCTTCCGCTTCTTCAGCGGCAGTCTGGAGGACGTCATCAGGCGGCATCTTCACGAATAATTAACGCAAATTGCAGGATTTGTGTCATTTTTGCCCAGATTCCGGTCAGTCGTTTCCAATTGGGACACCGACCGAGATTTGGGCATTTTCTTTTTTCGACAAAATTCTTATAATCATCCCATCAAATCAAAAAGGAGCAATTCACATGGGCATTACCAATACCATGAAGAAGATTACCCTCAAAACCGCGTTCAATTATCTGGAGAAAAATCCCGAGGAGAACGCGCCCAAGCTCATGGCCTGGGTGGACAAATTTGCCGGAGACGGCCCGAACAGCTTTCCCGCCCAGCGCAAGGCCATCCGCGAGGTCATCAACGACCCCAGCAACAACATGTACCAGCTGGTCATGGACATCATGAAGGAAACCGATACCGAGGTGCTCAAGGCCACGTTTGAAAACTTCTTCCTCAACGCCAACATCGTCGGCTGGCCGATCCAGGAGCAGAACCGCGAAAAGTACGGCTGCAACATCCCGTGGGCCATCCTGCTTGATCCCACGTCCGCCTGCAACCTGCACTGCACGGGCTGCTGGGCCGCGGAATACGGCAACCGCCTCAATCTCACGTTCGACGAGATCGACTCCATCATCACCCAGGGCAAGGCGCTGGGCGTATACATGTACATCTACACCGGCGGCGAGCCGCTTGTGCGCAAAAACGATCTCATCGCCCTGTGCAACAAGCACAGCGACTGCCAGTTCCTCTCCTTCACCAACGGCACGCTGATCGATGAGGAATTCGCGGACGAGATGCTGCGCGTCAAGAACTTCATCCCCGCCATCAGCCTGGAGGGCTTTGAGGTGGCCACCGACGGCCGCCGGGGCAACGGCGTCTACGCGAAGGCCACCCGCGCCATGCAGATCCTGCACGACAAGCATCTGCCGTTCGGCATCTCCGCCTGCTATACCAGCGCGAACATCGATTCCATCGCCTCGGATGAGTATATCGACTTCATCTGCAAGCTCGGCGCGCGCTTCATCTGGTACTTCCACTACATGCCGGTAGGCAACGACGCCGCTCCCGTCCTGCTGCCCAATCCTGAGCAGCGCGAATACATGTACCACCGCATCCGCGAGATCCGCGCCACCAAGCCGATCTTCGCCATGGACTTCCAGAATGACGGCGAATACGTCGGCGGCTGCATCGCCGGAGGCCGCCGCTACCTGCACATCAACGCGAACGGCGACGTCGATCCCTGCGTGTTTATCCACTACTCCAACGCGAACATCCGCGAGGTCAGCCTGCTGGACGCGCTGCGCTCCCCCATCTTCATGGCCTATCATGACAACCAGCCGTTCAACGACAACATGCTCCGTCCCTGCCCGATGCTTGAAAACCCGGAGCAGCTGCGCAAGATCGTTGATGAAACGGGCGCGCACTCCACCGACCCGCAGTCGCCGGAGAGCGCCGACCACCTGTGCGGCAAGTGCGATGACTACGCCAAGAACTGGGTCGAGACCGCCGACCGCCTCTGGGGCTGCGGCCACAACTGCGCCTCCTGCCAGGCCGCGTGCGCCGGAAAGGAGTAAGCCATGACCACCTTCTTCACCTCTGAAAGCGTCACCAAGGGCCATCCCGACAAGGTCTGCGACCAGATCGCGGATGCCATCCTCGACGCCGTGCTCGCGGCCGATCCCCAGTCCCACGTGGCCTGCGAGGTCACGGCCATCACCGACGCCGTGCACATCTTCGGCGAAATCACCACGACGGCGAAGGTCGATTACGAGGCCATTGCCCGCCGGACCATCCGCTCCATCGGCTACACCGAACCGGGCCACGGCTTTGACGCGGATACCTGCCGCATCACCGTCGATCTGCACGAGCAGTCCCCCGACATCAACATGGGCGTCTGCCGCGCGGACGCCGAGGAGAGCGGCGCGGGCGATCAGGGCATGATGTTCGGCTACGCCTGCCGCGAGACGGACAGCCTCATGCCCCTGCCCATCGAGCTGGCGCACGCGCTGACAAAGCGCCTGTCCTACGTCCGCGAGGCATGCATCATCCCGGAACTGCTGCCCGACGGCAAGGCGCAGGTGACCGTCCAGTATGAGGGCGGCGAGCCCCGGCGCATCGATACGGTCGTCGTCTCCACCCAGCACATGGACTCCATCAGCGAAAACGAGCTGCGCACCGCGATCATCGACGAGGTGATCAGCAAGGCGCTGCCCGCCGCGCTGCTCGATGAGCAAACGCGCTTCCTCGTCAACCCGACCGGCCGCTTCCTGATCGGCGGGCCCGCGGGCGACAGCGGCCTGACCGGGCGCAAGCTGATCGTGGACACCTACGGCGGCTATGCCCGCCACGGCGGCGGCGCATTCTCCGGCAAGGACCCGACGAAGGTGGACCGCAGCGCCGCGTATATGGCGCGCTATCTGGCCAAGAACGTCGTGGCGGCCGGCTTTGCGCAGCGCTGCGAGGTGCAGCTGAGCTATGCCATCGGCGTGGCGCAGCCGGTCTCCGTGCTGGTGGACACATTCGGCACCGAGACCGTCCCCACGGAGAAGATCCGCGCTTTGATTCTGGGCACGGTGGACATGCGTCCCGCCGCGATCATCCGCCGCTTCGGCCTGCGCGCGCCGATTTACGGTCAGGTTTCCTGCTACGGACACTTCGGCTCCAATGCCGAAAAGATGCCCTGGGAGCAGACCGATCTCGCCGCGCTCTGGCTCAAGCAGGGCGCAACCTGCTGCGCATAAGCACACCATGCAGCCGGGATGTCCCCTTCGGGCATTCCGGCCGCTTTCAACAGCCGACACTCCGGCAGAATAGGAGACATCCTCATGTCCATCAAAATCGTCGCCGATTCCACGTGCGACCTGCCCCCTGAACTGCTCGAGCGCTACGACATCACCATCCTGCCGCTGTCCATCAACAAGGGCGGGCAGTTTTACAAAGACGGCGCCGAGATCACGCCCGCGGACATCTTCGCGCACGTGGACGCGGGCGGCGCGCTCTGTTCCACGGCAGCTGTCAATGTCAGCGAGTTCACCGACTGCTTCGCGCAATACAGCAGCCGGCACGACGCGGTCATCTGCGTGACCATCAGCGCCGAAATGTCCAGCTGCTACCAAAATGCCTGCCTGGCCGCCGAGTCATTCCCCAACGTCCACGTCGTCGATTCTCGCAACCTCTCCAGCGCACAGGGCCTGATCGCGCTGGAGGCCACGCGGCTGGCGCAGCAGGGACTCTCCGGCCAGGAGATCGCCGTCATGCTGGGCGAGGAAACCGCAAAGGTGCAGTCGAGTTTCCTGCTCGACCGGCTCGATTACATGAAAAAGGGCGGCCGCTGCTCCGCAGTCACCGCGCTGGGTGCAAATCTTCTGCATCTCAAGCCCTGTATCGAGGTACACGACGGCAGAATGGGCGTGGGCAAAAAATACCGTGGCTCCTTTGACCACTGCATGGCGCAGTACACCAAGGAGCTGCTCGCCCGCTATCCGGACAGACGGACGGATACCGTGCTCGTCGTTCACCCCGCCGCCGATCCCGCCGCCGTGGAGGCCGCAATGCGCGTTCTCCGGGAGGACGGAGGCTTTCATGAAATCTACGAAGCGCGCACGGGTTGCACCGTCGCCTGTCATTGCGGGCCGAACACCATCGGCGTGATGTTCATAAGCCGATGAATCTCGTGCGCCGGGGACACGGGTACCCCAGCCCTAAATCAAGGGCAAAACGGCCCGCAAATCCACATATCCGGCAGCGGGATTGCCTTGCCGTAATGGCGTTCATTCCGGATTCAAAAGACAAACAAAAGAGATGCGAGGCGTTCAATCCTCCTCACATCTCTTTTTTACATTTCGGGGCCGATCTGAGATTACTCCGGCATCTTCCTTGAAATAAGAAACCTGTGCAATTTTCAGACAGAGAGGCTGTTGCGGGAACGATGCGAAGCGCGCGGCTTCT
>JAUNJB010000114.1:5304-10790 GCA_030535375.1 Clostridia bacterium | reverse complement strand
GTGGCCGCCTCCACTTCCGAAAATCGCTGCAAATCGCCCGATTACGGCGAACGCGGCCAATTTTTACGCAATTTCTTATTAGGGTAAAAGGAGCGGGGCAAATATGCTGCCGCTCCTTGACTGCAAAACCGGGCGGGACTGTGGGCGGCGGGCAAAGCCCGTTCCTCCTGACTGTCGGCTTGCCGGTTTTACTGCACAGTCTCAAAACGGACTATTCGAATTCAAACAGTGCTGTCTCATAATCTTTTACAAAATATCTGATATTTGTTCTTCCCTTTGAAATAATCACATGCCCCTCAGCTTCCAATTTTAATTTCTGTGCTTCAATACCACCTGGATATTTGGGGTTTAATTCCCCGTTTGCCTTTAGCGTCCTCCAGTAAGGCGTTTCATTTTCGGCACGTTGATAACTTGCCCATGCCGAAATAGACACGAAAATTCCCGCTGTAATTGGCTCTGTGAAGTCAGCTTGGTTTTGCTCGGCAAAATATTCCCGAATTTGCCCCACTGTGATGACTTTGCCATAAGGGACTTGTTTCATCACTTGATCATAGGCGATTGGCGGTGCGAAATACATTTTGCTTCCGCCGTATTTTTCAATGCTTTTTTCGTCGGAGATTATCTGGATTTTTGGCATATCTTTGCTGTCGTTTAACATTGCATTGAAATCCTTTTTATTTTCAAGAGCCATGCGTGTCACCTCCTGGCAGAATTATAGTGCTTTATTTCAGTTCATGCAATGAGACGGTTTTTATTTTTTAGCTTATAGGAATGCGCGAAAAACCGGACAGCGAGCACAGAAACACTTTAAGAAAGTTTTGAAATAACGCCAATAATTCTGACGGATTTTCTATTTCATGATAACTTTTGTGAAAAAATCATCGGAACTGATCGCTGTACCCGCAACAGCTTCAAGATATCTGAGCTGATAGCATTCACTTTCGTGCTATAAGTGTTGAACCGATATCGAAGACAATCCATTTTACATTGATCATTTTTGTTTCTCCCGATGGCGAACCCATAAACGGTAGCAATTGTCTCCACACGCTGTTATATTTTGCCGCCAGATTTTGCATCCCTTGTTTTTGCCCTTATCAGGTGTGAGGGCAAGGGTAAAATTGTGTGAAACCGTATAAAGGGATCAGGTGAGCGAACTGCGATAAATCCTCTGTTTTCAAGCGTTTTGGAGGATTTTATTAAAACCCTATGAAAGGCAGTAACCATTTATAAAATCGTGATCCAGATTTGTCTTTTGGTTGCTTAGACTAAGTATATCATGCCTACGGGCGGTTTTCTGTCCAATCCTCAGGCGCTGCCGTATGGCGTATGCGCATGGTGGGCCGGGGATGATTCCGGAGGGATGGCAAAAATGAGGCTTTTACTTGACAAAAACGCGTTTTTTTAGTATGATAGCGATGCGAATCGCGTTGAAGGGGTTGGCAGCCTGGAGCGGCCGCATGAAATGCATCAATAAAGGGGACGCGCCGGTCGGCGCGCCAACAAGGGTGGAACCGCGGAAGGATCACTTTCGTCCCTTGAATCCATGCGAGGACGCGGATTCGGGACGGCGCCTTCGCGCGGTTCTTTTTATCGGGCGGCGCTGCCGCCGCGTGCCCGTCCCGGATGAGATGAAAGAGAGGAAATCGGTATGGCGAAGGTGCAAAACGACACGATGGACAAGCTCGTCGCCCTGTGCAAGGGCCGCGGCTATATCTTCCCGGGCTCGGAGATCTACGGCGGCCTGGCCAACTCCTGGGACTATGGCCCGCTGGGCGTGGAATTCAAGAACAACGTCAAGCGCGCGTGGTGGAAAAAGTTCGTGCAGGAGAACAAGTACAATGTGGGCCTCGACTGTGCGATCCTGATGAACCGTCAGGTCTGGGTGGCCAGCGGCCACGTCGGCAATTTCAACGATCCGCTGATGGACTGCAAGGCGTGCAAGGCGCGCTTCCGCGCGGATAAGCTCATTGAGGACTGGGCCAAGGCCAACAATCAGGAGATTGAGGCCGACGGCTGGAGCAACGAGCAGCTGGAGGGCTTTATTGAGGAAAAGCAGATTCCCTGCCCGACCTGCGGCAAGCATGACTTCACCGGCATCCGCAAGTTCAACATGATGTTCAAAACCCACCAGGGCGTGACCGAGGACGCGAGCAACGAGATCTACCTGCGCCCGGAGACCGCCCAGGGCATCTTCGTCAATTTCCCGAACGTGGCACGCACCACGCGCCGCAAGCTGCCCTTCGGCGTATGCCAGGTGGGCAAGAGCTTCCGCAACGAGATCACGCCGGGTAACTTCATCTTCCGCATCCGCGAGTTTGAGCAGATGGAGCTGGAGTTCTTCTGCATGCCGGGCACCGATCTGGAGTGGTTCGCCTACTGGCGCAACTACTGCCATCAGTGGCTGCTGGGCCTGGGCATCAAGGAGGAGCACCTGCGTCTGCGCGACCATAAGCCCGAGGAGCTGGCGCATTATTCCAAGGCGACGACGGACTTTGAGTATCTGTTCCCGTTTGGCTGGGGCGAGCTCTGGGGTGTGGCTGACCGCACGGATTTCGACCTCAAGGCGCATCAGACGACCTCCGGCAAGAGCATGGAATATCTCAACCCGACGACGGGCGAGAAGATCATCCCGTACGTCATCGAGCCGTCCCTGGGTGCGGACCGCGCGGCGCTGGCATTCCTTTGCGAGGCGTACGAGGAGCAGCAGCTTGACGGCGGCGATATGCGCGTGGTGATGCATCTGCATCCGGCGCTGGCCCCGTACAAGTGCGCCGTGCTGCCGCTGCAGAAGAACAAGCTCGGCGACAAGGCGTCCGAGGTGTACGATATGCTCAGCAAGCACTTCATGGTCGATTACGACGAGACGGGCTCCATCGGCAAGCGCTATCGCCGTCAGGACGAGATCGGCACGCCGATGTGCGTGACGGTTGACTTTGACACGCCGGAGACCGGTATCGTCACCGTGCGCGACCGCGACACCATGGAGCAGGAAAAGGTGCACCTTGACGACCTGGTGGCCTACATTCAAAAGAAGATCGAATACTGATTCTGTCGTTCGGATAAAACGCGAAAGTGGCGCAGCTCTGAATCCGCCTGAGGGATAAGCCCTTTGGCGGGGCGGAGCGGCGCTTTCCCTTATCTGCGCGCCTGCCTCATTCAAATGACCTCCTGACGGTGGAAAGCTCGTGCCGGTTCTCTATCCAGTTTTCCACATAGCCGCCATCACAGCAGACATACCTTGCGACGGGAACCCTGTTCACCGTGACCCATTTCGTGATGGCGATGCTGTTGGACAGATACCGGTGGGCGTTGTCCGGCACGCGGATGACATGGGCGGACCGGCATTTGGGACAGAAGCCCGAGTGTTTCATTGTCATGATCTCCTTGTCATATAGAGTAAAGCGCAGCACTCCGGCAGCAGAATGGCTGCGTATGCCGCAGACAGCCGGGGCCATGTGCCGATAAAGGCCGCAATCAGCAGCATGACCAGCGGGACGAGGTATTTCCGGGGATGATGCCACAGGTCGCTCTCGGTTTTCCAGCCGCGAATCGGATGCTTCCATTCCAGAACGGCCGAAAGGATGGCGCTCTGCGTGGCGAACAGGATGGCCGTTCCGATATCCGCAGGGCCAACGCCGCCCTGGATCATCTGCCAGATGCACAGGTACAAAACGGCGGCGGCCCCGTTGACGGCGAGGATGAACAGACAGTACATTCTGCCAAAATGGCGCGCCTGCCCGGGCAGCGCGCGGACGGCCTGCTCCAGATCCGGATCGCCCGAAAGCAGCGTGCAGACCGGAGTATTCAGGCAAAGGATGGCAAAGCCGATGGGAAGCGCGTTCAATTCCTGAAGATTGCCCAAGGGCAGGGGCAGAAGACACGCGACGGCGCAAAGGCCCGCGGTATTGATGCCATGGCTTTTGTTTGCCATCATATATCGCGCCAGATACACAAGCATATTTCCGGAATATCCCATGTGCCGGGCGGGCTTCTTTGCCGCGCAGGCATTGTAAAAATCGTAGGCGTCGGCAGAATACAGGTACAGCGCCGCGCCGGCAAGGCTCGCCAATACCGCGGCCAGAATGGCGGGCGGCCGGCGGACAGCCAGAATGACGGCGAGGATGCCGGATGCCCAAAGGACCGGGCATACCGCGTTCCCTCTTCTGAGCATCAGATAAGCCGCGGCGGTGACCGTACAGGCCATGCAGCCGCAGAGAAATGCCAAGGCAATCTCGAAGCCGTTCCATGGGGCGGCAGCGCCGAGCGGCGCCCAAACGGGCAATGTCTTCGTCACCAGGGTATGCATGCTCAGCGCCGATACATAGCCGGATACGAAGCTGCGGTTTTCAAAGGGGAGGGCGAGCATGCTTCGCAAGGTCTCCGCGTGCCGGCCTGCGCTCAGTGTCTGCCACATGACCCCGGCGGTAAAGAGCACTGAGGTCAGATAGAGCACGGACGGCGCAATGGCCAGCTTCAATCCGGTTGCGCGGACGGCCCAAAACAGGGCCGCGGCGGCCAGCAGGCTTTTTCCGGCGCTCTCGTATTTTGCGCCGAATAGCTGCCCGGCAAAGGCTTTAAGGATTCTCGTCATCGGCCAGCACCTCCCGGATATTTGCGATTTCCCCGCCGGAGAATGTCCGGCCGATCCTGCCGCGTTCGAGAATCAGCACGCGGTCAGCGGTCAGGCCAATGCTCTCCAGAATGTGGGAGGAGAACAGCAGCGTCCCGTGCGCCTTGTAGCCGCGCATGAGCTGATACAGGAATTCCGTGCTTTGAAAGTCCAGCCCGTTGACGGGCTCATCCAGAAGCAGCAGCCTTGGCCGCAGCGCAAAGGCGGTGATCAGATAGACCTTTTTGAGATTGCCGGTGGACAGCTCCCGGAGCAGGACATCCGTACAGCGCTCAAAGTGAAAGCCCTCCACCAGCATGGAGACATCCGGCAGCGGCACGCCGTAGGACGCCGCCGCATACGCCAGATATTCCCTGAAGGTGAAATGCTGAAAGGAGCGATCCTCCGCAAAGACGATGTACCGGCTCCGCTTAAAATCCTCGTCGCGGAACGAAAATGGGCGTCCGGCCCATGCGGCGCTGCCAAGGCGGCAGTTCGGCAGCAGGCCGGCCAAGGCTTTGATCAGGGTGGTTTTACCCGCTCCGTTCAGCCCGAGCAGACCGACGGCCTCATTGGGGCCAAGATCCAGGGAAAGCCGTTCGAGGACGGGCCTTCCCTGGGCGTACCAGACGCTCAGATCCCTGAGAACGAGAAGCTCTTTGCCATTCATTGCGCTGCCTCCGATCGTATTAGTCCAGTTTGTTGGTTGAACATGGCGTGGGAGAACCGCAGGCGGCGTCCAACTGACGCGCGGTATGCCGCACCTCCGGCTTGGGGTGACGGGCCTTGCCTGTCCCGCGAACAGGATAGCGCAAAAATGCGCTTTGCGCCCAAATGTCCGCAATCGGCAGCTTTTTGGCCGCGAAGGAGAGCGGCG
>JAUNJB010000114.1:0-5204 GCA_030535375.1 Clostridia bacterium | reverse complement strand
GCGGATGGCGAAACGCCCGCGATTGAAACGAAGAACACCGTCATTTTGACGGAGAACGCGCGAAAACCGGGAGAAACTGACCTATAATGACGCGCGGGGATGGCGCGGATGCGCAGCCCCTTGCGTATTGAAACGGGAGGAATTATGGAAACACTTGTGCTCCGCTCGGATATCGAGCGCGCGCTGCGAGAGAGCGGCCTCAAGCGCGGAATGACGGTGATGGTGCACACCTCGCTCAGCAGGCTCGGCTACGTCGTGGGCGGCGCGCAGAGCGTGATCGAGGCGCTGATCGCGTGCGTCGGAGAGGAGGGCACCATCGTGATGCCCGCGCAGTCCTGGAAGAATCTTGACCCGGAGGAGGGCGTGCACGGCGACATACCGCGTGCGCTGTGGCCGCTCATCCGCGAGAACTGGCCCGCATACGACAGGGATATCACGCCGACTAACACCATGGGCGCGGTGGCGGAGATGTTCAGGCGCTGGCCCGGCGCGCTGCGCAGCGATCATCCCGCGCGCTCCGTGGCCGCGTGGGGAAGGCATTCGTGGGAGGTGGTGCGCGATCACGATCTGAGCAACATCTTCGGGGACGGATCGCCGCTCTCTCGCCTGTACGATCTCGACGCGCGCGTGCTGCTGCTGGGCGTGGGATACGACAAGAACACGTCGCTGCATCTGGCGGATGCCCGCGCGGAGTACCCCGGCAAGCACCATTGCACGCAGGCCAGCGCCGTGCTGGCGGACGGCGTGCGCAAATGGGTGAGCTATGAGACGCTGTACGTCGACGGGGAGGACTTTTGCGAGATCGGCGCGGCCTTCGAGCGGGAAGGCCGCGTGACGGTGCGCCCGCTGGGGGATGGGCAGATCCGCCTGATGCGCCAGCGCGAGCTGGTGGATTTCGCCGTGGCTTATATAGAGGCAAACAGAGGATAAACGCCGTCGGGCGCGAGAGGAGGAAATGACAAATTTGGGAGGTCTGAAAGACAATGTTTGAAATGATACTCAGAGAGATGACTGTCCTGATGGCGCAGGTGCATGAATCGCTGCTGCGGCTCAACGACGGCTTTGAGCTGCAGCTGGGCGACAAGGAGCTGCATTTCCTGGTGATGGCCGCGATCGGCATGGTGCTGTTCTTCGTGGTGCACTTCGTCTTCAAGCGGCTGGCCAAGTGGAGCATCACCGCGATTTCCTTCATCTACGTGTTCACGATCATGACCGTTCTCGGCTTTGCCATTGAGATCGGCCAGCGCATCACGGGCACGGGCGAGATGGATTTTGACGACATCGTCGCGGGGCTGTACGGCGTGCTGGCATTTTTCGCCATCTATACGGTGTATCGCCTAGCCGCTATGGGAATCGGATGGATATGGCGGCGGGCCATGGCAAGCCGGCAGCGGGACGAGGGAGAAATTTAAGTCTGATAACGAGAACAAATGTTCTTGTAATTTCCCGAAAATGTGATATAATAAGGCCAGCGCCGGGGGTTTCGCGCTGGCTTTTCCTTGTATTTGCGGGCTTGACATGATAAAATATCCTTGTATCGATTTACATGGGCGCGTGCAGCGCGCCGGAGGAGTAAAGAATTGCGAGCGACAGTAGGGCTGATTTCCCTGGGATGCAGCAAAAACCGAGTGGACTCCGAGCAGATGCTCGGCGTGCTCAAGGCGCATGGCTACCAGATCGTTTCCGACCCGGCCAAGGCCGAGGTCATCATTGTCAACACGTGCGGTTTTATCCAGTCGGCCAAGGAGGAGGCCATCGACACCCTGTTTGAGATGGCGCAGTACAAGCAGACCGGCCCCTGCCGCCTGCTGGTGGCCACGGGCTGCTTTGCCCAGCGCTATCCCGACGCGATCCGCGAGGAGATGCCGGAGGTCGACGTCATCATGGGCGTCAACGAATACAAGAAGCTCGATGACGCCATCAGCGAGGCGACGCGCGGCGCGCGTCCCGTTTACACGGACGACGACGGCACGTTCTTTGAATTCGGCCGCGTGCTGACCACGCCCCGATACAGCGCGTATATCCGCATCGGCGAGGGCTGCGACAACTGCTGCTCGTACTGCGCGATTCCGCTGATCCGCGGCGGATACCGCAGCCGCCCGAAGGCGGATATCCTCGCGGAGGTGCGCACGCTTGCGGCGCAGGGCGTGCGCGAGTTTACACTTATCGCGCAGGATACCACGCGCTACGGCACCGACGACGGCGGGGAGAGCCGGCTTCCGGAGCTGCTTGAGGAGGTGGCGGCGATCGATGGCGTCGCCTGGCTGAGGACGCTGTACTGCTATCCCGAGCGCGTGGACGACCGGCTGCTCGATACCATTGCGCGGCTGCCCAATGTATGCAAGTATCTCGATCTGCCGATGCAGCACATCAGCCAGCACATTCTCACGGATATGAACCGCACCGATACCAGCGAGCACATCCGCGAGGTCTGCAAAAAATTCAAGGAGCGCGGCATGATGCTGCGCACGACGATGATGGTCGGCTTCCCCGGAGAGACGGACGAGGACTTTGACGAGCTGATGGATTTTGTGCGGGAGACAAGATTTGACCGCATGGGCGCGTTCACCTTCTCCCCGGAGGAGGGCACGATGGCCGCGGAAATGCCCGATCAGGTGGAGGAGAGCGTGAAGCAGGCGCGCTATGACGCGCTGATGACGCTGCAGCACGGCATTTCCCTTTCGCAGAACAAGGCCCGCGTGGGCACCGTGTGCCGCGTGCTGGTGGAGAAGAAGCGCGGCAGCCGCTACGTCGGCCGCAGCGAGTTTGAGGCGCCGGAAACCGACGGCAATATCTACTTTGGCTCCGAAACGCCGTGCGCGCCGGGCGAGTTTGTGCAGGTGCGCATCACCGGCGCCAGGGCCTATGATCTGCTGGGGGTGCGCGTATGAAAAAATTCATCACGGCTTGGGCTTCCCTGAATCTGCCCAATCAGCTGACGCTCGTGCGCATCGCGCTGGTGCCGGTGTATCTCGTGCTGCTGTGGGCGTTCCGGGATGACCGCGCGCTGTGCGTGCTGCCGCTGCTGGTGTTCGCCCTCGCTTCGCTGACGGATATGCTCGACGGCAGGATCGCGCGCAAATACCATCTGATCACCAACTTCGGCAAGTTCATGGACCCCATCGCGGACAAGCTGCTCACGCACACCGCGTTCATCATGCTCACCTGGATGGGGCGGCTGAATGTGGTGGCCTGCATCATCTTCATCGCGCGGGAGTTTGTCGTATCCGGCCTGCGGCTGTGCGCCGTGGAGCAGGGGCACGTCATCGCGGCGGGCATGAGCGGGAAGATCAAGACGGTTTTGCAGATGCTGCTGGTGATGCTGCTGACCATCGGCCGCGGCGAGCCGCTGGCTACCTTGCTGGAGCTGGCCACCGCGGCGATGACGCTGTACTCCATGGGCGAATATGTTTGGATCAACCGCAGCGTGCTGGGAGGCGCAAAATAAATGATCGCAGAAATCGTCGCCATCGGCACGGAGCTGCTGATGGGCCAGATCGTCAACAGCGACGCGCAGTATCTGTCGCGCCGCCTGCAGAGCCTCGGCATATCGGTCTATTATCACACCACGGTGGGCGATAATCCGCAGCGCATGCGCGACACGCTGGCGCTGGCGCTATCAAGGAGCGACGTGGTCATCACCACCGGCGGCCTCGGCCCCACGCAGGACGACCTTTCCAAGGAGATCGTGGCGGAATACCTGAAGCTTCCGATGATCTTTGATGAGGACAGCTGGCGCGCCATCGGTGACTATTTTGGCAAGATCGGGCGCGTCTGCCCGCTCAACAACAGGAAGCAGGCCATGTTCGCGCTGGGCAGCACCATTCTGCCCAACGCCTGCGGCACCGCGCCGGGCTGCATGATCGAGCACGGCGGCAAGATCGTCGTCCAGCTTCCCGGCCCGCCGAACGAGATGGCCGATATGTTCGAGCGCCAGGTCTATGGGCGGCTGGCCGAGCGCACCGGCGGATGCATCGCCTCGCGCTACATGCGCATCTACGGCATGGGGGAATCCCAGGTGGCCCAGCTGTGCGCCAGGTGGATCGAGGGGGACGGCGAGGTGACCGTCGCACCCTATTGCCAGCTGGGCGAGTGCCAGCTGCGCGTGACCGCACGCGGCACGAGCGAGGCGGATGCACTTGTCAAGGTGATGCCCGTCGTGGAGGCGATCCGCGGCGTGCTGGGCGGATGCGTCTATGCCGTGGTGGACAGCGGCGAAAGCTCCATGGAGGAGGCCGCTGGGCGCGAGCTGACCGCGCGCGGGCTCACCGTCGCCACGGCGGAGAGCTGCACAGGCGGGCTTGTCGCGGCAAAGCTGGTCAATTATCCCGGCATCTCCGCCGCGCTGGGGGAGGCGCACGTCACCTACGCGAACGAGGCGAAGATCAAATACTGCGGCGTGAAGCCGGAAACCCTGCAAAAATACGGCGCCGTCAGCGAGCAGACCGCCCGGGAGATGGCCCGGGGCCTGCGCGAGAGGAGCGGCGCGGATATCGCCGTCGCCACAACAGGCATCGCCGGGCCGGGCGGCGGCACGAAGGAGAAGCCCGTCGGGCTCGTCTACGTGGGCTGCGCCGATGCGCAAGGCGTGCGCGTGGAAAGGCTGACGCTCGGCGGGTCGCGCGAGCGCATCCGCCAGCTGGCCGCGCTGAAGGCGCTTGATATGGTGCGCCAGGCGGCAATCGGCCATGCCGGGCGATAATCGTCAGATACAGAATAGAGGAGCGTATCATCATGGCAAGTGACAAGAGCAAAAAGACCGCCAAAACGGCGGCCATCCCCGATGACAGCAACGAAAAAAAGCGCGCGCTGGACATGGCGCTGGCCGGCATCGAGAAGCAGTTTGGCAAGGGCTCTATCATCCGCATGGGCGACCGTACCGTGCAGGATATTCAGGTGATCCCGACGGGGTGCCTCGATCTGGACATGGCGCTGGGCGTGGGCGGCCTGCCGCGCGGCCGCGTGGTGGAGATCTACGGCCCGGAATCCTCCGGCAAGACCACCGTGGCGCTGCATGTCGTCGCGGAGGCGCAGAAGGCCGGCGGCGTCGCCGCGTTCATCGACGCGGAGCACGCGCTTGATCCCATCTATGCCCGCAAGCTCGGCGTGGATATCGATCAGCTTTACGTTTCCCAGCCGGACACCGGCGAGCAGGCGCTTGAAATCTGCGAGGCGCTCGTGCGCTCCGGCGCGATCGACATCGT
>JAUNJB010000113.1 GCA_030535375.1 Clostridia bacterium | reverse complement strand
CAATACAGCGCACATATAGAGCATCTTACCCGGAATCGGAATGTACGTAATATCTATTATCCAGAAGCGATTCGGATGTTCCTGCCCAAATTGTCTCTTGAGCAAATCTTCGTACCTGAATGCTTCCTGTTTGTAGTGAGTGTATGGTTTTCTGCGTCGGATCTGCGAGAGCAGAACAACAGAAGGCCTCTTTTTCATTGTCTGATTTACGGGGTACACCCACCTCGTCAGTGGATCGCGTGAATCCAGCGCGAGATTTCGGCATCTGGCGTGATCTGCCTGTCCCCGTTAAAGCGTACATTCAGCCCCTGCCTGACCTGCGCGCCGGGGCAGGCCGATGCAAAGTCCTTCAGCGTGTGTCCCAGCCAGCCGCCGTTGGTTGCAAAGGGGAAGACCGTCTTTCCCGTCAGATTTGCCTGCCGGAGGAAGCTGTGCATGGCCGGGGCAAACGTGTACCACCACACGGGACTTCCCAGGATGACCGTGTCATAATCTTCCAGCCGTGCGTTTAGCGGTTCAATTTCCGGGCAGAAACCGCTGTTCACTTCGGTCTGTCCCTGATCCACCACGTCGTCATAGCTGCCGGCGTAGGGGACAACCGTTTTGATTTCCGCGATGTCCGCGCCCAGCTCGCGTGCCGCTGCCTGTGCGATTCGGCGTGTATTGCCGCCATAGGAATAGTAAATCACGATCGCTTTCATGTCGTTCGCCTCACTTCAGAATGTCGTACTGTTCATCGGACACCGGTTCGCACCACTCTGTCTTTATCCCCTCGCCGGGAACCTCGATGGCCAGATGGGCAAACCAGCTGTCCGGCGCGGCACCATGCCAATGCTTGACGCCCGCAGGGATGTGCACCACGTCGCCGGGATGCAGTTTGCGCGCGGGTTTTCCCCACTCCTGATAGCAGCCGCGGCCCGCGGTCACCAGCAGCAATTGGCCGCCGCCGGACACCGCGTGATGAATGTGCCAGTTGTTGCGGCAGCCCGGCTCA
The DNA here is from genome assembly GCA_030535375.1 of Clostridia bacterium. Lineage (GTDB taxonomy): Bacteria > Bacillota > Clostridia > Christensenellales > Aristaeellaceae > Ventricola. The sequence continues at coordinate 9,864 of JAUNJB010000113.1, read as the reverse complement.
AAGGTTACGTTGCCGATTACCACCTGCGTGGTGGAGAGCATGTTCAGATAGCTCTGCCCGACAAAGTACCGGGCATAGGCGGTGTTTTTGCCGCCGCGGGGAAAAATCTGCGGAAATTCGTCCATGTTCATGCCTCCTGCGTCGAATGATTGCCTTGCCCCCAAGTGCGGAAGGGCGCAAGCACATTGGGCCGCCGCTCATGGTGCAGGCAAAAGCGGCGCCAGTGCCATTTAAAAAGCGCATCGGAATGCTCTTCCGATACGCCTATTATAGGACAGAATTGCTTGCATGTCGAATACTTGTCTTCTATGCGCGCTCCATGCTCAACAGGCATTGAGCGTGTTCGAGAAACAGCACAGTCGGCCTTGCGTAAGGCTGCCCCCTTTTCCATGCCAGAACGGAGGTTGCCGGCAGCTCGGGCCGCAGCGGCAGCAGGCTGACCTCATCGCGGTTTAAAAAGGGCAGCGCGCCCTCGACGGTCAGCGCATAGCCGATGCCGGCGCTGACCATCAGCGCTGCATTGGTGCTCATGTTGCTCATCCCGACGACGCTGACCTTTGGGTAAGTGCCGCCAAACCAGTTGACCACCTCGTCGAGCACCTTGAGCCTGCTGGGCAGGATGACGCCTACGCCCACCAGATCATTGGGGGTGACGAATGCTCTCTTGGCCAGCGGCACGCCGCTGGGAACGATGGCGGCCCATCTCTCCTTGACCGGCATGCGGATATACGCAAATCGTTCCATATCCACCGGCTCGAGCAGCAGCCCGATATCGGTCAGCCCGCCCTCCATCCGTCGGCGGATTTGATCCGCGTTCGCGGTATACAGGTCGAACTGCACGCCCGGGTATTTTTCCCGAAAGGACGCGATGAGATCGGTCAGTACCCGCACGGAGGCCAGCTCTCCGCAGCCGATGGTCACCATGCCCTCAAGCTGCTCGTCGTGATGGGCGAGCTCCTCTTCTGTCTTATCCACCAGCGCCAGAATCTCCTCGGCTCTGCGCTGCAAAAGACGGCCCTCTTCCGTCAGGGTCAGCGGACGGCTTTCGCGCAGAAACAGCCTTTGCCCAAGCTGCTCCTCGAGCATTGCCATCTGGCGGCTGAGCGTCGGCTGGGTGATATGCAGTGCCTTGGCCGCGTTGGTGATGTTCTGCTCCCGAGCCACGGTGAGAAAATAATGCAAAAGCCGAGTTTCAATCATGATGCCCTCTCCTTTAGTTTACGCCCCCGAAAACGGATGACAATTCATTATACCACATCCGATCCCGCTTTCAAAAGTCTCCACAAAAGGGGCGTTTCCTGGGCCTGCCGCAGAGGGAGAAGGGGGAATGCGCCCATATTGCGCGGTGATTTTAGTATTCCTATTGAAATAGTATGTTGATGGGTGATATAATCCGACGGGGCGATGCCCTGAAACCATGGACGTACTGAAAGGATCATCGGATATGCTGAATCAGTTTTCGCGCACGGAGCTTCTCTTTGGCAGACAGGCAATGGAAAGGCTGGCGGGCAGCCGTGTGGCCGTGTTTGGTATCGGCGGTGTGGGCGGCTATGTCTGCGAGGCGCTGGCACGCAGCGGCGTGGGGGCATTTGACCTGGTGGATGACGACCGGATCTGCCTGACCAATCTCAACAGGCAGATTATCGCGACAAGGAGGACGGTCGGCCGGTTTAAGGCGGATGTGATGTGTGAGCGCATCCACGACATCAATCCCGACGCTGAGGTGACCGTGCATAAGTGCTTTTTTCTGCCGGAAAATGCGTCGGAGTTTGCCTTTGACCGCTATGATTATGTGGTGGATGCGATCGATACGGTGACGGCCAAAATCGCCCTCGCCGTCATGGCGGAGGAAAAGCATATTCCGATCATCAGCTGCATGGGCGCCGGCAACAAGCTGGACCCCAGCCGCTTTCGCGTAGCCGATCTCTATGAGACCAGCGTCGATCCGCTGGCCCGCGTGCTTCGCCGGGAACTGAGACGCCGGGGTATCCGTGCGCTCAAGGTGGTCTATTCGGATGAACCACCCGTCCGGCCCATCGAGGACATGGCGATCAGCTGCCGCTATCACTGCATCTGTCCTCCGGGCACAAAGCGTCACTGCACCGACCGCAGGGATATCCCGGGCAGCACCGCCTTCGTCCCGTCGGCGGCGGGGCTGATCATGGCAGGCGAGGTGATCCGAGATCTCGCGGCCACGGACGGCGGCACAGGCGAGAGGGCGCTTTGATCATGAGGCGATGCGCGCCAAAAGGCGTCGCGGAAAAAGTGCGGAGATTTTCATAAACCTATTGACAAACTATGTTAGTTGGTTTATAATGGCCCTGGATTTGGAAATCGGGTATGAAAGGAGCGGTCGTGATGAAGCGGTCTCAGATGTGCATGTGCTGTTGTATGTGTTCTGTGCCGATGGCGATCATGTCCGCTTTGCGTGCCTTGAATTGATAAAGGTATGCGGAGGCGGGGGCTGATCGCTCCTGCTTCCGCTCAATTTGTTGCCTATACAGGCGTCCGATGGCGGAGGTAAAGCTCATCCACGGACGCTTTTTTTCCATCATCATGGAAAATAGGGGGAGAATATATGAGAAGGGGCCTTCATATTGGTGGCGTGTGCGACCGATGTCCGGCGCGCATCGAGGTCGCGGGCACATGAGCATCTGTTGACACCGAAAAAACGGCCGGCGGATGCAGCCGCGAACCGATGAAAAAAGGCTTCCTCCCGCTGGGAGGGAAGGAGAACGGTCCCGGCCGGTTTCTGTCGGGAAAGATATTGACAAACTGTGGCTGCAGAAGCAGCCGGAAAGAAGGAAATCATCATGAAAAATGTGAAGAAGGCATTTGTTTTGCTGCTGACCGTCGCTCTGCTGCTGGCGGGCGTGGCCGTCGCGGAGGAGACGGCGGGTGTCGCCATCGATAAGGAGGCATTTGACGCTTTGCTGGCCGCCGGCCCCGTGGCGGATGACGATGCGATCGCCGCAAGCGCATGGGCCACTGCCGTGAAGGAAGCGGGCGTCCTGCGTGTGGGCGGCACCCGCACATCCTTCCTGTTCAGCCAGCTGGATGAGACCGACAACGGCATTCGCGGCTTTGACGCCGGTCTGTATCAGCTGCTGGCCCGCTATATCCTCGGCGATGAGACCAAGTATGAGCTGACGCAGGTCACCTCCAGCACCCGCGAGGCCGTGCTGCAGAGCGGTGAGGTGGATGCCGTGTTTGCGACCTATTCCATCACGCCCTCCCGGCAGGAGGTGATCTCGTTTGCGGGCCCGTATTATACCTCCAAGCAGGCCGTGCTGGTGAAGGCGGGCAACGCCGAAATCACGGGTATTGACAGCCTGGCAGGCAAGAACGTGGCCACGCAGTCCGGCTCCACCGGGCCTTCCATTCTGGCCGAATATGCGCCCGATGCCGTCGTTCAGGAGTTTGAGGACGACACGCAGGCCCGCACGGCCCTCGAACAGGGGCGGGTGGACGCCTATGTGACCGACTACACCCTGATGCTGAACGCCATCGTGAAGAACCCGGGCGTCTATGAGATCGCCGGCGACGTATTCGGTCCCGAGGACAATTACGGCATCGGCCTGCCGCTGGATTCCGACGGCGCAGCCTTTGTCAACGACTTCCTGAGGCGCATTGAGGAGGACGGCACCTGGGCGCAGCTGTGGAAGATCAGCCTGGGCGACCGCACCGGCATTGAGACCGCGCCCGAGGCGCCCGCTATCGCGGAGTAACCGGTCATTCCCGGCTCAGGGGAGGCACGGATTTCATCCCATTTCGGCCATATACAGGGGGCCTTGAGACCGGCAAGTCTTGAGGCCCCCGTTTCAGGAGGAAAAGCATGAGTGTCGTGGATTTGCTGACGCGGTTCGGGGACAGGTATATCGGTGCGCTTTTGATGACCTGGCGGCTGACCGCCGTGTCCTTTATAGCCGCATTCGTCATTGGCATGGCCGTTACGGTGGCCCGTGTCAGCCCGATCAGGCCGCTGCGCGCGGCGGCGGACTTCTATGTCCAGATATTCCGGAATATTCCGGGCGCCGCTCTGCTGATCCTTTTGGTTTACGCCTTGCCCTATCTGAAGGTCGTGCTGTCCTACTACGCCTGCGTGCTGATCGCCACCATGCTGATTCCCTCGGCGTTCTGCTCGGAGTACCTGATGTCCGGTATGAATACCATCGACATGGGGCAGATTGAAGCGGCCCGCGCGCTGGGCATGACATTTTTCCAGATGATCCGGCGGATTGTGATCCCGCAGGCGCTGCGGAGCTCCGTGCTGCCGATGACGAATCTGGCCGTTGCCACGATGCTGACCACGGCGCTGGCCTCGCAGGTGCCCATGAATCCCACGGATCTGACGGGCATTGTCACCTATATCAACACCCATGCCACCGTCGGCGTCATGGCCTTTGTCATTTCCGCCGCGCTCTATTGCGCGACGGCTCTGGTCATCGGCCGGGTGGGCAACCGAATCGACAGGAAAGTGAGGATCAGGCGATGAGCGCGGCGAATGCTTCCATCCGGGATGCCCTCTACGAGGCCCCGGGCAAAAGGGCAAAACAGCGTATCGCCATAGCTACGGCGGTTTCTGTCGCGGCGCTTGCGGCGCTGCTCGCCCTGATCATCCGGCAGTTTTACATTTCCGGGCAGCTGAACGCGAAATACTGGACGCTGTTTACCCGATACACCACCTGGCGGTTTATCGGACAGGGGCTATTGATGACGGTGAAGGTGGCTCTGACGGCGGCCGTGATCACCTTTGGCCTGGGATTTGTGCTGATGCGCGGGAGGCTGAATCCCCATCGATTTGTGAGCGGGGCTTCTGCGGCCCTGATTGAGTTTTCCAGGGGTGTACCCACGCTGCTGTTCATCTATTTCTTTTTCCTTGCAGCGCCGCAGTTTGGCCTGAAGCTGTCGTCCTTCTGGCGCATTACGCTGCCATGCGCCATCTCCGCCTGCGGCGTGGTGGCGGAGGTCTTCCGCTCCGGCGTGAATGCCGTGCCCAAGGGGCAGCGTGAAGCGGCCCTCTCCCTGGGAATGTCGGAGAGAAGAACATTTTATCGGATCATCTTTCCGCAGGCCTTCCGCTATGTGATTCCCTCGATGATCGCCGAGCTGGTGATCGTGCTCAAGGACACCACCTTTGCCTATGTGGTGAACTGCGCGGATCTGATGCAGAACGCGAAGGTGCTGATTTCCAACTACGATGCCCTGGTGTCCATCTATCTGGTGGTGGCCGTCATCTATATTCTGATCAACTATGCGCTGAACAAGGCTTCCGACCTGCTGGCCCGGAGGCCAAACCGCAGAAACATCGCGGCATGACAAAGGAGTGAGGATCATGAGCGAAGAGAAGGCACCGCAGATTCCGGTGATCGAGCTGAGGCATGTGGACAAGCACTATGGGGCGCTTCACGTGCTGAAGGATATCAGCCTTTCCGTGGAGAAGGGCGAGGTGGTGGTGATCATCGGCCCGTCCGGCTCCGGCAAGTCCACCCTGTGCCGCACCGTCAATCGGCTGGAATCCATCGATTCCGGCGAGATCCTGATTGAAGGCGCCCGTCTGCCGGAGGAGGGGAAGAAGCTGGCACAGCTGCGTTCCCGGATCGGCATGGTGTTTCAGTCGTTCAATCTGTTTGCGCATATGACCATTCTCGATAACATGATGGTCGCCCCGGTGGATGTCCTCCACAGGCCGAAAAAAGAGGCCAGAGAGGAGGCGATGAGGCTGCTTGAACGGGTGGGCGTGGCGGATCAGGCCGGCAAGGTGCCGGCGCAGCTCTCCGGCGGCCAACAGCAGCGCGCGGCCATTGCCCGGGCGCTGGCCATGCATCCCAAGGCCATGCTCTTTGACGAGCCCACCAGCGCGCTGGACCCGGAAATGATCGGCGAGGTGCTGAATGTGATGACCGAGCTGGCCGGCGAGGGGATGACCATGCTGATTGTCACCCATGAGATGAATTTTGCCCGCCGTGTGGCGGACAGGGTGGTCTTCATGGATGGCGGCGCCATTGTCGAGGAGAACACGCCTGAGGAGTTCTTCGCCCATCCCCGGACGCAGCGCGCAAGAGATTTTTTGAATTCTCTTCAGGATAAATAAACAGCATCCGGTATCTTTCCCGGACGTGATGCTCCTGACCATGATGCGTTCCGGCATCGCGGCCGCGGAATTCCGGCATGAGATGAAAACGGGCCTCTCTCTGAATCAAATTCAGAGAGAGGCCCGTTGTTTTGCGTCCTTTTTCTGGCAAATGCGGTGTTTATTCGATGACGCCGCTCAGCTGGCGTCCCAGCAGCATGCCCGAAATACCGCATTCGGACAGCGAGGCGCCCGCCACGTAGACCCGCATCAGACCGCCAGTCACTTCGCCGATGGCGTAGAGCCCTTCGATGGCCTCTCCGTCCGTGTTGATTACGCGGCTGTGATCGTCGACTTTCAGGCCGCCGCTGGTCATGACGACGCCGTTGGAAACCTTGAGCACATAGTACGGGGCGTCCAGTTCACCGTAGAAATCGGTCCGTCCGAAGACGTCCTCCTTCTCTCCGCGCACGGCCGCGTTGTAGTCATCGAGCACCTGCTGAATGGCGGCTTCATCCAGCTCACAGCCTTCGGCCAGCTCGGCTACCGTTTGATAGGTCGCGGCAAGCCCCGTTTCGATGTACATGCTGACCTTGGAGGCCAGGGCGGTGGAGAATTCCAGAGCGCTGTCGTCAAAGATCATGTAATAGTAGTCGTCGCCGACGCGCAGCTCGGCATCGGAGATGGCGTCGCCGTGATTATAGGCTTCGTCCGCGATGCGCTCGCCGGTCGAGGTGCGGACGATGATGCCGCCGCAGCTCGTGATGATGTTGGTGTCCGCCATGATCTGGTGCGTGACCTCCAGCGTTGCGTCGATGTGGGTCGCGTCCATATCGACGGCGTCCGCGCCCAGCGCAAGCGCGCATTCCAGCATGCGGCCGTCGCTGCCCTTGATGCCGCCGAACTTCAGGTTGCGGCAGTCCTCGCCCCAGTTGGCGGCCAGCAGATCCGTGTTTTCACCGAAGCCGCCGCTGGCGAGCACGGTGGATGTGCCATAATAGGCGGTTTCGTTGCCTTCGCAGTCCGTAGCCGCGACGCCGATCACCTTGCCGCTCTCGTCGGTGAGGATCTGTGTGGCCGTCGTCAGGTAGCGGACATCCACGTTGTTGGCATTGATGACATCGATCATGATGCCGACCGATTCCGCGCCGTTAGGCACGATTTGATGGCCTCTCGGAATATCGGAGTTGGTGGTGGCCTTCATGTATTCGTAGTCGAAGGTCAGGCCGTTCGCCTCGAAGAAATCCACCAGATTCTGGGAATTGTCAACGAGCATTCGGGCAAGCTCGGGATCGGCGTTGTCGATCGTCTCCAGAATCCAGTTGTAGAAGGTCTCCGGATCGTCCTCGATGCCCTGAGCCGCCTGCACGGAGGTGTTGCCCAGCAGGTAGGTGCCCGTCGCCGTCAGCGCGTTGCCGCCGAGGAACTCCTTCTGCTCGAGCAGGATGACGCTCAGGCCATTCTGCACACAGGAGAGCGCCGCGGACATACCCGCCATACCGCCGCCGACAATGATGACATCCGCTTCGTGGGACTTATCCGCGTAGGTGTCGTAGAATACCGGGAAGGACTTGAGCGCGGCGGCATTTCCGCCCGCCTGCTCCACGCAGTCCTCAACGGCGCTGAGGAAGCCCAGGGACGTGTATGTCGCTCCGCTGATGATATCCACGCCCAGCGATTGGTTTTCAAGAATGTGATCCGTTAAAATGTCCATCGCGGCGGTGCCGACACAGGTGGTTTCCATGTGATCCGTCACGGTGATGGACTCGATTTTATCCTCTGAGAATTCGGTCTGAATGGTGATTTTGCCATTCATGCCCATCTTCGTGGAGGTGTAGGTGCCGGGAGTATAGGATACGTCCTCCTGCGAATAGACGGCCTTTTCGGCCTCCGCGAACTCCGTCGCGCCGGCCTGAGTCAGGGCATCCTTTACGGCCTCGATCGCGGCGCTGCTGGTGATCGTCGCGCCCGCCATGCAGTCAACAAGCGGCGTCTGTGCGTCCACCATGGTCTGGGCGAACGCCGCGCGCTGGTCATCGCTCAGAATCTGGTTGGCATTCTCGGATTCATCCAGCGTGATTTCGGTGATGCGATCCTGTTCGACGGTGACGTGAGCGATTACATTGCCCGAAAAGCCCTCTGCACTGCCGGTATACGTTCCGGGGGTGTATTCGGCGATGGCTGTCGCCAGACCGGCGGACAGCAGGCAGAAGCTCAGCAAGAACGCTGCTTTCTTTTTCCATTTCCTCTCCATATGATTGACCTCCTTGATGATACGGATGAGTGGAATCGTTATTTTTATTGTAAACTTGGAACAGTGATAAAACAAGCGAATAATCATACCGATGGTGTCAACCAAAATGTTGCGCCTGTGGGCGGATTTTGATATAATCTGAACGTGGAGGGGACACAGGAGATGGATTTCACGATTTTGCGGTATTTTCAAATGGCAGCGAAGGAGCAGAGCATTTCCAAGGCTGCGGACGAATTGTATATCTCCCGCCAGGCGCTGTCCAAGGCGATCAAGCGGTTGGAGGAGCAGCTCGGAATCAGATTGATCACGCCGGCCGCTCAGGGCATCCGGCTCACGCCCCAGGGAGAGGAGGTATACGCGGCGGTTCAGCATATCCTTTCCGTATGGGACGATACGATCTCTTCGATCGCGCTCAATCAGCAGAAAAGTTCGCTGATTCGTGTCGGTTATGGACATAACTCGTACAACCTCTGGCCGAATGATCACATGCGCCACTATATGGAGCAGTGTCCGAAGGTGCGGTTGGAATTCAAGAGTCTTCCGCCCGATCAGCTCGTGGATGAGCTGTATCATGGCAGCCTGGATCTCATCATTTCCAATGTGCGGCCGAAGGGGAAGGAATTCGCTTGCCTGCCGATTGTACGCAGGCCGGTTTATGCGCTTGTCGGCTGTCAGGACCCCTTGGCCAATCAGGATGTCATCACCCCGAAGGATTTAAGCGGACGCCATGTATACTTTATCCCCTATGATCAAATCGGGGTGGCTCGCTTTTCGCAGCTGATGGAGTGCTTTGACCTGGAGTATATCCCCATGGTCAGCCCGGATTCCACCATCACGACGCTTTGCAATGAGCTTGCGTTTCACTGCGGTGTCTTTATCACATCGGCCATATTCTGGGCGACCAGCCCGCAGTCGGGATTTAGGCTGAAGCCCTTTGACACATGCCTTCCGCATGCCGTTTTCAACCTCGATATCAACGCCATCACGCTCCGTTCGGCGACGGAGCGGCAGGATATCCGGCAGTATGTGGAATATCTGAGAGATCATGTGAAAGCCGAGTTCAAGCAAGAGGATGGCCTCTGAGGGCGAGCATCCTGAGGACGGCGTGCACGCGTCCGGCCGATCATCAATAAGGGCTGTCAGGCTCAGAATCCAGATGTGTCAAGAAAGAACCAAGCAATTGCGCCCGAAGGGCTTGATTGACTTAGAAAGCTGCTTTCTCAGGATATTTGGAATTCTGCCCGACAGCCTGTTTTTGTCTCTCATAGGGGAAGCATATCAAATTTGATATAGAAGACAATCTAGGGTGTGTTTCTAAATTCCCCGAAATGCACTTTCGGTGTCTTTTTTGACTTATAGGAAATTGCGCGAAAAAACGGGCAGCAAGCACAGAAACACTTTGGAGTGTTAAAGCGCTTCGGAAGAGGGAGCGCGACGGCGCGTTTTTGGCTTATAGGAAATTGCGCGAAAAAACGGGCAGCGAGCACAGAAACACTTTGGAGTGTTAAAGCGCTTCGGAAGAGGGAGCGCGACGGCG
>JAUNJB010000112.1 GCA_030535375.1 Clostridia bacterium | reverse complement strand
CATATTTAGAGTTATGAACACACAAAAAAAGAAGCAGTCAACAGATGCGATGATCTGTAAACTGCTTTCAGGGCGATCAGCCCTTGAGGCCGCCGCGCGCAACGCCGCGCACGATATACTTGCGGGCGAAAAGGAACAGGATGATCACGGGCAAAACGACGACCGTAGACGCCGCCATCAGCAATTCCGGATAGGAACCAGCCTCCGTCGTAAAGACCTGCAGGCCCCACGGAAGCGTGCGGTTCTTGTCGCTGGAAATGACATACATCGGCCACATGAACGAGTTCCAGCTCGCCAGCGCGTTGAGCAGGATGATCGTCATCAGGGAAGGACGCGCCATCGGCACCATGACCTTCCACAGATAGCGCCAATTGCTCGAGCCGTCGATCCTGGCCGACCAGTACAGGCTGTCCGACACGGAATCAAAGAAGTTGCGAAGAATATACGTGTAGAAAATCGAACTGGTGAACGGCAGGATCAGCGCGCCGATGTGGTCCCACAGGCCCAGATCCACGATCGTGGAATAGTTGGTGATGATCAGCATCTCAAAGGGGATCATCATCATCGAAAGCATGAGCGAGAAGATCACGTTCCGGCCCGGAAAGCGCAGACGCGAAAACGCGAATGCAGCCAGGATCGTGGTGAATGTGGTGATGCCCACCGAGCAGACCATCACGATGATGGAGTTGACAAAATAGCGCGCAAACGGCGCCATCTCGAAAGCCCGCTTGAAGTTCGTCAGGCTCAGCGAGCTGGGCAGCCACTGCGGGGGGAAGCGGTTGATCTCCTGCGTCGTTTTAAACGCCGAGGAGAACATCCAGAAGAACGGCAGCAGCATGATGAGGCCGCCGAGCGTCAGGAAAAAGTACACAAAGAAACGGGAAACCTTTCTGCTGTCCATGTGCTTCACCTCTTACTCATCTTCTTCTGGAACGCCAGCTGCACCATCGTGAACACGAAGATGAACAGGAACAGCACCAGAGCAGCAGCAGCCGCGATGCCGTACTTGCGGTTCTCCATCATCGCGTACCGGATGTAGTAGACGACCGTGTACAGGTTGTTGAACGGTCCGGGCTTGCCGTTAAAGAGCGGATACAGCTCGGAGAACACCTTGAAGCTCGAAATTGTGTTGGTAATGCACACCAGGAAAATCGTGGGCGCCAGCAGCGGTACCGTGATGCGGAAAAAGATGCGCAGGCTGCGGGCACCGTCCACACGGGCCGCCGTGTAATACTGCGGATCGATATTCTGCAGTCCGCTGAGCAGCAGGATGATGGTAAACGGCAGAATGTTCCAAACGCCGAAGACCACCAGCGTCGGAATGCTCCATGCCGCGTTTTCAAGCCACGGAATCTTGTCCACCCCGAAGAAGGAGAGGATGTAGTTGATGATGCCGAAATTCTTGTTGAACATCAGCTTCCAGGCGAGGCCCACGGCCGTCACGGACGTGACCATCGGCAGGAAATACGCCGTCTGGAACAGCGCGGAAAAGCGCAGCTTCTGGTTGAGCAGATAGGCAACAACGACCGAAATGCACGTGGAAATCGGCACGACCAGCAGCACATATTTGAGCGTGTTGCCAATCGCCTGGGAGAACTTGGGGTCACTCAAAACCACCTGGTAGTTGGACACGCCCCACTGGTCAAAGCCGCGGCTCAGATGGCTGTAACCCTCCTTGAAGGAGATAAGCACGACGTTAATCACCGGATAGAGCGTAAAGACGGCAATTCCAATAAAAAACGGCAAAAGATATAAATACGGCTCAATCTTTGAAAAGAGGCTGCGCTCCCCCAATTCCCGATCAGCGGACTGCTTTTGCTTTTTCATCGAATTCTCTCCCCCGTTTCGCGGTCAAAGACGAATACGCCGCGCTTCTTGAGGCTGATGTGCACCGTATCGCCCTGCTTCAGGCCTTCATCGGAGTCAATATAGGCGCGGAAGTCGCAATTGCCCAGCTTGAGATAGGCCATCTCTTCCTTGCCCATCTGATAAACGCGCGTCACCTCGCAGGTCATGGGGCCATTGCCGTCGAGCACAAAGCTCTCCGCGCGAATGGAGAGGTTCACCTTCCTGCCGTTTTCAATGCCGCTCAGCATCGGCAGAACACATCGGCCCTTTCCGTCCTCCGTCACAAAAGCGCCGTCTTCAATGGTACCCGGCAGGTTGTTGATCGGCGGATTGCCAAGGAAATCCGCGACAAACTGATTGGCCGGCTCATTGTACAGGTTCTGGGGCAGGTCGTTCTGCTGAAGAACGCCCAAGCGCATGAGCACAATGCGGTCGGAGATGGAGAGCGCCTCCTCCTGATCGTGCGTAACGAAGATCGTCGTAACCCCTGTGCGCTGCTGAATGCGGCGAATCTCCTCGCGCATCTCCAGGCGCAGGCGCGCATCGAGGTTGGAAAGCGGTTCATCAAGCAGCAGCAGGCGCGGATTCTTGACCAGGGCGCGCGCGATGGCCACTCGCTGCTGCTGTCCGCCGGAGAGCTCCGAGGGCTTCCTGTTCATCAGCATGTCCACATGCACGAGCTTGGCAATCTCATTCGCACGCTCGATGCGCTCCTCCTTGGGTACGCGCTGCGTCTCCAGCGGGAAGCAGATGTTGCTCATGACCGTCATATGCGGATAAAGCGCATAATTCTGGAACACCAGGCCGATGCCGCGCTTTTCCGGGGGAAGAGCGGTCACATCCTGATCGTCAAAAAAGATCTTGCCGCCGCTCACAGGCAGGATGCCGGAAAGCATGTTCAGCAGCGTGCTCTTGCCGCAGCCGGACGGGCCGAGCAGCGATACCAGTTCGCCATCCTCCAGCGTTGCGCTAAATTCGCTGACCGCCGTCACATCCGCGAAACGCTTTGTGATATGATCGAGTACTACGCGCATAGGTCATATCTCCCTTACTTTTGAATTGCTTGTTGAAATGCGTCTGGGGTTCCTTTATGAAAAGCCATGGGGCGCTTTGCCCTGCCGGCTTATCTTCTGAATTCTTCCTTCAACAGATCATCGAGGCAATGGCCGTCGATATCCTCCATGTCAAAGCCGAGGATGCGCGCCATCGTCGGCGCCTCATCCACCAGGCTCGCCTTCTCCACGACAGCGCCCCGCTTAAACGCAGGGCCGCAGGCAAAGAACGTCGTGCGGTGATCAAGCCACGGCAGGCCGCCATGCGAGCCGGGCGCCGTCTTGTAATCTCCCGGCGCCGTTTGGGTGAACAGCGGCGCGGCAGGATCATAGCTGAAGGACATCGGCTCCGCGCCCTCGATAATAAAGTCAAACGGGCCCGTTAAATGGAACTGCGCCTGCGCTTCCTCCTTGGTGAAGACATAGCCAAGATTGTATTTGCCGCTCTCCTTTGCGTCAAGGAGCAGCTTGTGCACGCGTTCGCGCAGCGCCGCATCCTGCGGATCTCGCAGCTCAATCCAGCCCGAACCGCCCGTCGAATGGCAGTATGCGTCAAACGAGGCCAGCTTTCCGTCTTCATCGAGCGCCTGCAGCCCCGCCTCCTGAAAGACGCGGTTGAAATTCAGCGTCCGCGGCACATCCGTCTGGCCATGATCGCCCATCACGATGAAATTCGTGTGCTCAAAGTCGCCATACCGACGGATGCACTCCATCAAAACGCCCAGTTCACAATCGTGCTTGCGAAGCTGCTCGCGCGCGGTCTCGCTCTCCACGCCCAGTTTATGGCGCACGGTATCCAGATCGCACATCTTGATAAACATGACATCCGGCTGGCCGTAATCCCGAATGATATCCGGCGACACCGCGTCGGTGAACATATCTAGGCTTCCGTTGAGCAGGCCATTGAACCCGCAGAGCAGGTAGCTATATTTCCAGAAATAGCGGTCGAGCACCTCCTGAGAAGCACCGCCCTCAAAGAACTGCCTCGGGTTGTCCCCCTGATAGTGCATCGGCATGCACATCGGCAGATTGATATCCACATCCGCGCCCTTGGAAACCGGCCAATTCACCAGGCAGGTGGAATATCCCCTTTCCTTGGCATATTCCGCAAACAGCTTCTTCTTGACCAGCTTCCTGTCCGTATACCACGGCACGGGGTGGACGCCTGCCTTCACCATCTCATTGTGCGGGATTCCGTGCTTATCCGGGTAACACCCCGTCATGATGGATACGTGACAGGGATACGTAAAGGACGGATAGACGGGATACATCTCCCGCACCAGCGCCCCCTGCTCCAGCATCCACCCAAAGTTTTTGAGCGTGCACATATAGGCGACATCCGTTTCGCACAGCGCATCGATCATAAAGACAAGCAGCTTCTGCTTCTCCATACAGTTCCTCCGAATCAAGACAAGGATAAAGGGCTGACGGACTGCTGCCCGCCAGCCCTTATAGAACCGGTGCTTTCTGAAAGAATTACTCCTTCAGCGCGGCGTCGGATGTCGCGACGCAAACCGCCATCGCATCCTCAGCAGACATGCCGCCGGCCACGCTGATGGCCGCATCCTGCAGCGCAGTACGGACGGTGTAGGAACCCGTCACGCTCGGGAGCGCGCCGGCCACGTCAAGGTTCGCCTGAACAGCCACGAGGGACGCCGCCAGGTTGGCGCCAAACTCGGCATACGCCTCGCTCTCCTGCGTGGAGCCATACGGAGACAGCGCGTTCATCGCCTGCGCCCATTCGGCGTTGACTTCCGGCGTGAGGAAGTACTTCACGAACATATACGCGCCCTTGTTGGAAGCCTCGTCCTTGTTGAAGACGATCGGGCCGCGGTTCCAGGACGGGAACCAGGCAACGTCGATGCTGTTGACCATCGGCGCCACATCGTACTCAAAGCCGTCCGGAATGATGTACGGATCGCCCGCGCAGGAGCCGAGATAGCTCGCCACCAGGCCCGCGTTGAAGTCCGTGGAGAAGTAATCCTGCTGCGGATTGAGCTGGAAGTAGCCCGCCTGCACATTCTGGCCAAACCAGTCAAGCCAGGCAATCGCGCTCTCGGTGTTAAAGAGCACGCACTCGTTCTCGGTATCGATGTAGCCGGAGCCGGACTGCATCATCAGCGCCTGCATCATATCGGTCAGGGAGTCGCAGGCAAAGCCCGGAATGCCCTTGGCCTCATAGATGACCTTCGCCTGCTCGGCGAGCTCCTCCCAGGTGGTGGGCGGGGTCAGGCCCAGCTCGTCATAGAGCGTCTTGTTGTAGAAGAGGATCGGGCCCGTGGTCACGGCCGGCAGCGCGTACATACCGCCATCCTCAAAGCCGACCGTCTCGTCCTTGATGGCATCCGGCAGGGTCTCATAGATATCCGCCATGCCGATCTCCTCGTCGAAGACGTACTGGCTGAGATCCACCACGAGGCCGTCCTTCACATAGTCGGCCGCGGTGGACGCGTAATTGATGATGATGTTCGGGCCGACGCCGTTGGCCACGGCATTGTACACGCTGTCAAGGAATCCGGAATAGGTCTGGGATTCAACAATGACCTCGTACTCGTCCTGGCTGGCGTTAAAGCCCGCAGCGAACTTCTCCAGCGCAGCCTGCTGGGCGTCGGTGAAGGTGTGCCAGATGGTCACTTGGGTAGCGGCAGAGGCGCTCGCGCACAGCGCAAAAAGCATGACGGCCGCCGCCATCAGGGCAACGATTTTCCTCATCTTGGGTTCCTCCTGTTTATTTCAGGTTGTATTGGTTAAGCGCCCTATTGCGCTTACTCCCTGTTCCGGTTGGCGTTGTAGACCGGGCCCAGCGCGGCATAGCGCCGGGTGATCCAGCGGCACACGCCGTCAAGCCCCGGATAGATCATGCGCTCGGAGATATTGATGTAGTCGAGCTTATCGCGGATCTCAAGCTTGACCTCCTTGGGAATGATGATCTTCCTGTAGGGAATCCCCTGCTTGGCAAGGATATCCGTGAGCAGCACGGCCGGATCGGACACCACGGAAAACAGCGCATACTGATTGGCAATGCGGTCGATCATCGAGGACGGTTCAAAGAAAATGGCGTAGGGCTCGTCGGAGAGCGCCTGCATCCTTTTAAAATCGGGGATCAGCTTTTCCAGCATACCGATGGTGAAGATGTTGCTGTCCGTATCGCGCAGCTTTTTTTGCAGCTGCTCCGGCATATAGCGCTTAAAATCCGTCACATCCAGGCACCAGATCACGCCGTCGCGGTCATAGCAGCCGGTATCCTCCGTGGCAAAATGCGCGGCAACCAGCGGGGAATACGTCCAGTCCAGCAACCGCGTGGGCAGGCCGTGATGCTGCGCCACGGGAAGCAGCTGCCAGAAGCCGGAATAATCCGCCAGCTCCGCATAGCCATACTTGCGGAAGCTGCGAAACACCTGCGTCTCCAGCGCAAGATTGTGCGCGCAGACGCGGTTGAGCGACGGCACCAGATTCCACCGCTGATCGGACGTGCCGCGATAAATGCGGTTGTCCCGATAGCGCATCACCTTGCTGTCCCACACATCATCAAAGACAGCCTGCTGAAGCTCGTCCCAGCTGCCGATCACAATTTCCTGCATGCTTTCCTCCGGGCAAACGAACGAAAAACGCCGTTCTTTTTATATAATTCCCCTTTTACGCCACAATTCCTGCTGAATTTCTGAAAAATTCGGCTAAATTCTTGTAAAACGCATCGAAAACTATCGACAATACTTCTTTGGCCCTTCCTCATAGAGATTGCCGCCGTGCGCGTCGATGGCCACGATGAGCGGCAGATTCTCCACCGTCAGCTCCCGGACGGCCTCCGTCCCCAGATCCTCAAAAGCAATCACCCTGGCGGATGTGACGCTGGTGGCAATCAGCGCGCCCGCGCCGCCCGTAGCCGCGAAGTATACGCCCCCGTTTCGCCTGATGGCATCGACCACCGCCTCGCCGCGCTGCCCCTTGCCGATCATGCCGATCAGCCCCAAATCGCACAGCACGGGCGCGTAGGCATCCATGCGATAGCTGGTGGTCGGCCCGCAGGAGCCGATGGCATCCCCGGGCTTTGCCGGACAGGGCCCAGCGTAGTAAATCACCTGATTCTTCATATTAAAGGGAAGCGGTCTTCCCTCTTCAATCAGTGCGCACAGCCGCTTATGCGCCGCATCGCGCCCCGTATAAATCGTGCCGCTGAGCAGCACGCTGTCCCCGGCGCGCAGGGAGGCAACCTCCTCCTCACGCAGCGGCGCATGAATCGCTTTGCTCATTTTCCCGTCCCTCCGAATGGTCAGATCGTTGCCGTTTTATGGCGCGCCGCATGGCACTGCATGTTCACCGCTACGGGCAATCCCGCGATATGCGTGGGCATCTGCTCGATATGCACGGCCAGAGCGGTGATCCGTCCGCCCAATCCCTGCGGACCGATTCCCAGGTCATTGATGCGCGCCAGCAGCTCGCGTTCCATATCCGCCAGCATGGAATCCGCGGAGGGCCGGCCGCAGTCGCGCGTCAGGCTGTGCTTGGCCATCAGCATGGCGCACTCCGCCGTGCCGCCGATGCCCACGCCCACCACGACCGGCGGACAGGGATTGCCGCCCGCCAGACGCACCGTCTCCACGACGGCATGCTTTACGCCCTCCACCCCCTGCGACGGGGTGAGCATCCAAAGCCTTGACATGTTCTCGGAGCCAAAGCCCTTCGGCGCGGCGGTGAGCGTCACCCTTTCCCCCGGCACGATGCGCAGATGCACGATGGCCGGCGTATTATCCTTCGTGTTGACGCGCTCAAGCGGCGAGAGCACGCTCGCGCGGAAGCAGCCGTCGCGATACGCGCGGCGCACGCCCTCTTCGATGGCCGCATTCACGTCTCCGCCGGCAAAGTGCACATCCTGCCCCACTTCCATGAAGATCACCGCCATGCCCGTGTCCTGACAGATGGGCATGCGGCGCTCGGCCGCCAATTCGTCATTTCTGATGAGCTGGCGGAGCACCTCGCGCCCAAACGGGGATTCCTCCTCCCGCTCGCCCGCACGAAGAAGCGCAAGCACGTCCTCCCCGATTTCACAGCAGGCGCTCATAAATAAAGCGTACACGGTTTCCTCAACCTGACGCACGTCGATCTCTCTCATCCGGCCCTCCGGGCGGCGCATCGCCGCACACATTTTGTCTTCATGTTTACTATACCGCATTTCCCTCCCGATTTCAAGCATGCATTGCGCCGCGGACGCGATTGACTTCCCCCAATATTTCACGGACAGCCTGTTTCCTTTTTTGTAAAGGCAGGTTATAATAGAATTATCTTAGAATGCAGATTCGGAGGTCAATCCATGCAGCTTTCAAGCGACACCAAGCGCTTTCTGGTCAGGCTTTCCGCATTCACAGTGGGTCTTGTGCTCTGCGTGCGCCACTTTCCAACCATCAGCCGATGGCTCTCCGGCGCCTTTTCCACCCTCAGCCCGTTCATCGTGGGCGCGTGCCTCGCGTTCGTGCTCAGCGTGCCCATGCGCCTGTTCGGACGGATTCTCAGCCGCAGAAACAAGAAGGGCACGCCTCTGCTTCCGCCTCACGTGTGCCGTCCTGTCAGCCTGGTGCTCGCGGTGCTGCTGCTCCTCCTGCTGATCACGCTGTTTATCGTCATCGTCGTGCCGGAGCTGGCGGGCACGGTCTCCTCTCTGGCCAGCTCCGTGATGCATTTTGTTCCCACCGCGCAGGGCTGGATCTCCGAGCTGATGATCTGGCTGGAGGATTATCCGGAGATCCGCGCCGCCGTCGCCCCGTACATCCCGGACGTCAATCAGCTGGCCTCCACCTTCATCTCATTCGTTCAAAAATACGCCGGCATCGCCGCATCGACGGCGGTTTCCCAGGCGTCCTCGATCTTCAGCAGCGCGACGGACGTGATCATCTCCTTCGTGTTCGCGGTCTATGTGCTGCTGCAAAAGGAATCGCTCTCCCGCCAGGGACGCAAGCTGCTCTACGCGTTCCTGCCCAAATCATTCTGTGACAGCACGCTGCGCGTGGCCAGCCTTGCGCATAAGACGTTCTTTTCCTACGTCACCATCCAGTGCACGGAGGCGCTCATCCTGGGCGGGCTGTGCTTTGCGGGCATGCTGATCTTCCGCTTCCCATACGCGATGGTGATCTCCGTGATCATGGTCTTCTGCGCGCTCATCCCGATTTACGGCGCGATTATCTCCTGCATCCTGGGCGCGTTCCTCGTGCTGTTTGAAAATCCCTCGCAGGCGCTCTGGTTCGTGGTGTTCATCCTGGTGCTCCAGCAGATCGAAACCAACCTCATCTATCCGCGCGTCGTGTCCACCTCCATCAATCTGCCGTCGATGTGGGTGCTGCTGGCGGTCACGGTGGGCGGCGGGCTGTTCGGCATCGTCGGCATGATCACCGCGGTGCCCATCACCTCCATCACCTACACGCTGCTGGGACAGGCCACGCGAAAACGCCTGATCGAGCGCAACCTTCCGCCGGATGATCCCACATCCGCCGGGACATGATCTGTCTTTACAATCGCGGACAAAACCGCTATAATGCCGGTATCCCGTCTATACCAAGATACAGGAGGAACCATCCATGAGCCGATTAGGCGATTTGATTTTGCTCGAGCGCACGCGCCAGAAGCTGACCCGCAAGCAGGTGGCCAGAAAGTGCGGCGTATCCGAAAACTATCTGAAGGACGTCGAGGAGGGCCGCCGGATCATTCAGGACGATCAGGCCCGCCGCATCCTCAAGACGCTGGGCACCAGCCAGCGCAACGAGGCGGAATTCTCGCTTGACGAGATCGCCGCGACCGTCGATCTGGGCACGCTTGCCCCGCAGACGCCCAAGCCCCCGGAAAAAAGCGCCGAGCCGCCCAAATCGGAGCCCGCTGTGAAGCCGCAGACTGCCGAGGAGCAGAGCGGCATCTGGCTGGATGCGCTGAGCAGCGTGCTCAAGCCCGTCCCCGTCATGAACGCCGGATGGATTCAGGTTTCCCGGCGCATGGTGCCGATTCAGGACGGCAAGATCGAGGGCGCAAAGCCCGACCGCGTGGTCTACTTCCTCGCGCCGGACGATTCCATGCGCGCCATGCGCATCGAAAAGGGCGACCTGGTGCTCATCGTGCCGCAGAGCCTGCCGGTAGACGGCGCGATCATGCTCGTTGAATACGGCGCGCACCGCTGCCTGCGCCGCATCAAGCTGCTGGGCAATTCGAACATTCTGCTCCAGAGCGGGGACCGGGAGCTCGGCGCGGAATCCGTGCATATCAGCGATATCAAGCTGGTCGGCCGCGCGGTCCGCGCAGAGATCACGCTGTAACGCGCCGCGATGAACAGCCTTCCCTTCCCCTTTCCCCTCGCGGCCTCCGATGTCATCCATCGCCGCGCCATGATTCTCACCGCGCTTTGCCAGCGGGACGAGGGGTTTTGTGCCATTCCCGTGCGCGGCATCCGGCAGGAGACGCTTGGCGCCATGCTCCGTCTGTACGACGAGCTGTTTTTGAGAAGCTTTCTGCGCGCATCATTCGGGGAAATCGCGGTGACGCTTTCCTCCCGTCTGATCAGCTCCGCGGGCAAATTCATCTACGCCCGCAGTGCCTCCCGGCGGATGCAGCATGCCGAAATCCGAATGTCCAGCGACTTCCTCTTTCGGCTAAGCGACGGGCCGTTCGAGCTCAACGGGCTGAGCGTTTCCACGCCGCAGGAGGCATTCCTCGTCGTATTTGAGCATGAGCTTTGTCACGCGCTGGAAACCGCACTTTACGGCCAAACGGGGCATTCCGCGCGCTTTTTGACGCTTGCAAACGGCCTGTTCGGCCACACCGGCACACGCCACAGCCTGCCCACCCGCCGACAGGAGGCGGCCATGGACGGCTTCCTCGTCGGTCACCGCGTCAGCTTTCCCTTTGAGGGAACGACGCTCACGGGCACCGTCTCCTACATCGGCAAGACCGCCACCGTCATGGTGCCCAACCCGCGCGGCCCTTACCGCGACAAAGGCGGCCGTCGCTATGCCAAATACCGCGTGCCGCTGTCGCTCCTTCAAAAAAAGTGAAAAGCGCGCCGTGCGCGCTCCCGCTTCCGAAGCACTTCGCACTCCAAAGTGTTTCTGTGCTCGCTGTCCG
>JAUNJB010000111.1 GCA_030535375.1 Clostridia bacterium | reverse complement strand
GTCGACATACTTGTCGTTCAGCGCGTCATAGCCGAAGCCGGCCTTCTTGGTGCGCTTGATCTTCTCGACGATGACGGAGCCTTCCATGCCGGCGTTCTCCGCGATCTGGCGAACCGGCTCCTCGAGCGCGCGCAGCACGATCTGCACACCGGTCTTCGCGTCGCCGTTGAACTTGGGCAGGATGGCCTGCACGTTGGGCAGCACGGCCAGCAGCGCGGTGCCGCCGCCGGGGACGATGCCCTCTTCCACAGCGGCGCGGGTCGCGGCGAGCGCGTCCTCGATGCGCAGCTTGCGCTCCTTCATTTCGATTTCGGTCGCGGCGCCGACCTGGATGACGGCCACGCCGCCGGCCAGCTTCGCCAGGCGCTCCTGGAGCTTCTCGCGGTCGTAATCGGAGGTCGTCTCCTCGATCTGCGCGCGGATGGACGCCACGCGGGCGGCGATCTCCTGCGGGTTGCCGGCGCCCTCGACGATGACGGTGTTGTCCTTGTCCACCTTGACCTGGCGGGCAGTGCCCAGCATGTCGACTGTCGCGCTCTTGAGCTCATAGCCCAGCTCCTCGGAGATCACCTGGCCGCCGGTCAGGGTGGCGATGTCCTGGAGCATGGCCTTGCGGCGGTCGCCGAAGCCCGGGGCCTTGACGGCCACGCAGGTGAAGGTGCCGCGCAGCTTGTTGACGACCAGCGTCGTCATGGCTTCGCCCTCGATATCCTCGGCGATGATGAGCATCTTGCGGCCGGACTGCACGACCTGCTCAAGCAGCGGGAGAATCTCCTGGATGTTGGAGATCTTCTTGTCGGTGATCAGGATGTAGGGATTGTCGAGCACGGCTTCCATCTTCTCGGTGTCGGTGGCCATGTACGCGGAGACGTAGCCGCGGTCAAACTGCATGCCCTCGACCAGGGACAGGCCGGTCTGCATGGTCTTGCTCTCCTCGACGGTGATGACGCCGTCCTTGCCGACCTTCTCCATCGCCTCGGCAACGAGCTTGCCGATGGTGGCGTCCGCCGCGGAGTTGGCCGCGACGTTCTCAATGGCCTGGTTGTCGTTGACCGGGACGCTCATCTCCTTGAGGCCCTCGACGGCGGCGACGGTGGCCGCCTCGATGCCGCTGCGCAGCACCATGGGGTTGGCGCCGGCGGCCAGGTTCTTGAGGCCCTCGCGGATGATGGCCTGCGCCAGCAGCGTGGCGGTGGTGGTGCCGTCGCCCGCGACATCGTTGGTCTTGGTGGCGACTTCCTTCACCAGCTGCGCGCCCATGTTCTCAAAGGCGTTCTCCAGCTCGATCTCCTTGGCGATGGTCACGCCGTCGTTGGTGATGAGCGGCGCGCCATACTTCTTGTCGAGCACGACGTTGCGGCCCTTGGGGCCCAGGGTGATCTTGACGGTATCGGCCAGGGCGTTGATACCGCGCTCCAGCGAACGGCGGGCTTCCTCGCCGAAGATGATCTGCTTAGCCATAATGGTTCCTCCTCAAAGTCTAGTCACGTTCCGGCGCATTTTTGTGACGGATGCGCCGTGGATAGCGGGCGGCGATTACTCGACGATGGCGAGAATGTCGCTCTGACGGACGATCTTGTATTCCTCGCCGTCGATCTTGATCTCGGTGCCGGCGTACTTGGAGTAGACGACCTTCTGGCCCTCCTGCACCTGCATGGTGATCTCCTTGCCGTCCACCACGCCGCCGGGGCCGACAGCGATGACGTAGGCGTACTGGGGCTTCTCCTTCGCGCTGGAGGCGAGGATCAGGCCGCTCTTGGTGGTTTCTTCCATTTCCGCATCCTTGATGACGACGCGGTCGAAAAGGGGTTTCAGGCTCATCTTTGATAGACCTCCTTCAAGGTTGTAAGCGGTTTGTTAGCACTCTTTCTTGGTGAGTGCTAAAGCAAGATATAATATACGCGAGTTGCGGCAAACAGGCAAGGCTTGAATCAAACCAAATCTTTCCACAATCACTA
The DNA here is from genome assembly GCA_030535375.1 of Clostridia bacterium. Lineage (GTDB taxonomy): Bacteria > Bacillota > Clostridia > Christensenellales > Aristaeellaceae > Ventricola. Next base: position 9,074 of record JAUNJB010000111.1, on the reverse strand, counting down.
GAATTTCCTGATTTTTCAAAAATATGCTTTGAAAACGATTTGAAATGAGGAATTTTTCAAAATTTCTTTTGATTTTGTGAATTGGATGGCGCGAAGGGCCTTTTCATGGTACAATGTGCCCCATGGAGGACGATATGGACACAGAAAACTTTACGCGGTCAGTGCTGAAATGGTATGATGAGGGACATCGCGACCTGCCCTGGCGCCGCACGAGGGACGCTTACCGCATCTGGATTTCGGAGATCATGCTCCAGCAGACGCGGGCGGAGACGGTCGTTTCCTATTATGAGCGTTTTCTCTCCCGGTATCCGACGGTGCGCGATTTGGCGCAGGCGAAGGAGGAGGAGCTGCTCAAGAGCTGGGAGGGGCTGGGGTATTACAGTCGCGCCAGGTCGCTCAAAAAGGCGGCGCAGATGATCGTCGATCAGTACGCGGGCGCGCTTCCTGCGGATGTGGAGAAGCTGCGCGCGCTGCCGGGGATCGGAGATTACACCAGCGGCGCGATTGCAGCCATCGCCTACGGCATCCCGGCCGCCGCCGTGGACGGCAATGTGGAGCGGGTCATCTGCCGCTATGACGCGGTGACGCAGACCGTGGGCACGCCTGCCGTGCGCAGGAGGATCGCGGCGCGCGCGCAGGAGCTGGTTCCCGCGGACAGGCCGGGCGCGTTTGCCAACGCGATGATGGAGATGGGCGCGACGATGTGCACGCCGAAGAATCCCAAATGCCTGATTTGTCCGGTGCGGGAGAGCTGCAGGGGATTTGCGCAGGGCATCGCGCAGGATTTGCCGGTCAAGCCCAAAAGGAAAGCGCAGCGCGTGGAGGAACGCGCCGTGCTGCTCGTGTTCTGCGGCGACCGGGTGCTCGTCGTGCGCAGGGAGGAGAAGCTGCTCGGCGGCCTCTTTGTCTTCCCGGATGTGCTGGGGGCGCATGAGCCGGCCGCGCTCTGTGCGCACATGGAGGCGCTGGGCGTCCCCTGCGCGTATGATGCGATGCTCGGGCACGCCCGCCACGTATTCACACACCTCATCTGGGAGATGGATCTGCATGCGTTGGCCGCGCAAAGGCGCGCGGATGTGCCAGGCGGCATGTGGGTGACGGGGAAGGAGCTTTCGGCGCTTCCGCTGCCTACTGCGGTCAAGGCCGCGCGGCAGGCGGCGATGGCGCGGCTATAAATAAGGAACGGAAGCGGGGAGGAAGGCGGATGTACTGCATTTTGGTGGCCGGCGTTCCGGCCTCCGGCAAGAGCACGATGGCGGCGTATCTGGCGGAGCGACTGGGCGTGCCTGTGATCTCCAAGGATGGAATCAAGGAGACGCTCTACGACACCATAGGCTTTGGCTCGCGCGCGGAGAAGGTGCGCCTGGGCGAGGCGGCGATGGAGATCATGTATGGCTTTGCCGCGCAGTGCCTGACGCACGGCCTGCCGGTGATCTTGGAGAACAACTTTGAATACGCCTCGCGCGGGGGCCTGCAGGCTCTGCTGGACAGATGCGCCTGCCCGGTGCTTACGGTGATGATGACGGGTGATTGGGAAGCCGTTTACGCGCGCTTTGCGCGAAGAAACCAAAGCCCCCAGCGGCACAGGGGGCACGTCGTCAACGACCGGTATCCGGAGGAGCCGGGCCGCGTCGGTGTGGCGCCCACGATGCCGCTGGAGGCGTTTGTTCACGGATTTCGTGCGCGGGGGATGGACCGGCCGCCCGTGCGCGGTGCGTGCATCCATGTGGATGCGACCGATCTGTCCAGGGTCGATCGCGAGGAGGTGCTGGAGCTCGTCCGGTTCTGGATTGAGCGGGTCAGCGCGTGAGCACGCCGTCCAGCTCCTCCGGGCGCAGCCCCATCTCCTCGAATTTGGCGCGCCCCTTTTCCGTGACGCGGTAGACGGTGGATTTTCCCTCCTCGGGCTCGATCCACCCTTCGCGCAGGTACAGGTCAAGGAGCAGTGCGCCAAGCTTGCCGCCCAGATGATCGTAACAGCGGCGGCCGTTCATGTTAAAGGGCTTCATATCTGCGTTACGCGTCCTTTCTCCAGCGCCGGAGCGTCGGCAGATAGGCGGACAGCCTTTCGCGGGCGGTGGTCTCGTCCGGATGCAGGCCGAGCTTGACCTCCAGCGGCGCGCAGAAGGCGATCATCTCCTCCAGCGTGCCGGTCATGTGCTCCTCGCCGTTGGGACAGCAGTAAACGCAGTATTCCGGGTTGGCGCTGCCGTCGCTGTGCCTGCCGTATTGGTCGGGCGTCTGCAGGGGCATGCCGCAGCTTTGGCAGACGGGTGTGACCGAGGGATCAAAAGCGGATTCCTGTTTCATGATGAAAACCTCCTTGAATATGAGGGCGTGTTTCTAAATTATTCGAAATGCCATTTCTTCCTTTGGAGACACACCCTGGGGATGGTTCCATTTTTGCACGGATAACCTGACAACAGTGTGGCAGGTTTTAAAACGCCCGAAAATTTTTTCTTCCGAGATGCGCGAAATCGGGAAACGCGGTCTCTCGTGCCGCTTCTGCCGGGATTCAACCGGTGCAAAGCATAGATAGGAGGCCGAATCAGTCTTTGTAGCGCGGCAGCATCCTTTGAAGCGTTTCCTTCACGGCCGTCCGAAGCTCGTCCGGCGCGACGACCTGGGCGTGAGCGCCGTAGCTGAGCACCAGCGAGAGAATCCATTCGCCCGGCGGGAACGCGGCGCGCACGAGAAAGCCGCCGCCGTCCAGCCGGGTGATCTCGTCTTCGTTGAAGTCGTCCCACAGCCGGAAGGCCATGCACCCGTCCACGCGCAGGACAACCGGGCACATCGGCGGCTCCTCCCAATCGGAGGAGGGGGTGTCGTCTGCCTGCGCGGTCAGCGCTTCGGGCGGGAAGGCGCCGGGAAGGATCTGTGCGCGCTTGATGCGTGTGAGCTTGAAGGTGCGGATGGCATGCCTGTCAAGGCAGTACGCGCGCAGATACCAGGCGTGTCCCTTGAACCAAAGCTTCGTCGGGCAGACGCGGCGCGCGCTGGTCCGGCCCGATTCGCCGTAGTAGTCAAAGCCGAGGAGCTGACGCTCCAAAATGGCGGTTTTGAGCGTGGCGAGCAGCAGATCCTGACGCCCGCTCCAGTCCGCCATGTCGATCTGCACCCAGTCCGGCGCAGGACTGCCGAAAAACGAGGTCAGCTTGCGCAGCGTGGCCGCGTCGCTTGCGCCGGTCTGCGCAAGCGCGGTCAGCGAGGAGAGCACGCACCGGCGATCCTCATCGCTGAGCACCGCCTTGTTCAGCTTGTACGTCGGCAGGATGGACAGACCGCCGTCGCGCCCGCGTTCGGCGTACAGCGGCACGCCCGCCTCGCACAGCGCCTGCGCGTCGCGGTAAACCGTGCGCACGGAGACCTCCAGCTGCCCGGCCAGCTCTGCGGCGGTCACGCGTTCGCGGCTTAAAAGGATGTAGAGCATCTCAAACATTCGGCTGATTTGCATGGCGCGCTTCCTCCCCGCGGCGTTTTGACAATAGGGTAACACAGGGCGCGCCGATTTGCAATGCTTGAAACCGCGGCGCGTTGCCGTTATAATAGGGAGCAGCAGAGTCGGGAGGAAACGGAAGATGGCGTTTTGTCAGGTGATCGTCGATATCGCGCACGAGGACGTGGACCGCGTCTTTACCTATCGTGTGCCGGGGAATATGTCGCTGTGCCCGGGCATGCGCGTGCACGTGCCGTTCGGGCGGATGCGCCAGGTGGAGGGCATCGTCGTGGAGATGGTGGAGGCGTGCGATCTGCCGCCGGAGCGCGTGCGCGATGTGGCGGACGTGCTGGAGGATTATCCCGCCATCCTGCCCAACCTGCTTGAGCTTGCGGTCAAGATCAAGGCGTCCAGCTTTTGCACGCTGGCGCAGGCGCTGCGCCTGATGTTCCCGGCGCAGATGCGCGGTGAGCGCGTGAGCAACAAGACGCGTGAGATCGCCGTGCTGACGGTGGAGCCGTCCGTGCGCGCGCAGGTGATCGCGGCGCAGGGCCGCGCGCCCAAGCGTGCCGCCGTGCTGACGGCGCTCATGGAGGCGGAGGGCGGCGAGATGGCGTGCGACGAGCTCAGAAAGCGCCTGGGCGAGTGCCGTGCGCCGCTTGCCGCGCTTTGCAGGATGGGCTTTGTGCGCGTGGAGAAGCGCGAGGTGCTGCGCAGCCCGTACGGCGCGATGGAGCGCCTGGCGCAGCAGGACCCCACGCTCACCGCGCAGCAGCAGGACGTGCTCGGCACGCTCCTTCCCGCCGTGGAATCGGGGCGCGGCGCGTTCCTGCTCTACGGCGTGACGGGCAGCGGAAAGACGGAGGTGTTCATCCGCGCGGTGCGCCGCTGCGCGCAGCTGGGAAGGACCGCCATCGTGCTGGTGCCGGAGATCGCGCTGACGCCGCAGATGGTCATGTGGTTCCGCTCGCGCTTTGGCGAGGATGCGGCGGTTCTGCATTCGCGCCTGTCGCCGGGGGAGCGCTATGACGAGTGGAGGCGCATCCGCCGGGGCGATGTGCGCGTGGTGATCGGCGCGCGCTCTGCGATCTTTGCGCCGCTTGAGGACGTGGGCCTGATCATCATCGACGAGGAGCACGAGCAAAGCTATATTGCCGACAACACCCCCAGATACGATGCGCGCGAGCTGGCGCGCCTGCGCTGCGGGCAGGAGGGCGCGGTGCTGCTTTTGGCCAGCGCCACGCCGAGCATGCGCTCCTTCGCCATGGCGGGCCGGGGCGATCTGACGCTGCTGGAGATGCCCCGGCGCGTCAATCAGCGGCCCATGCCCGACGTGCATGTGGTCGACATGCGCGAGGAACTGAGGCAGGGCAACCGCTCTGTGTTCTCCGGCGCGCTGCTCACGGGGCTGCAAAACTGCATGGAGCAGGGCAAGCAGGCGATTTTGTTCGTCAACCGGCGCGGATACTCGACGTTCGTCTCCTGCCGGAACTGCGGCTATGTGGTGTCGTGCACGCAGTGTGACGTGTCGATGACCTACCACAGCAGCGAAAACGTGCTGCGATGCCACTACTGCGGGCAGGAGGCGCCCGTGCCGCAGGTCTGCCCGGAATGCGGGAGCAGGTATATCAAATACTTTGGCGTGGGCACGCAGCGTGTGGAGGAGGAGGTGCGCCGCCATATGCCGGACGTGCCCGTCCTGCGCATGGATAACGACACGACGCGCACCAAGGACGCGCACGCCGATTTGATCGCCCGATTCCGCCGGGGAGACGCGCGCATCCTCGTGGGCACGCAGATGATCGCCAAGGGGCTCGATTTCCCCAATGTCACGATGGTGGGCATCATCGCCGCGGACGCCATGCTCCGGCTGCCGGATTATCGCTCTGCCGAGCGCACGTTTCAGCTGCTCACGCAGGTGGCCGGGCGCGCGGGCAGGGCGGATTGCCCGGGCGAGGTGTTTTTGCAGACCTACGACCCGGAGCATTATGCCGTGGAGGCGGCCAGCCGCCAGGATTACCGCGCGTTCTTCGAGCAGGAGATGGTGAGGCGCAGGCGTGCGCTCTATCCGCCGTACACGCTGATCGCCAGGCTGCTGTTTGAGGCGGACCGCGAGGAGGATGCGCAGCTCGCAGCGGAATCCGCCATGCGCCAGATGGAAGCGTTTTTCGAGCGGCGGACGTACCTGCGCAAGTACGTCGTCGCGCTGCGCGTGATGCCCTGCCCGGTCAAGCGCATCAAGGGCAAAAGCCGCTGGCAGGTGACGCTCAAGATCGTGGATCAGCCCGTTTGCCAGGAGGCCGTGGGCAAGATGAGCGAAATCGCGCAGATGCCGCGCGAGGGATGCCTGTGCGTGTGCCAGGTGAATCCGTCGAGCATGATGTGATCATCGCCGCCTGAGCAGCCCGAAGGAGAAAAACACATGCGACAGGTCGCCGCGCTGCACGGCTTCCAAAAGCCGGGGCGCCAGGTCGTGCGCGGCGGCGCAGAGAAGGGGCAAATTCTCCTCCTCGGGCAGAGAAAGCGTGGCACACAGGCTTTGGTAGCCCGCAAGGAGCCGGGATTCGAGCTGCGACGCGCTGAGCGGCGCGAGCAGGGCAAGAAGGCTTTCGCGCTGTGCCTGCGAGATATGCAGGCGGCGAGGGGGAGCGTCGAGCAGGCAAAGACCCAGCGCGTTGACCGCGACGGGCATGTATAGATTGCAGACCAGGTCGCGCCAACGGCTGCTCGTGCCCTCAAGCAGGGCGAGCACGCGGTGCGACGGAAAGCATCCAATAAAGCGCAGCTCCGCGTCAAGGCGAGCCAAGTACTGGAGGATATAATCAATGCCCTGCACGTTTTGCGGCACGGGCAGAGAAAGCTGATAATCGATGCTGCCTGGAATGTGGTGAGCGAAGAACCGCGCGTCATACGCGTGAAGGCCGGTGAGTATGCTGGAGAGCGTGCTCTTCAGTGCGATACAGCCCAAATCCGGCGTGCGCAGGCAGAGCGTGCCGGCGAACGCGCGCGCCTGATCGGCTTTTTTTTCGAGTGCGGCGAGTCTTAACGAATAGAGAAGATGGATATCTTCGTCAAGCAGTGGACGATAGGTGCCTGGAATGAGCGGATCGACGCCGAGCGTATAGAGCAGGGAGGCCATCAGCTCGTTGGCCGTGTCCTGTGGGAGGCTCGTGCTGTCCCCGAGCGTGTAAGCGCGGGCCTGTGCTTTGAAAAGGGAAAAGAGGCGCATTTGCAGGAGATCGATTTGCTTCGGCGTGAGCGCCTGCGCGTCGGCTGGGGCGGCAAACTCCGTGCCCGTCGATTTAGACGGCATCATCATAATCCTCCTCACCTTCATCTCTTTCAGGCGAAAAACCGTCTTCGGCTGCGAAGCGGAGCAGTGTTTCTTCCCGGCAGTCCGCCAGCGCGCGCAGAGAACCCTGCGCCGGGCCATTGAATAGGCGAACCATGGCATGCAGCAGCTCCTCATCGCTCAGGCGGTCGTGTGTTTCATTTTTGAAAGCATAGAACAGCTCGATCAATTCGCCCAGCATTTCTGCCCAGGTGTCCTTAAATACATGAGGGGAAGCGGCAAAGGCGAGTGCGAGCTCCCGCAGAATGCCGCCGTCGAAATCCATGCGGCCCGCGCGCAGAAGGGATTCGCTTTCGCGCTGCGCCAGCATGGCGGCCTGCGCTGCCGTGAGTGCGAGTCCATAAACCCCGGTGGCTTGATTGAGCTTTTCGATGGCCTGCGCGGTCATCGGAGCAGGGGGGAGAAACATCGGAAAACACCTCGATCTGTGTGGGATAGTTGTTTTATACACCGGTGCGGGGAAAAGGAACAGTCTTGACTTTTGGGGCGTTTTGTGGTAATATAAAATCAGTTAAAAGAAAAAAATCTGGAGCGCGTCCGCAGGGGCGCGCTTTTTGCGCGCATTTTTCCCCTTCCCTTTTGCACGGACTTGGTATATAATGAATAAGATTATGGAGTATTGTGCCTAGCTGTGCCTATGCGGCGCGGCCGGCCGCCGGAGAATGTCAAAGGAGAGAGAATTCATGGCGCTTCGCAAGATCGTGTGTATCGAGGATGAGCTGCTTAGAAAGAAGAGCCGCCCCGTGGAGAAGTTTGACGAGAAGCTGCACAGGCTGCTCGATGATATGGCTGAGACGATGTATCAGGCCAATGGCGTGGGCCTGGCCGCGCCGCAGGTGGCCGTGCTGCGCCGTGTGGTCGTGATGGACTGCGGCGACGGGCTCATCGAGATGGTGAATCCGGAGATCGTGGAAACCGAGGGCGAACAGGACGGCCCGGAGGGATGCCTGTCCGTGCCGGGGCGCAGGGGCATGGTGAAGCGTCCGATGAAGGTGCGCGCCCGCTTCCAGGACAGGAACGGCGAGTGGTACGAGATCGAGGCCGAGGAGCTGCTCGCCCGCTGCATCATGCATGAGACGGATCACCTGGACGGAAGGCTGTACGTGGACGTGATGTCCCGCGAGATCTTCGACGACGAGCTGGAAGAGGAAGAGGAAGAGTGAGAATCGTATTCATGGGCACGCCGGATTTCGCCGTGCCCTCGCTGAAGGCGCTGATCGAAAACGGCTATGAGGTGGCGGGCGTTTTCTGCCAGCCGGACAGGCCCAAGGGGCGCGGTCACAAGCTGGCCGCATGCCCGGTGAAGGAGGCCGCGATGGCGGCGGGCATTCCCGTCTTCCAGCCGGAGCGCATCAAACGGGAGGAGGGCGTCGCCCAGCTGCGCGCGCTCGCGCCCGATCTGTGTGTGACCGCGGCGTTTGGCCAGCTGCTCTCCCAAGAGATTCTGGATATCCCGCCGCTGGGGACGATCAACGTCCATTCCTCGCTGCTGCCCAGGCATCGCGGCAGTGCGCCGATCAACTGGAGCATTCTCATGGGCGAAACCGTGACCGGCGTGACCACCATGTTCACCGACAAGGGCATGGACACGGGCGATATGCTGATGCGCCGGGAGATTCCCATCGGCGCGCGAGAGACGGCGGGGGAGCTGAGCGACAGGCTCGCCGTCCTCGGCGCGGAGCTGCTCGTGGAGACGCTGCGTGCGCTCACGGCGGGTACGCTCGTGCGCACGCCGCAGAATCCCGACGAGGCGACGTATGAGCCGAAGCTCGACAAGGAGCTGGGGCGGATCGACTGGGGGAAAACCGCGCGGGAGATCGACTGCCTGGTGCGCGGCGTGACGCCGTGGCCGGGCGCGTTTACAACGGCCGGGGAGCAGACTGTCAAGGTGTTTGAGGTCGTGCCGAGGACGGAGCGGCCTGCGGGCGCGCCCGGGGAGATCGTCTCGGCGGACAGCCGCCGGGGGCTCGTCGTGAGCTGCGGAGACTGTGATTTGGAACTGACACAGATTCAGATGCCCGGCGCGAAGCGCATGAACGCGAGGGATTACCTGCGGGGGCACAATATCGATACAGGCATCTGCCTGGGAAAGGCGTAAAGCATGGCGGACAACAGAGGGCGCGACGGCGGATTCCGCAGCGCGGGTAGAAATACGGACAGAAAGCCCGGCGCAAAGCCGGGCATGAAGGGCGACGGGGCGCGGACGTACACGCCGCGCGGGGAACGCCCGGCGCGCGGCGAAGGAAAGAGCTTTGCGCCGCGCGGGGAACGCCCGGCACACGGCGA
>JAUNJB010000110.1 GCA_030535375.1 Clostridia bacterium | reverse complement strand
TATAGGGGGTGGTATTGTTGTAATATTGTGCGATAAAATCATCGAGCTTGTGACCGGGGATTTCCATATTCTCTAGCTCGGAGGGAGTTTTGCCATTGCAGGGTTTGACCCTGAGCGTTTGTGGGAAGCCGTTACTGTCCAATTCGATTTGGCCATCCTCTACATCGGAAGCGAAGAAATATAGGCCTTCGAATTTGTCGCTTTCTAGCGTCCAGTTACTTGAGCATAGATGATAATAAGCGAAGCGGCGGGCATCCTTATAAGGAAGCCTCTGAGATCGGTATTGGAAAAGGACGTTATTACCCTCAATTGGATAATTGCAATAGGGGCAAATATAAGAAGGCATACAGGGATCCTCGCTTTCGCTTGATTCTCTCGTGTTGTAGAACGCATGACTCCGTCACAGATTAATGTTCTCCTGCGGCTCGCATTTAGGGAATGGCTCGGATGGATGACAGACGAGATCCCACTCACCTGAAAAGGAAAGTCCGGTGTAAGCGAGAGGAAGGCGCCCCTGTGCCGTGCCGGTTGCGCCAAGTGGATAGTAGAGATGGCGCACACTCTGCGTGCCGTTCTGCCTGCGGATAGGAACGCTCTCGCGTACGAAAAGCTGAGACAGGAATTCGGATGGACAGGAAATGTATAGTGCGGTCGAGGTTTTTTTGTATTCAATGGGTTGTTTCGGACCGCAGAATGTCTGCGTCGCAACCACTGGGCCACTTAATACTGATAAGGAGATCTCATTTCGCCCCGGAATGAGCCACGAGGTGATATCGAATCCATTCAGAGCAGAGAACTGCGTCACGTTGACGGGTAAATCGGTACCGTTGATGTGGATGCAATAGAATTGGATATGAGGATCCCAGCTCCATTGCAAAAGCCATTGCCGGGACGTCCAGTTCAAGCGAAGAAGAGGAGGGCTTTCCGTCTGCGGTTTTGTTTCTGGAAGAGGCACGCCGTCGGTGCTTTCTTCTGGCAGCGAGGAGATGCTTGCATTTTCTCTTGGCTCTTGCGGCAAGGAAAGCGCGTCGCTGCTGCTCTGGCGAAAATATAGGTTGGCCGGATCAGCCTGCGCCGTATCGGTTAAATAGTTAGCCAGAGGATCCTTAAGCGGGAAATAATCAAGTCGCTCAACGTTATCGTTGCTGACGAAGAAAAGGCTCGCGTGGGAAATATTCTGCCAGTTAAGTGTGCCCAGTTCGTGATTGGCATAGATGGTGATCGTGGGCGTTGTGACAACCTCGTGAATATTGCGGAACATGCGGCGATTGTTGTTCAGATACTGACTGAAGAAACCGGCCAAATCTTCCGACGTGGCGAATTCGTGATTGATTGCGCTGATGAAGCTTGAATTGAAACCAGGCGACATGTTCTCATGGACAAAGACGACAGCCTTGTCGAGCGCCGCATTAATGCCCGTGAGATTGAATGCGCCAGTGGAAGGCGTATATGGGCACACATTGCTAAGAAGAGAAGAATGATAGCGGTACATGCAGTTGCAAATGTCAGCGTCATAAGAGGGATACTTTTTCTGAAGGTGAATGTAAGCCGATGAGGAAAGAGATAGATTATCTAGCGCATCGCTCAAAGGGGTGATTTGCCTGAGAAAATCCCGCACATACGTGAACATCTGACCATATGCTTGTGCGTATGCGCTGATGAGTGATTCCTCGAGTTTCCGTAATGCGGCATCCTCCGCAATTTTTGTGCATTGGAGCATGTAGGCCATTAACTTTTGAGGGAAGGAAAACCGTGGCTTTTTGGGATAGCTTGGGTCCGGTGCGATATAGTGATAAGCACATAGTTTTTTCAGGCAGCTAAGTATGCGGTTGACCGTAGCAAGTGGAAACTGCGAGAGGTTTGGCCGCGTGCACAAGCGCGGCAACAGTGAGTTCATGTACTGACGCGCACTGTTAAACTGCTGGGCGCCACCATTTTGTGTGGAAGATGGCTGCTTTTGCAGATTGAGTGAGAAAAACTGCTGTGCGGTTTCAAAAAGCCGATCCGGCTCTTTTTGCTGCAGCACACCGGAGAGAATCCGGAAATTATTCAGTTGAGCAGACGTCAACGTCGGAAGATCCTGACGGATGCGTTTGAGCAGCCATGAGCGAATGATTTCCAATGCCTCCGCTTCGTTGTCCGTATATAGAGGAACATGATCGCCAAGCAGATTCTGCCAAGCCTCATCAACGGAATAGGAGACGTTGCTTCGCTCGCGCAGCAATTCGATCAGGTGCTGGCGGCGCAAATTATACAGTTCCTTTTCATCGGCATTCAGGCTGGTATAACCCAGGGAGCCGGGGCTGTTGCCGGAGGTTGTGCGCTTACCGGCGCTAACAGTCAAAATTTCGCAGGTAAGCGCACGCCAGATTGACTCCGGCGAAGAGAGGGAATTATCGTCTTGTTCCATGCTTAGCAGGTAGACGTGCGCATGCGCGAGATCAGGATCGTCATTCAGGCGTTTCGCAAGCTGATACTGACGCTGTGTTGCGGCGGTATTCCGAGCGTGCAGCAGAAAATAGAAATAGGGAACGATGTCGATGTGTGTAGCTTTGCTCAGAATATGCACTAGATCTGCCGGTGACTGGGCGGGAAAAAGTTGGCTTGCAAAGTCGTCGCAGATGATATGCAGATTGAGACGCGCGTTTTTATACATCCGATGGATTATATCCGCCGTGCGCTGATAGATAATGAACTCTGCATTACCGCAACCGTCCAGGCAGCGTTCACGGATCGCAGGGGGAATATCTGCCGGCAACGAGGAAACGCCTTTGGAAGAAGGAGTCGCCAACAGAAACAGGAAATCCTGCCAGATGTTCTCATTGAGGGTGACCTGAAAATAGCGCAGCATGGAAGCAAGGTGTTCACATGCACCTTCGCCGAAGAATGCGATTACATTGGCATAGGGTGGGCTGATTGTCACAGTTGTCACTCCTCAAGGATACGCATAGTAAAACATGCCGGCATTTATTCGGAAGAGAGAGGATTTGATCGGCCTTTGCGATTAGCCAAATGGCAGAGGCCGAAGCAACCGCTTGACAGGCTTAAAACCGGTCTGGGTTATGGACGTTTGGTACCGCAGTCAGGACAGAACATGCCGGTGAGGTCGGTCTTACCGCAAGTAAGGCAAACCCAGGTTGACGTCTGTTGCGGTTCCGGACGCTTGGTGCCGCAGCCAGGGCAGAACATGCCGGTGAGACCGGTTTTGGCACAGTTCGGACAGACCCAGAAGTCGACCGGTTCCGCAGGCTTGTCTATCTTGATATTGCGCAGAGTTTCTAGACGGTTGGATGTGTAAGCCTCGACGCCTGATACCAGGGCGATCTGCTTGTCGAGCAAGCTGGCGTCGGCGTGTATATCGGTCTGTTTGGTTTGGAGGTAAAGCTTGCGCTCGGAGGAGGCCTTTTCACCAAGCTCTTCCAAACGGGAAATCTGTTCGCTGATCTGTTTGGCGGTGAGCTTATGATGCAGAGCATCATCATTCCAGGTCTTTTCCGCGTTATCAAGCCGGAACTCGAGCATTTTGCGAATGTCGTGTTCGGAGGTCAGGTCCGCAGCGGCGCCAACGGCTCTGACTACGGGCTTACAGTTTTCCAGGTCCTTCTTGAAGATCGCTTTTTGGATGAGCTCGCTGGTTCCGCCCATCGCGTCGGTATAAGTGGGATCGCCCATCATGGAAAACTTCACAAACCCGTAGGTGAACAGCTTGGCGAAGGTCTCGGCGTATGCGATACGCGGCTCCCAGGCCGTGGCTTCATCCCGAATGGCGCAGATGGCGGCGGCGATGGCCTCAAAGGACTCGATCTGGTACTCGATTTCATACAGCAGCGCCGGATTCTGCAGCAGGATGTGCGTGGTATACTCGATGGTCAGGGTGTGGAAGTTTACCGATGCCTCGCGCAGCGTCACAGGATTTCCGCTGACCGTGGGATCGAACGGATCGATCGGGGTTGTCACGGGATCCAGGCCGAGCTTGATGCGCATCATGGTTGGGGACCTGGTCGCCTGAATGACGGTCTTTTCCGCGCTGTTCAGCAGCTCGTCCAGTTTGGAGAGCATCCTGTCCGGCGTGAGCGGCGCGCCGGTGACTTTATCCTTGAGTGAGAGCACCTCGTTAAGAAGCTGCAGGATGATCTCGTTGTGCATGGGGGTGCCCAGCTTACGGAAGATGTGGAAGGTGTAGGAGGGCAGCTGGATGGGTTTATCGGGCGTGGAATCGATGGTGAGCAAGCCTGAGGCCAGCCCGCGGGAAACGAGGGCGCGCGCGTTGTCGTATGCGTCGCGCTCGTTTTGGGAGCTGGTGGTTGCGCTGAAAAGGTAGAACGGCACGGGAGAGGGCAGTTTACACCAGTTGTGCTGGAAATCACTGCCTTTATCGCCGTCCCAGACAATGTGGAGCGCCAGCGCGCCTTTGTGGGCGTTAATGGCGCTGTCGTAGGCCTGCTTGATGTCGTCGATGAGCGAATAGCTGTACAGCGGCAGGCCGTCCCAGGTCATATTGCAGTAGATGTGATCGGTCAGAGAGCTTTCCTTGGGAGTGAGGGAGGAATCTGGGCAATTCTGAATCAGATGATTGAAGAAGACCGGGGAATCTTCCGGCACGGAGAAGTAGAGGCACTGCGCGACATCGTTGGAGATGCCCGAACTCTTTTTATTTAGGCTGAATAGAGGCCTTGCGCTGCCTTGGACGGATTTTTTGAGATCTTCAGTGAAAGCTATCTGATTGGCTACCTGCTGGGCGGGATTGTCGTCGGCGCATTGGAGCATCATGATGCTGTCCAGCGACTGGTTGTTGATCTGCGGGAAGCAGGCGTCCATCTCTTGCCTGAGCAGCAAGAGAGCCTTGAGGCGGCCTTCCTGGCGGAAGGTAAAGGTCAGCCCGCAGGTGCCGACATCGGCATTCTTGGTTGCGTCAAAGCTGGAGTCGCAGAGTTTGCCCAGAAAGCTGCGGCTGACAGCGCCTTGTTTATTGGCGGCGGAAAAAGTGCTCTGGATCGGCTGATCCAGGGACGAAACGGGGAAGAGATTGCTGCCCAATGAATCAACACGCGAAGGGTTTTTAAAGTCGCTTTCCAGATCCAGGATCGTGTTGCACAGGGGGGTGAGGGCGTCGGCAATATAAGCGTCGATGTAGCGGACGGTCAGCTGCATCACGTAAGCATATTGCTTGGCCAGCTCATATTGGCGAATGGTATCCAGCAGGGTGCGCAGCGCGTTTAAATAGCTTTGCACGGCCTTGCCGCCGCCGAGAATGGGTGGATTGAGGAATGAGGAATAACTGTTAACGCAAATCTGAGCGGCTTCACTCACACTGCGATGGAGGTTGTTCACCATGCTGTTGGCGCTCTCGGCATACTTGGCAAACGCGACCCGCGGGCTCTTTCCCTTATCTTCGAGATACTGTTTCAGGCTGAATGGGCCGAACGCGGGGTCGGACATGATGTTTCGGCACAGCAACCGGAACTGGGACCAGACCTCATTTTTGTAGCTCTCCGCGAACTTGAGCGCGGGGGCGGCGACGCTGTTTTCGCGCCATTTATCGTATGTCAGATGTGGGGCGGGATTCAGCTTGCGCAGGTTTTCCACGAGCTGCTTGTTCCTGGCGGAAAGATCCTCGTACATCTTGGGAAACGGGATGTTCGCTGCGAACTCGTAGTACAATTGTTGGAAGTTCTTCTTTGCTACAAAAGAGAAGCGCTGTTGCGCCTTGCCATCCGTGAGCAGGCCGTTGTTGGGCACAAGCTTTCCGTGGGAGTCGCGCATCGGGATGAATGTCTTAAAGAGCAGGCCGCCCTCCGTATAGAGGATTTCCCCCTTGGGGATGCGTTTGGAATACGCGCCGACCGCACGGTAGACGTGGTTGAGCGGCAGGAGCTTCTCGTTCTTGAGACAGGCCGCCTGCTGTTTGTCCAGGTTGTTTTCATAGCTGAGAAAGGAGTAGTTTGTTGTGCCGGCAGCTGTGACGGAAGGTTTCTCGTGAGCCATGTAGTGCAGCAGGTTTTCCGCGATGGTGCGCTGGATGAGCTTATAAGAATCGTTGAATACTGTGCCGTTGACGTTGGTGCCGCTCATGAGGGTGACATGGTCATAGGGCTTGCCCCAGACGACCGGCACGTCGCCGCCCATTCCCGCGTAGTGCATGACATAGCGGGTGTGGTGGCGCTCGTAATCCATCCAGAAATCCAGCTCTTTGAGCGCGGCATAGCTGTTTTCCTTGACGATGGGGATCATGGCCGAGACGCCTTCCTCTATCAGATGGGCGATGGTGAGATCGGGCATGACGATGAAGCAGGACAGGTTGTAGGAGATGCCGTTCAGAGCGGGTTCTGTGTGCATCATATGGCGCAGAATCTGGCCCATGTCCAGAAACGTGCCGGAGCCAGTGCCGCCGCCGATGCCGGTGACGACCACGAGCTGCGCCGCGCCCTGTATCCCGGCGCCGCCAGCCTGCGTCGTCACCAGGCGGGTCAGGGCCTTCAGGATGGCATTGTATGCCTTGGTGTAACTGCGCTCAAGTACCAAGCGCCCTGCGGAGCGGTTGGTACCGATACCATCTTCGGAAGCTGAGACGTAGTGCAGATCACGATGAATCCAGCTCTTTTCAGATGCGCTGAGAGAATTGTGGTTTTCGTCCTTGACCAGCAGATCGATGCCATTTACATAGATATTGACGAATTCACTATTGTCCAGTTCGCCCTGGGAGCGATGATCGGTGTCCAGAACGAGATAGCCGGTGCGGCGCGGCACGGGGATTGGGGTACCGTCTGCGGCTTTGGGTAGCACGAAGCGGTTTGCAAATGTTGCCTTGATGGTCTGTACGGCATCCGATCCGGTGCCGCCCAGGCCGATAATCAGAAGAGGCGCATCCAATTTCTCTACACGCGTGTAAGCGACTTTGAGCATTTCGTCGTCACGGATCTGGGATGATAGAGTAGTTGTTGCCATGAGAATCACCTTTCCTTATCTTAAAATGGGAGAAAATGGATCAATGGTGCCGCTACGCGGGGAAATCGAGAGATTTCGGAGGTGCAGGTTAAAGAGTATCAGTTTTCATTTGAGCCGTCATCGGAATCGTTCCCGAAACCGGTTCCGAAATCGCCGGCCGAGCTGCTGCCAAAGCCACCTTCAAAGTCGCCATCTGCTCCGCCGCTGGAATTGATGTGGACTTCACCGTCAGAGCCGGTATCCGAATCGTAGCTGAAGCCGTTGTTCGGGATGGCGTCAAAGCTGCCTTCAAGGTTGTCATCCACTCTGCCGCTGAAATTGGCATGGATTGCGCTGTCAAAGCCAGCGTCTAAACCGGTGTTAAAGTCATTGCCCGGGATACCGTCAAAAGCGTTATCCATGGGAAGGTCGGCGCCGGAAACGCTGCCGGAGAAATCGGGTATAAAGCTGAGGGAGTCGTCAAACGACGAACTTTCACGCATGCTTCCGGAGAGCGAGTAAAGGACATGTACACAATTCTCGCTGTCGTTCTCCCCCTCGTGGTAGAGAGTCAGTTCATGGTTGTCGTGCAGTATGATTGGATTATTCATGCGCAGCAGATTGGCGTCATTGTCATCCAGCTTGACGATGAAGCTGGAGGTTTTTTTGGTCATTTCCACACGCAGCTCGTTGCTGCCCTTCACAGGGCGCAGGCGGATATTGCCCAGTTCCGCATGCTTGAACTGCACAACATCGCTGGTATCCAGCGTGATGACCGAATTGAGCGTGATCGGATTTTTCGGCTTGTGCAGTTTATTGAAGGAAAAGTCGGGCTGCGAATTGCGGTCGAACAGGGAACTGCCGATCGTCACGTGCAGCGAACCGGCCTCGGAGAAACGTGGCTTGTTTCGCTGACGGATGGCCAACAGCAGCAGGATAAACACCACAATGGCTAACAGCAGAATCAGCAGCCGGATGGTCCAGCGTACGAAGAGATTCGCGACGCGTATGGTGTAGTGGAGTATCAGAGTTAGAAAAACCTAACTAAAGCCTGAACCGCCGATGCGTCAAAGGCCATCGGCTGCGCAAGAGGAGATGAATATTGCAAGTGAGGAAGGTATTTTCAAAAGGCATCGGCATTCTGCTGCTGCTGTCCGTGTGCCTCATGCTGCCGGCGGCGGCGCTTGCCATCACGCCCGTTGAGGTGGATGTTTCGACCATGACGAGCAAGGCCGAGGCGGCGGATGCAATAGACCTGTATTTGGATACCGCGTTTGAATACTATCTGGCCGGCGAGCCGTCCGCCGCGTATACCCACGTGAACAACGCCTACTATGTGGTGTACGAGGTGACGGGCTTTGAACGGCAGACGATGAGCTATATTTCCGGCGCGCGAAAGAACGCGGTTGAGCTCGGCTTTACGACGTGCAAAGCGGCCGTGAAGAAGGAAAACACCGAGGAAAACTGGTCCGCCGTCCGCACGGAGCTGATGACGCTCAAGACGATGATTCGCGAGGATGCCATCAAGCTGGACGCCCGGAACGAGCTGCCCGCGAGCGAGATGACCTTCTGGGTGGACGGCGAGCAGGTCAGCTATGATCCGTATGCGGAGCTGGTGGGCGATACGTCCGGCGCCAAGAAGTACGCGACGTGGACGGAGGCCGCCGAGGCCGTGGTCGCGCAGCTCGACACATCCAAGGAGGCCTATGACGGCCGAATGGCGGAGGCCGCCCTTGATAATTTCTATACCGCGTACTACACGGTTTATGAGGAATCCGGCCTGAGCCACGCGATCTTCACGGATCTGTCTCTGGAGGATCGCCAGGCCACGGACGCGGCGTTTGAAAAGGTTCGCCTGATTCTGGTCAATTACTACGAAAACAATAAGTTCCAGTCCACGCCGATCAAGAACGGCATGCGCACGCTCAAGAATCTCGTGACGGCGAAGGCCGCGACGATCGACGCGCAGGACGAGGCGGCCGCTGCGGAGGCTGCGGCAGAGGCGGCGGCACAGGCGGCCGCGACGGAAAGCAGCACCTCTTCCTCCGGCGACTTCGTGATCTTCACGGGTGCGTTTGGCATCATCTTCCGCGAGGGCCTTGAGGCGATTCTGGTGATTTCCGCGATCATCGCTTATCTGGTCAAGAGCGGCAACAAGAACAGCCTGCGCAGCGTGTACATCGGCAGCCTGCTCGGCATTGTGGCGAGCTTTGCGGCGGCCTATGGCATCACCGTGCTGAAATCCATGGTGAGCGCCACCATCGGCGGCAGCTCGCAGGAGATCATGGAGGGATGTACGGCGCTGGTCGCCACGTGCGTGCTCTTCTACGTCAGCAACTGGATGAGCTCCAAATCCGAGGCGGCCGCGTGGTCAAGCTACATCGACGGCAAGGTGCAGTCCTCCGTGGAAAAGGGCTCTTCCTTCGCGCTGGCCTTTACCGGCTTCCTGTCGGTCTTCCGCGAGGGCGCAGAGGTCGTGCTCTTCTATCAGCCGATGCTCGTGGAGGACGGAAACCCGACAATGGTGTGGGCGGGCTTTGGCATAGGCTGCGTCGTGCTGGTGTTCGTCTATCTGCTCTTCCGCTATGTGTCGGTGCGCCTGCCGATCAAGCTGTTCTTCTCCGTGATGAGCGTCTTTATGGCATTCATGTGCGTGTCCTTCCTCGGCCAGGGCATCAAGGAATTTGCCGAGGGCGGCCTGCTTGAGACGACACGCATCCCGTGGATGCCGTCGGAGAACGACGTGCTGGATGTCTTCGGCATCTATCCGTATGCGGAGATCGTCATCCCGCAGCTTCTGATGGCGGCCGTTCTGGTGGGCACGTTCATCGCGGCGCGCTACCGCAGCCGCATCGATGTGCTCAAGCGCCAGCTGGCCAACCCGTCGCCCGCGAAGGACTGAGCTTTTTCCGCTTCACTGTGTTGACAGTTGGGCGTGCTCGGCCCCGCACGCTAGCCCGCCCGTCGTCATAGAAAACGCCATTGTAAATCTTTAGGAGGTATAACCATATGAAGAAGTTTCTTGCTGTGCTGCTTGCCGCTATGATGATTCTTTGCTGCGCCGCCGCTTTCGCTGAGGAGGCGGGCTTCGAGGAGACCCCGATTGGCGAGGAGCTCGACATCGATGTGCTGCACATCGCCGCCGTGTACTTCCAGCCCGTTCCGATGGAGCCGGAAGGAGAGTTCCTGGCTGTTGAGGATTCCGCTTTCCACCTGGAGGCCGACATCTCCTACAATGAGAATGAACTCGGCTTCGGCGTGGGCGACTGGGCCTGCTACCTGACCGTCGACTACACCATCACCTCCGAGACCACCGGCGAGGTCGCCTCCGAGGGCACCTTCATGGTGATGAGCGCGAACGACGGCCCGCACTACGGCGCGAACATCGCTCCGATCCCGGCGGACACCTACACGCTGACCTTCACCATCCACAGCCCGGCCGAGAACGGCTACCTGCTCCACACCGATGAGGAGACCGGTGTTCCCGGCCACTTCTGGGATGCCCCGATCACGGCGAGCTTTGAGGGCTGGGAGTACGTCGAGCAGGAGTGGTAAGCTGCTGCCGATCTACGCAGGGTCCTTTACGGATTCGAAGTGAATTGCATGGGTGAACGGCGCTGCCTCGAAGGAGGAAGCGGTTCACGCCTGATTTGCAGGCACGGCTTTCCGCGGGGGATCGCCGTGTCTGTTTCCCTTTTCCCCGCTTTCGTTTGGCTGGATGCTTTGCGGCATCCTTTTCCCAATTCTGTTTCGGGAGGCATGTCTTTTGCTGAAGTATATTGTGACAGTCACGGACGATCTGCTGATTGTCAGCGTGCTCCTCAGCCTTTTGCTGGCGCTGAGCCACATGGCCTATGGCCGCAGGGGCGTGATCGTACAGGCGATCGGCATCTGCGCCGGTGTGGCGGCCTCGGCCGTGATGGCGCTGGTTAAAAACCTGACGAGCAAAATCGCCACCAACCAGTGGAATTTCTACATCTTTCTGACGACCATCGCCCTCACGCTGCTCTTCGTGGTTTTTTCGCTCATCTTTGGGCGAAAGCAGCAGAAGATTACGGTTCTTGGCACCGTGGAGGAGGAGGCCCTTGGCTTTGGCGGATGGGCGTTGTGCATTCTGGCCGGCATGCTTTCCGCGGTGCTGATCTTTTACGAGATGCCGGACGTGCTCGCCTATCCGTTTTTGTTCGATACGGCCGGAAACGGCGTGTTCTCCACCAATTATGCCGTGCGTCTGGCCGGATGGGCGGCGGCGCTGAT
>JAUNJB010000109.1 GCA_030535375.1 Clostridia bacterium | reverse complement strand
ACGCACGGTGACCAAAGGCTCACGGAAGCCGCCGCGATCGCTGTGTGAAACCACGGCTGCAAAAGAGGCTAGGAAGGAACCGAGGCTGCCGAGGAAAGCTCCTAGACTGTCGAAGAGGATATAACAGAGATTACAGTGTGGACTCAGTGGTAATTCGGTCGCGCGCGCGGAAACGGCGTGACGTTCGTTTTCAAGGGAAACCGCTTCTTTGGCGACAGGAAGTAACGAGCGGGGAAATCCTACCGAACCTATGCCGCAAGGTTTATTTGTTGTATCACCACCTTTCTTTTGTCATCATCGCCCACGCGTGTTCGTGGGCTTTTTTCAAATCGGAGTGAAGTTTGTGAGTAAAAAGGTGAAGACCAAGCAAAGCCAACAGCGCTGGGTGTTCACAGTGGTCTGTCTGTCCTTTGGCCTGTCCGTGGTGATGTCCCTGGCGACGAGCCTGTTTGTCGAATCGGCCGGGCTGCTTGTCGCGCTGCTCTCGCTCATCGTGCTGGTGATGATCGGCATCGTGACCGACGTCATCGGCACGGCGGTCACCTCGGCCAACGAGCAGCCGTTTATCGCGATGGCGTCCAAGCGCATTCCCGGCGCGAAGCAGGCGATGCAGCTTGTGCGCAAGGCGGAGCGCGTGTCGAGCCTGCTCAACGATGTCGTGGGCGATATCGTGGGCATCATCGCCGGTTCCGCCGGTTCCGTCATCGCGCTGCATCTGGTGTCGCTGGGCGCGCCGAGCGCGGTAGCGTCCATGTTCATCACGGCCTTTACGTCCGCTTTCATGATCGGCGGCAAGGCGTATGGCAAGAGCATCGCGATCGAAAACAGCAATGCGATCGTCCTTTACGTCGGACGGATCATGGCGGTCTTTGAGCGGAAGGGCAAACCGAAGAAGAAAAAATCGTAAGGAGGCGCTATGGATGCAGATTTTATCCGAGATTCATGGGCCTGACGATGTGAAAAAGCTGTCTGCGCAGGAATGTCAGACGCTGGCAACCGAAATCCGGCAGACGATTATCGATACCGTCTCGCGCCAGGGGGGACATCTGGCCTCCAATCTGGGCGATGTGGAGCTGACCATCGCGCTCCACCGCGCGTTCTCCAGCCCGAGGGACAAGCTGATCTTTGACGTCGGCCATCAGGTCTATGCGCATAAGCTGCTGACCGGCCGGCAGGAGATATTCGGCACGCTGCGCTCTTATCACGGGATGAGCGGCTTTCCCTGCCGCGCGGAGAGCGAGCACGATCTGTTTGACACGGGCCATTCTTCGACGGCCATATCCATGGCGCTGGGGCTCGCCCGCGCGCGCGACCTGCGGCAGGAGGACTATCATGTCGTCGCCGTCGTGGGCGACGGCGCGCTGACCGGCGGCATGTGCTACGAGGCGATGAACGACGCGGGCAACGGAAAAAACAGGCTGATCGTCGTGCTCAACGATAACGAGATGTCCATCTCCAGGAATGTCGGCGCGCTGTCCAATTACTTCAAGCATCTGCGCGCGAGCGCGTCCTGGTATGGAAACAAAAAGCGAATCCGCCGCGATCTGGAGCGGATTCCGCTGGTGGGCAAATCGGTCGTGCGCGCGGTAGAGCAGGTTAAAAACATGGTCAAGTGGCTCGTATCGGATGACGGCGCGCTGTTTGAGGCGCTGGGCTTTCGCTATCTTGGCCCGTTTGACGGGCATAATATCGAGGAGATGGCGCACGTCTTTGAAGAGGCAAAGCAGGTCGATATGCCGCTGCTCATCCACGTGGTCACCAAGAAGGGCTACGGTTATGATTTGGCGGAGCGCCAGCCGGAAAAATTTCACGGTGTGGCGCCGTTTCGTGTGGAGAACGGCTTAAAGCGCAATCAGTCCGGTAAGGAGAGCGCGGCGCAGGCCGCGGGGAAGGCGCTGGTGGCCATGGCCGCGGAGGATGAGCGCGTTGTGGCCATCACGGCGGCGATGGCCGGGGGCACGGGCCTCTCGGAGTTTTCAACGTACTATCCGGAGCGCTTTTTTGACGTGGGCATCGCCGAGCAGCATGCCGTGAGCATGGCGGCGGGCCTGGCCCGAGCGGGCATGCGGCCGTATTTTGGCGTGTATTCCACGTTCTTACAGCGCGCTTACGATCAGATCGTCCACGACGTCTGCCTGCAGGGGCTGCCGGTGTGCATTCTTTCGGATCACGCCGGGCTGGTCGGGGACGACGGCAAAACGCATCACGGCGTGCTCAGCGTGCCGATGCTGCTGAGCATCCCGAATCTGACGCTTCTCGCGCCGCGCGATACGCAGGCGATCCGCGATGCGGTGCGCGCGACGCTGGCGCTGGATGGCCCGTGCGTCATCCAGTATCCCAAGGACGGCATCGAGCGTTATGCCGGGAGCATCGACGGCCGGCCGTTTGCCGTGGGCCGTTGGGAGAGGCTGCGCGCGGGGGACGAGCTCGTCATGCTTTCGTATGGAAGGATGACGCAAAGCGCCATGCGGGCGGCCGAGCTGCTGGAAGGATCGGGCCTCCGGGTGGGCGTGATCGACTGCTGCTCGCTCAGGCCCATGGATATGGACTGCTTGCGTGAACTGTTTGAGCGGCGCGCGATGATCGTCACGCTGGAGGAGGGCGAGCTGATCGGCGGCTTCGGTGCGGAGATTGCGCGGCTGTGTGTGGAAAACGGCGCGCCGGAACCCATCGCCGTGCTCGGATTGCCTAACCGGTTTATCACACATGGCACGGTCGATCAGCTGCTGGAGGAATGCGGCCTCATGCCCGAGCAGATTGCGCAGAGGGTATGGGATGCCGTGAAACGCGGGGAGAAGGAACATGTCGGATAAAAAGAGGGTCGACATCGCGCTGGTGGAGCGCGGCCTGGCGGCGAGCCGGGAGAAGGCACAGGCGCTGGTGATGTCCGGCGTGGTGTATGTCGGCGAAACGAAGGTGAACAAGGCGTCCGCCGCAGTCACGGATGCGGACGAGCTGATCGTCCGCCGGACGGGCACGGGCTATGTCAGCCGCGGCGCGCTCAAGCTGGAGAAGGGGCTCAGCGTGTTTGACGTCGACGTGCACGGCGTGGTGGCCATGGATTTGGGCGCGTCGACGGGCGGGTTCACCGATGTGCTGCTGCAAAACGGCGCGGCGCATGTCTACGCCATCGACGTGGGCTACGGGCAGCTCGACTGGAAGCTGCGAAACGATCCGCGCGTGACCGTCATGGAGCGCACCAACGCGCGCTATCTCAAGGCCGGGGATATCCCCCTGCATCCGACGCTGGGCGTGATGGATGTGTCGTTTATCTCGATCACCAAGATTCTGCCGGCGGCGGCGGAGATCATGGGCGGGGACGGCGCGTTTATCTCGCTGATCAAGCCCCAGTTTGAGGCCGGACGCGAGCGTGTGGGCAAAAAGGGCGTCGTTCGCGACGCGCAGGTGCATTGCGATGTGATTGCGGAGATTCTTGCCTTTATCGAGCGCGACATGGGCTGGGCGGCGCAGGCGCTGTCCTTTTCTCCGATCAAGGGCCCGGAAGGAAATATCGAGTTTCTGGTGTACATTCTGCCCGCTGCCCGGGCGACGCATCGCGTGACGGATGAAGAGGTAAAACGCGTGGTCGCCGAGGCGCATGCGAGCCTGCGCGATGCATAGCAAAGGAGGACGGCTATGATCCGTCGAGCGATATTCTATCTGAATCGGAACAAGCCGTCCGTGCTTGATACGGTTCGCCGCTGCGCGGTGCTGTGCCGCGAGCGGGGCATTGAGCCGTGCTTCTTTCGCGAGGATGAGGAGGCGCTGCGCGCCTGCCTGCCGGAGCTGACGGACGGCTGCGCGCTCTACGACGCGCCCATTCCGGGGGAGATCGACGTGATCTTCGTCTTCGGCGGGGATGGGACGATGCTGCGCGCGCTGGATCTGTATGTGGACTGCGGCATTCCGCTGCTGGGTATCAATCTGGGACGTCTGGGTTTCCTCCTGGAAACGGAGACGGAGGAGCTGCCCGCCGCGCTCGATATGCTCTGCCGGGGGCAGTATGAGATCGAGCGCCGGATGATGCTATGCGTGGAGGCGAGGTGCGGCGGACAGGAGATTCTGGCCTATGCCACCAACGAGGTGTCGATCTCCAGGGGCCTGTCGCAGAGAATGATCGCGCTCGACGTGTCGGTCGGGCATGCGCTGGTGGATCACTACATCGCGGACGGCGTGGTGCTCGCCAGCCCGACGGGCTCCACGGCGTATTCGCTCTCGGCGGGCGGCCCGATCGTCAGCCCGGATGTGCCGTGCTTCGTGCTCAATCCGATCTGCCCGCACGCGCTTCAGTCGCGCCCGATCGTGCTCTCCTCTGCGGAGCGTGTGACGCTTGCCATCAATATGAAGGAGATGCGCGAGGGCATTCAGCTCTCCGTGGACGGACAGGCCATCTGCGAGATGCAGAACAGGGAGCAGATCACGGTCAGCCGCTCCCGGCACGATGGTCTTTTGATTCGTTTTCCGAAGGAAAGAAATTTTTTCTCGCTGCTGAAGGACAAGCTTTCGCAGTGGAGTTTGTGATCGAAGGAGGTCGCTTATGAAAGCAAAACGGCAGGCTTTGATCCGCGAGATTGTGGAAAGCCAGAGCATACAGACACAGGAGGAGCTGGCGGAGGCACTCCGCGCGCACGGCATGGTGGTGACGCAGGCCACCGTGTCCCGCGATATCAAGGAGATGCATCTGCTCAAGGTGCTTGCCGAGGACGGCAGCTATCGCTACGCCACGATGGACAAGGGCGATCAGGGCATGAATGACCGGCTGATCCGCATGCTGGCGGATTCGGTGATCGATCTGGCCAGCGCGAACAATCTCATCGTGATCCGCACGCTGTCGGGCAGCGCGCATGTGGCTGGCGAGGCGGTGGACAGCCTCAAGTGGCCGGAGGTGCTGGGAACCATCGCGGGCGACAACACGATTCTGGTGATCGTGCGCTCCAATGAAGAGGTGGAAGCCGTCATCAGGCGCTTCCGCAATATCATCAAGTAACCTGTGCGCGGTGCGCGGGCGGCGTGGGCGGCCCGGGCATCGCGTGCTTTGCCGAAGAGGAGGAGAGCCAATGCTGCTTCAGCTGAGCATTCGGAATCTGGCGCTGATCGACTCCATGACCATCGACTTTGCGCCCGGAATGAACGTGATGACCGGTGAGACGGGCGCGGGCAAGTCGATCGTGGTGGATGCGGTGAATCTGGTGCTGGGCGAGCGCGCTGACCGCGAACTGATCGCCAGCGGGCAGACCAAGGCGCGCGTGGAGGCCGTCTTTGACATCGCGGACAATGAGAAGGTCAGGGATGTGCTCGAGAGCATGGAGCTGATGGGCGATGAGGATACCGCCTCCATCTCGCGCGAATTGACCAGCGCAGGAAAGAACATCTGCCGCATCAATGGCACCATCGTGCCGCTGCAGACGCTCCGGCAGGTTTCTGCGCAGCTGCTGGATATTCACGGCCAGCATGAGCACCAGCTTCTGCTGGACAGCCGCAACCATATCGGCTATCTGGATGAGTACGCGGCGGATGAGATCCGCCCGCTGCTTGAGCGGAACGAGCAGCTCTATGCCGCGTGGCGCGCGGTCGGCCAGAAGCTCTCGCGCCTGCGCAAGAGCGTCGCCGAGCGCGAGCAGCGCATCGACATGCTGCGCTTCCAGCTGGAGGAGCTGCGCAGCGCGCGCCTTGTGGCGGATGAGGAGGAGGAGCTGGAGCGGCAGAAGGTCTTCTACCGCAACGCGGGGAAGATCACCGCGGCGTTTGACGAGGCGCGCGCGCTGCTCACCGACGGCGTGGAGGGCGCCTCCTCGGCTGTGGAGCTGCTGCGCGACGGGGTGAACGCGCTGTCCCCGGTGGCCTCGCTCGATCCGCAGTATGAGGCGGTGTATGCCCGGCTGGACAGCCTCTGCTATGAGGTCGAGGATGCGGCAAAGGATGTCTGCGACCTGCGGGAGGACATGGATTACGATGAGCAGGAGGCCGAGCGCGTGGAGAGCCGCCTCGATCTGCTGCGCAGGCTCAACCGCAAATACGGGGCGACGACGCGCGATATGATCAGGTATCGCGACCGCATCGCCGCAGAGCTTGGCGAGCTGGAGGATTCCGACGAGGCGATGGAGCGCCTGGAAAAGGAATTCCGTCAGAGCGCGCGTGCGCTGGAGGCGGCGTCCATCGAGCTGACCCACGCGAGAGAAAGCGCGGCGCGCCGGTTTGAAAAGAGCATGGAGGAGCAGCTGCGCGACCTGGGCATGAAGAATGCCAGGCTTTCGATGGCGTTTGCACCCCTTGGGGCGGGCGAAAAGCTCAGCGACCGCTTCAGCGCGCAGGGCGTCGACCGGATGGAGATGATGTTCTGCGCGAATCTGGGGCAGTCGCTCAAGCCCCTGGCGCGCGTGGCCTCCGGAGGCGAGCTTTCGCGCATCATGCTGGCGCTCAAGAATCTGTCCGCGCAGAAACCGGGCATCCCGCGCAGCATGGTCTTCGACGAGATCGATACCGGCATCAGCGGACGCATGGCGCAGGTGGTCTCCGAGAAGATGTCGCAGATAGGCGATCATCATCAGGTCATCTGTGTCACGCATCTGCCGCAGATCGCCGCGATGGCGGACGAGCAGTTCCTCGTGCGCAAGTACGATGAAGACGGCGTCACGCGCACCGAGGTGACGCGGCTTGACCGCCCGCAGCGCGCCCAGGAGATTGCCCGTATGGTCGGCGGCGCGGCCTGCGAGAGCGAAAGCAGCATCCGCCACGCGTTTACCATGCTGGATGACGCCGATGCGCGCAAGCGGGCGCTCCGCGCGGCATATCATGCATAACACAAAGATGCGCCCGCTTTCCGAAACGGGAAGCGGATGCGCTTTTTGCGGATAGATGAAACAGCAAGACAAAGGAGATGGAGGTTTCCATGAGCGATTTGGGCAGGAATGATCCCTGCTGGTGCGGCAGCGGAAAGAAGTACAAGAATTGTCACTGTGATTTTGACAGCCGGATCGATGCGTTCCGCCGTCAGGGCGCGGTCGTGCCCGGGCGCGAGCTGATTAAGAACCGGGAGCAGATCGAAGGCATGCGCGAGAGCGGAAAGATCAATATCGCGGTGCTTGACTATGTGGCGGAGCACATCCGCGCGGGCATCACCACGGCGCAGATCGATCTGTGGGTGTACGAGCAGACCGTGCTCCGCGGCGGAATACCCGCGCCGCTGGGGTACGAGGGCTTCCCCAGGAGCGTCTGCACGTCGATCAACGAGGAGGTCTGTCACGGCATTCCGTCGGAGGACGTGGTGCTTGAGGACGGAGATATCATCAATGTCGACGTCTCCACGATCTACAACGGCTATTTCTCCGATTCTTCGCGGATGTTCTGCATCGGCGAGGTCTCCCCGGAGAAGAAGCGGCTGGTGGAAATCACCAAAAAGAGCCTGGAGGTGGGGCTTGCTCAGGTGAAGCCCTGGGGCTTCCTGGGGGACATGGGCCAGGCGATTCACGATTTCGCCCGAGAGAACGGGTATACCGTGGTCAGGGAGATCGGCGGGCATGGCGTGGGTCTCGAGTTTCACGAGGAGCCGTGGGTCAGCTATGTCTCCAAGCGCGGCACGGAGATGCTGATGGTGCCGGGCATGTGCTTCACCATTGAGCCGATGATCAACATGGGCGGGGACGGCATATACATCGACGAAGACAACGGATGGACGATCTACACGGAGGACGGCCTGCCGTCCGCACAGTGGGAGATTCAGGTGCTGGTCACCGAGGACGGATACGAGATTCTGGCGCATTGAGCGCATAAAAAGGCGGCGGGCCCAATGTCACTCGGCTATGACTGAGCCCCGGAAACAGGAGAGCCAGAACGAGAAGAACGCTCGATCTGGCTCTTTTTTGCTGTATAGGAAATTTCGAAAAAAACGGCCGCGTTCGCCTGAATCGGGCGATTTGCAGCCGTTTTTCGGAAGTAGAGGTGGCCACCAGCCGCTTTTGCTTTATAGGAAATTGCGAGAAAATCGGCCGCGTTCGCCTGAATCAGGTGATTGCAGAGATTTTCGGAAGTGGAGGCGGCCACCGGCCGCTTTTGCTTTATTAGGAAATTGCGAAAAAAACGGCTGCATCCGCCTGAATCGGGTGATTGCAGAGATTTTCGGAAGTGGAGGTGGCCACCGGCCGCTTTTGCTGTATAGGAAATTGCGAAAGAATCGGCTGCGTCCGCCTGAATCGGGTGATTGCAGAGATTTTCGGAAGTGGAGGTGGCCACCGGGCCGCTGGTTTATTCGGCTCCCTTGCGGATGCAGATGCACAGCGAACCGTTTTGCACGGTGGAATCGATCGTGATGGGGAAGTCGAAGTCATTGCGGAATTTGAGGTTGAGCTCCTGCACGCCCTCTCCGCCGTTGCGGCCGACGGCCGCGTCGACGCCGTGCGGCGCGTAGGATGCGCCGTCGGGCCCGTGCGGGCGGCGGTAAAGTATGGTGATTCCCTCGTTCAGCTGGAGCAGCACGTTGTAAAGCGTGGTGGAAATCTGGCAAGTGCCGCCGCCCGAACCGCCCACCGTTTCGCCGTCGATGAGCACGGGCGCGTCCATGTATCCGCGGTTGTGGCGGTACGGCCCCGCGATGCCGTTGAAGTCGAATTCAAAGCCGGCTTCATACGTCTGGTCGATGTACTGGCATCCGACGCGGATGTTCTCCATGCGGCCGATGTTGAGCTCCGTGGTCTTGGTGGAATAGAACGTGGTGAACGCGGCGATGATATCGCCCTCCTGGGCGTATTCCACCGTCGGGGCGACGGGCGTGAGATCCTTGATATCGCCCGCGTAGATGTAGCCGACCTGACGCCTGTAGGGTACGACCGCCCAGCCGTCCTGAATCAGCCACATGCTGAAGCGGGTATCCGCCGGGAGGGAGATGAGCTCCTCCGCGTCTTCGCTGGGATCGGTGCGCAGTACGGTATCCTTCGATGTCACGGCGACAAAGCGGTTGGGAATGACGCCGTAGGAGGCCGTATTGCCCTCGACAGGCTCGATGGAGACGACATTGTCGTTGTGGCGGACGAGGTAGTAGATGCCCACCGCGTCATCCCAGCAGAACAGCCAGTATTGATCGTAGCCGAAGATCTGAACGACGTCGTTCTCCTTGAGCACGCCCAGCGGCGTGCTGGTGACGTCGGGCTCGCTGCGCATCCTCAGGCTGATTTTGGTGCGACCTGTATACAGGATCTGCGGTTTGCCGCTGGCATCCGCCGAGGCCAAGAAATCCTCCAGGCAGATCGCGGTGCCTGTGTCCGCCAGAGCGCCCGCGGCAACCAGCAGCAGAGTGAGAAAGAGAGCCAGGAAAGAAGTGTATCGCACGAAACAGCCTCCATTTACACAATTTCAATGAATTCATTATACAGCGAAATACGGGGCAAGGCAAGCGCCAATCCGGCATAGTTTTCCTGGGAGGCGATTGGAAATGGGGAAAAGCTTTGTGCTCAAGGGTGCGGGAGGCAGGCCGGGCGGTTATCTGACGCAGGGATTCGGACGGATTCGCTGCAAGGTGCAGGCGGCAGCGGCCGGACAAATGGAGGTGACGCTGCTCTATGCGGACGGCAAGGAGACGAGACATTCCGTGACGGATGGCGCCGAGGAGGCGTGGCCGGACGCCGGGCGGACGCTGACGGGCGGCTATGTGACGGTGAACGACGCGCTGCTGATGGATTCGGGGGAGGTCGGGCGGCGTGCCTTTGAAAGGCAGGGCGAAAGAATGAGGGCCGGGCAGCGGGAGGCGCGCGCGGCGCGGCAGAAAAGGGAAGCCCATACGGCAGACACGGACGAAGAGCATGCAGGCGTGCATGGCGAGCCGAAGGGCGCTGAGAATTTGCAGACAGAAGAGCAAAACGATCAGGCCACGAGCGGAGAAGAGCCGCTGTGGGAACGGAGCATGCAGTCCGCAGAGCGGGACAATCAGGCCGGGCGCGGGGAGGAACCCGCTGCGCCGGCACCCGTGCCGCATCGCTGGCCGGAACACCGCTGGCCGCCGCCGCCCTGCTGGCCGTCGGCGAGATATGAGGCGGGCCGATGGACGCAAAGAGAGGCCGGTGCGCTCAATGAGGGCACCGGCCAGGGGATTATGTAAGAGGATGGTTTGAAAACGAGGTGCGGCGGATGGCGGCGTTGTGCCGCGTCTTGATGTCGGAAATGTAATGCGTCCGCCTTGCCGGCACAAGCGGCATGCGGGCGGCGCCTGCCGGCGCATCGGCCTGCTGGGGCGCCGGCGTGCGCTCCGGCTCGGGTTCGGGCTCGAGCGCGCGTCCCTGCTCCTGCGCGGCGGGCGGCGAGGCCTGCGCGGCGCTGTACAGATCGTAGGTGGTCACGATGGTGGGCGCGCTCTTGGGAATGCTTGCGCGCAGAAGCGCATAGGGAGAAATGGAATCGAGCATCATAACACTCCTTTCAGGGATTCTCTTCTTCCATCTTATGGCATTTCTGGCAGAATGACCCGGATAAAAATGCTCCGCTTTCCACCTTTTCTCGAAAATGGGATTGAGAAAAAGGAAATTATCCTGTATAATGGGAAAAGACAAGATTGTCTGAAATGAGGTGTACAAGTTGGACGAACAAAGGAACGGTGCGCCGGTGCCGCCCAGGCGCAGGCGTGCCGCAGCGCAGGAAAAAGCATTTGAAGAGTTTAAAGCACAGCAGGAGCAGGCGACGGCGGACTTTGAGCAGCCGGAAGCGCCTGCTGAGGCCTATTCGCAGGCGCCGCGCGCTTCTCAGGAGGCGCGTGGGCAGAGGCAGCCTGCGCAGGCTCCGCGCGCGAAGCAGGCGCCTGCACAGCCACAGAGGAAGGCTGCTCCCCGTCCCCAACTGGAGGATGAGCCGGATTGGTTTGATGATGAGGACGACTGGGAGCCGCCTCGCAAGAGCGGAAAAAGGAAGAAGAAGGGGGGCACTGGCTGCCTGATCGGCGTGATCATCGTGCTGGTCCTTCTGCTGGCGGTGCTTGTGCTCGGCTGGATCGTGTTCCCGCAGCAGCGTGAGGCGCTGCTTGCGAAGATTCCGGGCATTGCAAGCCTGGAGACGACACCCGATGTCGAGCCGACGGTGACGCCGACGCCGGTTTTGCTGCTGGAGGCGACGAGTACGCCGACTGCGGAGCCGACAAGCGTGCCTACGAGCGTGCCGACCGAGGAACCTACGGCCACGCCGGCGGTTACGGCCACACCGACCCCGACGCCTACGCCGGTTCCCACGCCGACG